>JBJOHD010000037.1:0-19253 GCA_046047875.1 Pseudomonadota bacterium | reverse complement strand
GGAGGTTGCGGGGGCGGTCGCTTTTCTCTCGGGGAGCGATGCCGCCTACATCACCGGCCAGGTAATCGGCATCAACGGCGGCATGTATATGTGACCCCGTTCAGTGACTCAACGTTCAGTTGAAGTTGCTATGTGGTTGATTTTTAAGGCGAAAAGTGTTCGGCACGATATGATGTAAGAGGGGACCGCTCTTTTCCTCCCGCCACTTGACTGAGTTCGGCCGTTAGTTGATAAAAATAGGGCCTTTCGCCGGATATAAGCGAAAGTTAGTTGCTAATAACCGCCGTGCTAGAGCGGTGCAGATACGGCCACCCCGCAAGGGCCCGACTGATTTTACTTAAGGAGAGTGAAGACATGGCATCAGCAGAAGAGATCGCAGAGCGCATCAAAAGCATTATCGTCGAGCAGCTCGGCGTAGAGTTGGCTGAGGTCACTCCGGAGGCTTCGTTCATCGAGGACCTCGGCGCGGACTCCCTCGACATCGTTGAGCTCATCATGGCGCTCGAAGAGGAGTACGACATGGAGATCCCGGACGAGGACGCGGAGAAGATCCAGACCGTTCAGGACGTCATCTCGTACGTTCAAGGGAAGCAGGCTTAATTAAGTCAGCTTTTCTAAGAAAAAGCCGCGGGTCACCGCGGCTTTTTTTTTTGCCCCGTAGCTTGTACGGGGTGTTTTTCATTTAACTCCGGCTCAGAGGTCGCTCTCTGGAGTCCAGGGACCCTGGGTCAGGAGCGTAAATAGCCCAAGGTCTTTTCGGGTAATGAAGGAGAATCGGAGAGCGTTGAGTTTGTTAAGCCGAACGAGCCGCGATCTCCGATGTGGTCGCTGGTGGAACGGTCGCAACTGTCGGAACGGGGGGAGCCGTGCCGCTCAGGTTTCCCGCTACATTCCCCCGGGATTTGTGACCGTCTGCTCCTTCAGAACCGTTCCAGCTTGGATAGTTTGCCCCGCTCCTTTGACTCCCCAGAAGTAAAGATCCTTCCCCTCATCGCATGTCATGAACTGGAAGCGGGGGAAGTTAAACGTATGGGTGTGCGAACCACAGGTCCATTCGCACCGCAAAGAGAAGATATTCTCAACATCGATCGCTTCGCGGATGTCGTGTTCGGTGAGGTTCTTATAGTACGAATCCCACTCAGGCGTAACCGATGTGAACGGCGATGAGCCTGGGTTAGCTCGGAGTGTCCCGTGCTCCTCCCGGCCGGTTGTTGCGCAGGTAAAAACGAGGAGCCCACCCGGTCGGAGAAGGCGCACCGCGTTTCGGAGCGATTCGCGGTAAAAGCGGTCGTGCTCGAAGCACTCGGTCGAGATGATGGTGTCGAATGAGTGCTCCGGACGTTCGAACTCGTGCGCTTTACAGACCACATCAACGTTTGGCCCCGGTCCGATGTCGAGCCCGGTATACTGACAATTCTGGAAGAGCCCACGGTTCGAACCGTTGATATCGAGGCTGCCGATATCGAGCACCGTTCGGCCATTAAAGTGATCGGGGAAGAGCGCCCGGACCACGTAGCAAAACTTTTGTTGATTTATGTGGGCCATAAAAAACCTTTTTGATAGCGACTGCTGGATTATAGGGCAGCGGAGGCGAGGTGCCTACGCTGATTCTCTGCTGCGGGGAAGCTCGAAGGGTTCGGGGATAACTGAACGCTTTTAGGGTGTTATATCACCCGCCGCGAGCCGCTTTCCCTGGCATTTTTGAACCGTTCTTGGCATACTATTGGTCTTGTTTTTTAGAGTAACCCTAGAGGGTTAGCTCCCATAAAGACGTCAGGAACACACCATGGTTGCCCAAGCTTCGCTCAAAGAATACGACCCCGAAATCTTTAAACTCGTGCAAGCGGAGACCGAGCGACAGGAGCACGGCTTAGAGATGATCCCGAGCGAGAACTTCGTGAGCGAGGCGGTTCTTGAGGCGTGTGGCTCGGTGTTGACGAACAAATACGCTGAGGGTCTTCCCGGAAAGCGGTACTACGGTGGCTGCCATGTGGTCGATGGGGTCGAGAACATCGCCCGTGACCGAGCGAAGCAGCTCTTTGGATGCGAGTTTGTGAACGTGCAGCCCCACTCCGGTGCGGGGGCGAACCAGGCGGCGTTCCAGGCGTGCCTCAAGCGGGGTGATACCGTGATGGGTATGCGTCTCGACCACGGGGGACACCTCACCCACGGAAGCCCGGTGAATTTCTCCGGCCTCGATTATAAAGTGGTGGCGTACAGCGTGCGTGAGAGTGACCATCTCATCGACCCTGAAGAGGTGCGAGCACTCGCGCTTGAGCACCGTCCGAAGATGATCATCGCGGGTGCCTCGGCGTATTCGCGGCAGATCGATTTTGCGATGTTTCGCCGGGTCGCTGATGAGGTTGGAGCGGTGCTCCTCTCCGATATCGCCCACTATGCGGGTCTCGTCGCCGCGGGGGTCTATCCCTCCCCGGTGCCGCACTCTCACATCGTTACGACCACGACCCACAAGACACTTCGGGGGCCCCGCTCCGGATTGATCATGGCCCAAAGCTCGTTCGAAAAGGCCCTCAATAAGGCGGTCTTCCCCGGACTTCAAGGTGGCCCCCATATGCACACGATCGCGGCGAAAGCGGTCGCCTTTAAGGAGGCGCTGGAGCCGAGCTTTAAGGCGTACGCCCAGCAGGTGATCGATAACGCTCGGGCGCTCTGCGCTGCCCTTATGAAGGGGGGGCTCAAGGTTGTGTCGGGTGGTACCGACTCGCACCTTTTGTTGGTCGATCTCACCCCGGCGGATATGACCGGAAAGGCGGGTGAGGCGTGTCTCGACGCCGTTGGTATCACCGTCAATAAAAACACCATCCCCTACGACAAACAGCCCCCGACGGTTTGCAGCGGTATTCGGTTCGGGACTCCGGCGCTCACGACACGGGGCATGGGGACAAAAGAGATGGAGCAGGTCGGAGCGCTCATTTTGCGGGCGGTCGAGGCGCGTGACGATGAGAGCAAGCTTCGCTCGGTGCGAGATGATGTACAGTCGTTGGCGATGCGATTTCCCCTCTATAAACACCGCCTCGTGCGGTAACGGAGAGCTTTATGCGTTGTCCGAAATGCAGTTCTGACCATTCGGCGGTCATCGACTCTCGGGGCGATGACGACGCTATCCGACGTCGGCGGGAGTGTCAGGGGTGTGGGGTGCGGTTTACCACCTATGAGCGGATAGAGCTCTCGCTGCCGATGGTTATCAAAAAAGACGATCGTCGGGAGCCGTTCGATCGAAATAAGCTGCGTGCCGGTCTCGTGCGAGCCTGCGAAAAACGGCCGGTGAGTATGAGCGCGATCGATGCAACGGTTGATGCGATCGAGCGGCGGGTGAGCGAGTTGTGCTTAAAAGAGATCCCGAGCCGTCAGATCGGAGATTTTTTGATGGAGGCGTTAAAGGCGCTCGACCAGATCGCCTACGTGCGCTTCGCTTCGGTGTACCGCGAGTTCTCCGATGTGAGCCAATTCGTCGATACCCTCCAAAGCCTTGAGGAGACCCCAGAGCGGAAGGAGGGCGAAGTCCTACGACCAAACTTTAAATCCGCGGTGGGCTCCGATTCATAGGTCGCTGTGCTCGGAGCGTTTTTTTCTTGAGGTGAGGATCTGGTGTTTTCAGGGATAGTCGAGGAGTCCGCGTTTGTTGCGTCGTTTCGAGAGAGTGCAAACGAAGCTCGGTTAGTCGTTAAGAGCAAGCTCGACCACGCAAAGACGAAACTCGGTGACTCGATCTGCATCGATGGCGTATGTCTGACCGTCGTTGCTCACGATGGGAAGGGAGCGCTCTCGTTCGATCTTGCGTCGGAGACGATTCGGCGAAGCACCCTCGGGAGTAAGAAAGCAGGGGATACGGTAAATCTGGAGCGTTCCCTCGCTCTCGGCGACCGCCTCCACGGTCACTTCGTTTTCGGGCATGTCGACGCTCGTGTCGAGCTCTTGTCGAGAAAAAGTGAGGGAACGTGCGATCGGCTCGTGTGGTCGCTGCCGGCAGAGTTTCGCCACATGGTCGTGTCAAAAGGTTCGGTCTCGCTCTCTGGGGTTTCGCTCACGGTCGGAGAGGTCGATGATCGGAGTTTCTCGGTCTACATAATCCCGCATACCTCTGAGGTAACGACCCTTCACGGGCTGAGCGTCGGGGCTGAGGCGAACTTCGAGGTCGATATGCTCTCGCGATACGTCAATGCCGCGCTGCGGGGTGAACGTGCCGCCGGGGGGATGTCTCTTGAGTTTCTCAAGGCGCACGGCTACGGCGGGAAGGAGGAGCGTTGAGCTTCACGATAGCGCCGTTCGAGGAGGTGGTGAAGCGTTTTCGCGCTGGCGAGATGGTGATCATCGTTGATGATGCCGACCGAGAGAACGAAGGGGATGTTACGCTTGCTACCGAATGTGTGACCCCCGAGCTGATAAACTTCATGATGCGCGAGGCGCGGGGTCTTATCTGCGTAACTATCGCGCCGGAGCTTGCGGAGAAGCTCCAGCTCCCACTCCAAGTTATTAACAACAATTCGCCGTTTAACACCCCCTTTGCGGTCAGTGTCGATCACCGCTCCGTTCTGGGGAGGGGTGTCACGGCGGAGGCACGTGCGGTGACGATGCGGAAGATCATCGAACCGGGAGCAACGATGGGGGACTTCGTGAGCCCAGGACACGTATTTCCCCTGGTGGCGAACCCCGCGGGGGTCATCGGTCGGCAAGGACAGACCGAAGGCTCGTACGATCTCGCCCGGATAGCGGGGCTCGCCCCCTCCGGCATCATCTGCGAGATCCTGAACCCGGATGGTACGATGGCGCGGGGCGAGATGCTGCAAGCGTTCGCCGATAAGCACGGGATGCTTATCACCTCGATAGAAGAGATAATGCGCTATCGGGTGAACGAAGAGGTGCTGGTACGCGAGGTGTCGAAGCGCGTGCTCGAGACCGACCACGGCACCTTTATGACCCATGTTTTTCAAGACGACGTTGATGGTAAAGAGCACCTTGCACTCGTGCGCGGAGATCTGGTCGGGCGTGCGGATCCGCGGGGACCTCTGGTGAGGATTCACTCGGAGTGCCTTACCGGAGACGTCTTCGGGAGCCGGCGGTGCGATTGTGGCGCGCAGCTCGATCAGGCGATGAATCGCATCGCCGCCGAAGACGGAGGAATCGTGTTGTATCTCCGTCAAGAGGGGCGCGGTATTGGGCTTGTGAATAAACTACGCGCCTACGAGCTTCAAGATCGGGGGCGGGATACCGTCGATGCAAATCTTGAGCTCGGGTTCGAGGCGGATAGCCGCGATTTCGCCGTCGCAGCGAAGATATTGTCGGGCTTCGGCTTAAAAAAGATCAGGCTTCTGACGAATAACCCCCAGAAGTTTCAACAGCTCTCGACCTTCGGCATCGAGATCACCGAGCGGATACCGGTGGTTGTGCCCGAAGATGAGTACTCGAAGGGTTACATCGAGACGAAGCGTCGTAAGATGGGGCATTGGCTCTAGTGGTTCGACCATTAAATTCTTTCACCTGCAAGGTAGTGGAATTTATGCTCACCACTAGTCCTGAGTTAGTTTTTCACTCCGCGGGAGTGAAAAAACTTATTTGTCGAAGGACTAGTCGGCGGGGCAAGCTCTATCGTTGTCTCTGGTAGAGGCTTGTCGCAGTTTATTAGAGCGATCGAATGGAGTGGTCGCGGCTTTTAAGCGGAATAAGTTCAGCGGAGACCGCACCCTCTCCTCTTTCGAGGAGCCTGTGACCCGAAAATTTGATAAGTGATATTCCTCAGCGTCGGCTGATGCTTGGATGCCTCGCTCGGCGGGGAAAAAAATTGGGTAAGCACGTTAAGCCCGATGAGAGATCCGAGCACCAGCGCTATCGTCGTTTTTGAGCACTGTGCCTGCTGTACGACCTGTGTTCTGGCGAGAATGTCGTGCAGCCCCTGTTTTGTCGGAGTTAATCCGATAGAGAGGAATCCGACACCGCATGAGAGCCACGAGAGTCCCTTCGCTATCGTACGCAACATCGCTTGAGGGAGAGAGAGCTGGCGACAATCGAGATCGACCACAGTGAGGCCGACGAGCCATTTGCCGGGTGTGGCCATCATCGGGGAGGATTCAAAGAGAGGGCCGTAGAGGAGATAGCCCAGGAGACTTAGAAAAATGAATCCAATAAAGGCGCTGAGAGCAAGCCCCAGTGCTATCGCAGCAAGCGAGAATGATTCGCTGGGGAGGATGAGTTCGCTCATCGCGGCGCCCCATTCACTAAGAACAGCGGAGAGATGGATCGAAAAAATAGGATCGAGTCCGAGGCTACTTAGAATCACCGTGCCAAGGTGTATGATAGAGCCGTCGATGCAATAGGCGAGGAAGCGGAGCCAAAAGCCTGCCGCTGAAGTCTCCGGTGGGTAGGTTTGAGTTTGAGGCCTCGATTCCCGTCGGGTGGCGCGATCTTCTTTGCACGGCGAGCACATACCAAGGCTCGGGCCGATATCGCCCCCGCAGATATAACATTCCATAAGCCCCCCCAAAAAAACCGGCCCCGATACCGCTCTGTCGTCGAGGAGCGACCAGACCGAGCGTGAGGCGGGCGATAGCCGCGAATCAAGGTGCGGACTAAGCGCCGATTAGGTTCTAGCGCTCAAGCCGGCGCCTTTTCGCCTGCTGGTAAACCCGTAGCTGTGTGACACCTGATCCGCTGATTTGATTTCCATCAGACCGCGTCCCCTCATCTGTTATGTATCCCAGCTTCGAAGTGAGTCATTTGTGTGAACCCGGTGCTGTTAGTGGAGGGAGGTCGACGGGAGATATCCGAATAAAAAAAATCACCGGCGATGACACCTCAGTTGGAGGAGGGGTGTGGCCCCCTTGGGGTGATCGATGGCGAGCGGCGCATCACCCGCCTCCCTCCTCTCACCCCGATGTTTTGTTTGATTTCAGCGGATGAACCTGGTAAACCTGTCGATCCCCTCGAATTCGGATGGGCGTGCCTCTAAAGCATCCCATCGAAGAGGTCGGGGGTGGCCAGCCGGTATGCTCACAATGCGTCGTTAAATCAGGCGCTTAGGTGGTGCTTAGCGAGCTGGGCCGCGGTGACCCATCAAGAGCCGTTCTAAGTTCTTCTTCCGGTTGTTCGGTAAGAGCTTGAATTTACATTAGAAACTTGAGGGGGCCCCGTCGTCGCGACGGTGCTGTCTTCTGTTTTGGGCTAGGTCACAGTGCGGCTGTTTGGGCTTATAACCTTCGGTTAGGAAGCGAGAACGGCGCATATTGACCAAGGGGCTTACAGGCGGTTTTGACGGCCGCAACAGGGAGGTGCGGAGTGCACCTCTCCTCGAAAATGAAGGTCCAGGAAACCAAGAGTTAGCTATGGTCAGATCAATCGAAGGACAGTTAAGCGCCTCAGGGATGCGGATTGCTATCGTCGCCGCCCGTTTTAATAGTTTCGTCGTTGAGCATCTCGTGAACGGTGCCACCGACACGATCGTGCGGCACGGTGGGCGCTCCGACGAGATAACCCTTGTTCGGGTGCCGGGAAGCTATGAGATTCCCCTCGCGTGCAAGAAGCTCGCGGAGACCGGACGTTTCGATGGAATCGTGGCTCTCGGAGCGGTGATACGCGGAGCTACCTCGCACTACGATATTGTTTGTGCGGAGACCGCGAAGGGGATTTCGAACGTGCAGATGGAGTTCGGAATACCGGTAGCCTTCGGCGTGCTGACGACCGATACGATCGAGCAAGCGATCGAGCGGGCCGGAACGAAAGCTGGCAACAAAGGGTGCGATGCCGCGATGGCGGTCATCGAGATGGTGAGTTTAGGACGGGAAGTAGGGAAGTTGAAACAATGAACTCGCGCCGTAAAGCTCGGGAAGCAGCGCTGCAGGCGCTCTATCAATGCGATACCCTCGAAGACTGGAGCCCGGAGGCGGTCGGTCTGTACTTCTCAATCTATAATCCTGAGGCATTGAGCGCTGCGGAGGGGGCGGTACGAGAGAACGTTGATTTCGCCCGCACGATTATTCAGGGCGTTATCGACAACATCGCCGCGATCGACCGCCATATCTCGGGCGCTTCGACCCACTGGAGCGTCTCACGAATGCCCCGAGTCGATCGGAATATTCTGCGGTGCGCCACCTATGAGATCGTGTTTGCGAGCGATATCCCGGTCAGTGTTTCTATCAACGAGGCGATCGAGATCGCGAAGCGCTACGGAACTGCGGACTCACCGATGTTCATAAATGGGGTGCTTGATAATATCGCCTCGACGATAATGGCGAACCCGGATCTGGCGCTCAAAGTGAGCTCACTTCCGCGGAGCAAGAAGCTCGCGGTCAACGAGTAGCATTTCCTACGCAGTTCTATCAGCGCAGACCTCCTCATGTGTTGACGGTTATCGTTGTGCGGGAGCCCGCTGAAGGCCGAGCTCCGCTATCGACCAATCGAACGGCCGGTGTGACGCTGTCTGCCGAAGCTCGATGCACGAGAGGGGAGCACTCTCTTTAAAATGGAGGCTCACGTCCCTCTCCTCGCCGTAGAAGAGATACCCCCCCGGTGTTCGACGGATCGGTCCGAGCCACCGTGGAACCGTCAGGAGTGGGGCTCCCCGCTCTGGCTCGCACGGGAGGACCGCAATTCCACCGGGAGAATCGGAGAAAAAGTCTCCCAGCTCGAGTGCAAGTCCGGTTAACCTCTCCGGCTGCTTGAGGTATATCTTAAGCCACTCATCTCCAAACTGCCTGCCTCGCTGCGGGGACCACCGAGTTTTTGGGTTGCCGTCGATGAGGGCCGCGACCCGTTCCCTGCCGTGCGAGGCCTCGATTCGGGCGATAAAGGGAGCTGCTGACTCGAACGATCCCGGGGAGTGGTCGGTGGGGCGAAGCGTCCCGCCGATTTCGTCTCGAATTGCGAGCGCCGCTGATGGGGAGAGTAGGTTTCGGACGAGGAGATCGGCTGTGGGGTCGGCTGAATTTAGAACGAGCAGACCGATGTCCCGAGCGGTTTTCTGGTCGATCCCTTGAACGGTGCCGGGAGGAGCAGTCAAGGAGACGCTCGGCGGAACCCCCCTAAAGTCACTCAGAATAATGAGGCCCACCGCTGCGATGATCGGAGTGATCCGCTGGCACACGGTAAAGACCATCAATAAGAGCGTAAATGCCGAACCGACCGCCAGCGGGATGAGGGGAGCAAACCCCAATTCTGGGACGATTCGAGCGATGCTTCGCAGCGGGCCGATCGCCCCGTTATCCCCCAACGCGGTATCCCATACAGCGCTGAACGCCAGGACCGTCGCTGCGGTAAGGCAAGCGGTCGCCACGGGAAGGCTGGGGCGCTGCTTCCGTGTTAACAACCACCCCCACGCCGAGATAAGCAGCAGAGCGAAACTGACCCCCGTGTACCCTGCGGCGAGCACCGAGCGATCGATCGTCGGTATCTCTCTGTCAGATCCAACGAGTGCACGAACAAAACCGGTCGTCCCCTCAGGAGAAACAAATCGCGCGTACGGAGGATAATCCGGGGGGGCTCCGATCTCGGTAAAGATAGGGGTGATGAGGAAGGGGATGAATGCCGCCAGCACTCCGATGATGGTCGACCCGCCGACAGGTCGACCGTTCGAGCGGCTCAGCATGAGCGCTAACACCACACCGAGCCCGATTATAAAGGGCGACAGGAGATTCCCGCTCTTCGTTGCCCTGAGGGAAAAGAAGAAGAGGATGACAAAAAATGGGAAAGCTCGATTGAGCGGTGTTCGCGACGCTTGAAGAAGGGCGACGATAATCCACGGCCACCAGACCAGCGCTCCGAAAACGAGGACATCGCGGGCGAAGAGGTGCAGGAGCGCTCCCCCAGCGATGAGTGCCGTAACGATGGCAGAGCGCAATCCTACGGACGGAGCGATGAGGAGGCATACGGTCGTAAGCCCGAGGCAGTAAAAGAGCAGCTGAAAGCCAAGGAGCGCGTCGAGCGGGGACGGGCAGAGGAGGGCTAAGCGGGCGAGGAAGGGATCAAATCGCCACGGGATCGACGCGTTGCTGCCGAGATGGGTAAGGGGGAACCACGGGGCAGCGGCGGTAAGCCCCGTTGCTGGAAACACCTCGGGGGTAAAGAGTCCGCCGAGAGAGATGCTGAGGAGCTTCCAGAGGGTAAGCCCCATCACCCCGATGAGAGATAGAAAAAAAACGTTTTTTCTATTCATGCTTGAGAAACCTCGTGAGCGGCCCAACGCTTCTTAGTTCAAGATCGATTCCGGTTGGACATCCCGATAAGCGGATAAAGCGAAGTCCACCTTCGATCTCCGCTGGAGCAACGGTGCATCCTTCGACCCGGACAAACGGAAAATAGTTAAACTTAATCACTGCGTCGGGTGTGCTTACCCGCAATTTTACTACACTGCTCTGCTGCTCGATGATCTCCCCCCCGCCCTCAAGGAAAAAGGTGGGAGAGCTTACCCGGCGCTCAAACAGAACAAACCTGCCCCCCCGCCATTTTTCAACGAATTCATCGGGCTTTTTCTTAAAGTATTCACGCCACACCCGCTCATGAGCAAACACGGCGGTAACGTTGTAGAGGTCGAGGTAGCGGCGGATTCCTTCGTCTTTTCGCTCGATGAAGTATTTCGGGAATACCTGTTCATAGCGCCATTTGTCGTGGGCGTAGCTGGAAGCGATGAGGGGTTTACCGCTTGAATAGACGAGCGGTGCAAGGTGCCCATTACTCAGCTCGTGGAGGACAAAACCCGAGTAGAGTATCCGGCCTGGGCCGCCGTATCGCGCGATCGCATCGGCCATTTCAGTTACAACGGGCTCAGCGAAGAAAAAATGCTCGAGGGTTCGGTTGCGTAAGATACCGCTCACGAGAAATGGGCTTGTCAGCAGGAATCCACCAGCAAGCGCGCCGAGAGCCCGAGGGAGTATCCCTCGGGAAGCTCCTGCAGCCCGCTCAAAGAGCGCGGTGAGCGCTGCACTCGCTGGAATCGTTCCGAGGAGCCCCAAAATAAGCAGCATCCGATCGAGCTCGAGCTGGGGCTTGAGCGGGACGCACACGCCGCCAAGAAAAACGAGCCACATCCCGGTAAAGATGAGGAGGCTCCGGGTGGAACGTCTAAGGAGAAAGATACCGGGTACGGCGAAAGCGAGGATAAGCGGATTAAGTGAGATCGCGCTCTCTTTAAGAACTTTGCGGGTCTCCTTGAGATCGAACCCCTTCGCTTTATGCCGGAAGGCGCGGGGCTCTGCGACAGGAGCCGACTCGGCAGCTGCCGAGCTGAGCGCGGCTGCTGGTTTCTCAGCCTTTACGAATTTTCCCACGTTCGATACCGACCAAAAAAGCGCCATCCACGGGAGGTTAATCGCGAGGAGTGCGATGACGAGGGCTGCAATTCCGCGCTTTCGCCAGATCCGCTTGATGAGGAGGAGTCCTCCCACGATCGCGGGCACGAGAACGAGTCCAGCCAGACTCCAAGACACCATCAATGAAAATGTGACGAGGCCCAGGAGGAGCAGTCGCCGCGAGAGGTGACGGTCGGAGGAGAGGATATGCGCGGCGAGGATGATGTTCAGGGGGGCCAGCGACGCTGCGGTGACGAACCCCATCGTGCCGTATTTAAGCCCCCACCGGTACCACAGCAGGCTTACACTCAGGTGAAGGAGCGCCGCGATAGCCGGAGCAGGCGAGGGCACCCGCTCCAATCGGGCTGCGAAGTAGGTAGCTGCTGGTCCCAGAAAAAACAGAACGGCGATGACGATGTAATTATACACCGTGGTGACATCGAAAAATCGAATCAGCGGCCAAAAAGGGATGTAAACGTTGAGCGCGCCGGTGGCGAAAAAGTCGCGGGCATCGATCCCACCGTTCCAGAGGGGATTAAAAAAGGGTATGAACGGAAAGTTCTCTTTGAGGGATATCAGCCGAAAGAGAAAGACCGGGTGATCATCTGAGAAGATGACTCGCCTTTGCGCTATCTCGAAGAAGACCCCGGCGAGGAGACATGGAGCTGCGAGCGCAGCAAGGTTGAGAACCCGCATCGCGTGGCGCCGTAAGATCCATAACCAGACGGCGCCTAACAGAAGGATCTCCCCTCGGATCGAGGGCCCCGGGAAAAAGCTGTATCCCCGACTCATCCAATCGGAAAGAAAGAGAGCCGCGAGCGCTAGAGCCCCCGAGATAGGTCCTGGCACGAGATCGGCAAGCCGTCCCCGAGCGAGTACGATCCCGCTGGCGGCGAGGAGCGCCGATGTTATCAGTCCGATCGTGGCTGAAGGGAGGATCGTCGGGCCGGCGGGGCCCCAAAGTTTAAGGGGGGCACCGAGAACGCTGAGCCACGCGACCGCCACCCCGAGCCCCACAAACAGACGAGCCCAACCGGGGGAGCTCAGCCCCTTCGATGTGGTGCTCTCTGATCCTGGGGTGTCTTTCACGTTTCGTGCTTTACGTTACGGCGTTCTTTCGACCCTTAGGGCGGGCAAATCGACGGTGTTTTTCACCGCAGGATATAGCAGTTTCAGTGGGTTATGTCACTGATTCGGGGGGTGAAAAGCATACCCCCGCCCGGGTTTTAACGCCTCGGGCGGGGGTGCGTAAGAGGTCCCGCAGCGCCACTTCTTAAAGTGGGTTTTTGGGGGGTGGGGACTACTTCATCATCTTTACGCCGTATTCGCTGTAGAACGTATCGAAGTCGTTTACGGCCTCGGCGAAATGCTCCAGCGCCTCCTCGTTGTTCCGCTTATTAAGTGCTTGGAGCCCGGCGTTCAAATTCGAATTGATACGCTCGAGATTGTTCGGGGTAAACGACAGATAGTGACTGCCGTCGCTCTTCTTTCGAAGCTCGTATTGCTGCAGGCTCGACACGAGGTTCGCTACCGCACCAAGTGTCTCGCCCCGATCGAACGCGATGATACCTTTCAACGCGAGCGAGCGGGGGCTGTCCTCAAGCTGATCGCTGAGGCTCAAGCACTCGAGAGCCGAATCGGTGTCGCCGAACCGCACGAAGAGGGCGGCGAGGGAGTGATACGCCGCCGCGGCGCTTTCCTCTTGATGCTCCTTCCACGCGTGTTGAGGGAAGAGATCCTCGATGTTGCAGTTATTCACCACCGTTTTGAGAAGCGCAGCCATTCGTGTCTGAGAAAGGGTGCAGTCCGCGCTCGTAATGTCGAACGACGATATCTCCATCTGAGAATTTAAGCGCTCCACCTCCTCGCCATCGAGGGTGGCCTGAACCATCGCTTCCGCCATCACCTCGCTGAGCGTCGTCCCCGAACTGTTCGGGAGAAATCTGCGAGCGAAGGAAGTTCGCATCGTGACGAAAGCCGTTGGCCATCCCGTTTGGGTAGTGAGGGTCGAGACGAGAGAGTCAACCGACAGCTCCGGCATCGAGATACATTCGCCGCTAATTTCAAGTGATGCGTACGCCATCGCTCCGAGCCGACCGTTTGTGCTATTCATCAGCGCGATGAGCTGGCGCGAATCGATCCGGCTTCGTGCATCGATAAAAAGTATCCGCTCATGTTTTGCTTGAGCGGCTGCCCGTTGGAGAAGGCTGCTTATCGAGGCGCCGTCCGGAGTGATAAAATCGAGATGCTCAACATTGAGCTCCTCGGGACGAGAGCCAACAACGATGATGTTGTCCGAAGGGGATGCTGTGACCGCACCCACCGTTTTTTGAAGACTTGACTGACTCGCGCCGTTTTCGATGACGATGACGGTAATCATAACAGAACCTCAACTTCGGAAACCGTTTCCTGTCGGCTTCCTTCGAAACAATTCACATCTCCTTTTCGGAGCCCCGTCTGAGCGGGACCTCCAGCCTTGTGGTTTATGATGCACCCTCTTTCTCGGGGGTCACAAAAATAACAGGCTAGGCGATAAAGAGCTGATATGACTACGATAAAAGTACCTTTTCAGAGTATTTCTTTAGAAACATCGTCTCGTAATCGTCGGTTTCGATGAAAGTATCGACTGAGAGTTCAGTGATTTTGAGCCGAGGGGCGCAGCGACTCCGTGGTCGGCTTAGAAATTCGATCCGATCGAGAAGTGAAAGCGCACGGATGGCTCGCCGCTTCGCTCGTCGAGGGGATGACCGATATCGAATCCGATCGGACCGAGTGGGGAAAGGAAACGAAAGCCTACACCGGTACTGTAGCGAATATCGTCCGCTGAAACCCCGATATCTCGGAGGAAAACCGTTCCGGCATCGAGAAAGAGATGGATCGCAGTGGAGTCGGTCATGAGGTAGCGCGCCTCAAGGTTATTTGCAACGAGAAGATCTCCCCCGATAACCGCGCCGTCATCTCCGCGGGGGCCGAGCGAGTTTTCGCGGAAGCCTCGGATTGAATTTCTTCCGCCGAGATAGAAACGCTGGCTGATCGGTATCTCATCGGTGCCGCCGTACGTCCACCCTGAGTCGACCCGGGTGGCGAACGCGAGGGAGAATCGATCGAAGGGAAGGGGGCGAATATAGGTAAAACGGCCCCCGATACTGAAGAAATCCGCCTCGGAACCGAACACTGGGCTCGCCGCTTTATAATCGAACGAGAGGGTATTGCCGGAGCGGGGATCGAGGGGGCTATCCCGATTGTCGAAAGTCAGCAGCCCTGCGATATATCCGAGCCGTACCGTTCCCTCATCGAATTCTCCGACTACCGCGCCGGGGGAGACGTCGTCGAGGTTCTCCGAAAGAATCGTATGTCCGAACGAATGGGTTATGCCTCCCTCCCACGAGCGGTAGAGCGATGAGGAGAGCGAAACCCGATCGAGGTTAAACTCCTGCGTCGTTTGATCGAGCCGTTGAAACCGGAGATCCTCAGTGAAGCTATAGTGGGACCCTAAAAAGTAGGGGTCGGCGTATCTGAAGCTCGCTATCCCCTTACCGACCTCCGCGTTAGCCTTGTCGTAATAGGTGTCGACTCGAAGGGAGAGGGTGCGTCCATCCCGGAAGATAGATCGGTCGAGCCCCTCGCCGAATATATGAAGCCCATACTCAGAGTTAACTCCGCCGCCGATCTCGAGGGTCTGAAGCGGGTGCTCGGTGACGAGGATGACCAGTTCCTCCTCCGCTGTGTCGAGCGTCCCATCAGCAGGGCCCACGGTCACCCGGGAGAAGAGTCCGAGTCGCAGTAAGTTTCGCTTCGCTGTGTCGATCTCCGAGATATCCCATCGGTCCCCCGGTTTAAAGGGGAGGTTCCTTTCTATTGTGGCGCGATCGATCGCTGTGTTCCCTGAGATGGTGATACCGCTGATTCGGGTGAGCTCCCCCGGCACCACCTCAAGTTGGAGTACCCCGTCACCGGCCCCGATTGAGGAGGCGATTCCGGGTGCACGATAACCGTAATCCCCGAGGGCTTGCATCAGTTGGTCGATGAAGCGATTCGCTTTAGGGATCGAAAAGGGGGCTTCCGGCTGCTGCGGCTGAGTCAGATCTTCCGGTAGTCCGCTGATGATTATCCCCGATGTTTTTGTGTCGGCACCCTCAAAGATTTTATACCGGATAGCGACCCCCTCGTCCTGGGGTTCGATCTCCCCGGATATCGTTGTATCGGGATACCCCGCCTCCGTGTATATCGCCTGCAGTGCTTCGCTGACGGCTGCAATATCCTCGGCGACCGCTGCTCTTGGCGAGCGGATCGCCCGCGGATCGAGACCGTCTCCTTTCAGCAGCCGATACAGATCCTTCTCTGAAAAGACCCGATTTCCCTCGAAGGTGACGTTCTGGACCGGCACCGTTCCCGCCTCAACGATGTCGATAACGAACGTCACCCGTCCCGTCACAGGGTCTTCCCCCCGAGAGTAGCGAGTGGTCGCGTAGAGATACCCAGCGTCTCGGTAGAGTCGTTCGATATTCTCGGTAAGGATATGAATCGTATTGTTGCCGAAGGGCTGGCGACGCTCAAAAAGGTTTATCGTTTTGAGAAAGTCCTCGCCGCTAAAAACCGTGTTCCCACGGAAAACAAAGCTCACCGGCTTGCCGAGAGCTGTCGTGAGCACGAGGCTTCGAACGTTCGGCAGCTCGGTTGCGCGGTACTGTGCGTCCACCCGTGCGGAGATATAGCCCTCGTTGCGAAGGGCCCGGATAAGCTGCCCCCGGCGTTCGGTCAAAAGCTCTTTCGTGGCCGACGACCTCGCCTCGAGGGACCGGATCGAATCAAGTCCTCGTACGGGGAGCGCCCCCCCTAGATCGTTTCCTTCGAATCTTACCTCACGCACTTCGGTGCGAGTCCCCTCAACGATATCGAGGCGAAGGCTCCGACAGTACCGCTCGACGAAGTTTTCGCAGAGAGCTGCCGCTTGCGCTTCGAAAAAACCTCCGTTGTTATAGAGGTCGACCGCAGCGTTCGCGAGTTTATCGACATCGGCGGGGATAATACGAGAGCTTTCTCCGATACGAAGTTTCCGTCGAAGATCGAGGGTCGAAATTTGAGAATTCCCCCCGATCGTCAGCTTCAGGAACGGTTCTTGGCGGGCGAGGACGGTGTAGGAAAGGTTCATCTCTACCGGAGCTGCGGCGGTTACCGGATCGTTTTCGATTAAACCTGATACGATCAGATCGGAGCTGAGATCGTACATCGCCTTCAAACGATTCGTACCACCGACGAGGCTCTCTCCGACCACCGAGACCCGATCGCTGAGCCGCTTCTCAGCGACGAGTGCCGGCTCGATGAGTCCGGTCTGCTGATTGTAGGTGGGCTCCAGGGCGATACTGTCGATCCGCGTCAGTGCCGAGAGGAGACGGTGAAATCGGAGCAGGGAGTAACGGCTTAAGATCGAGAGCCCCTCCGGCTCAACCGTATCGAGGGATGGGGTAGCTCGGGTTTGCGCGAAGGAGCGGCCTCCCTGGGTTATGAGAGCTAAAATATCCCGCTCGCTTAACCCCCGATCGGAGGAGAGCGCGATACGTGGGGAGCTTAAGGGGCCGGTCGCCTCTAAAATAACGAGTACGGTATCGCCCGTCCTGGTGGGGACCGTCGTTTCACCAATGACCTCAAGGATCGGCTCGGGGTTCACCGGACGAAAGAGCAGCGCCCCGGAGGTTATATCGAATTGGCGGTTTTTGAGTCCGAATGAACCGGAGAGCGTCTCAACTCGGCCCTCCAATGTCGGGCTGGCGATAGTTCCGCGTACGGTGACATCGGCGGCGAGTTCAGCGTTCGCCCAGTTGGTTGCAACGAAGATATTTCTGGTTCCAACTACTCCGATATTAAGTTCGATATTCGGCCCCCCCGAGCGTTTGAACGCTTCCGCTTGGCGTTTGGAGAAAATCGAGCTTGCGAGCCCACGAATCACCGTTAATAGGCTCGTATTTTTTCGAAACTCCGCCTCATCGATCGTCACCGATCCCTCGATAAGCGGCTTCTTGGAGAGCGCTTGCGTAAGAGCCAGGTCCCCCGCCAGGACGACGCTTGTGTTTTCATTCGGCTCCAGAGCGATGCCGCGAAAGGTAAGGGAGCTTCGTGAACGGGCGAGATCCAGGGGATAGATAGCGCCGTTAAGAGCAAAGGTTCCGGAGTTGAGCGCACCCTTAACCTCTTTTATCTCGACCCGGTCGGCGGCGAGCTCGAGCGAACCGGAGATATCCTCACCGCTCAGATCCGCGGCTTCAAGGGCGAATCCACCCCCGACTAAACGACCGTATCCCTGAAAACGAGGTTTATCGAGTGGCCCATGGAGCTCCATCTCGGCGGAAAGCTTACCTCTAAGATCGTCGAGCGCCGGAATAAGGCCGAGGAGGGAATTGAGATAGAGATCCCCTTTGATGCCGAGGTCAAATCCCCGCTGGGCCGATACCGAGCCGTTCAGAGATATCGCGGTCTCGGCGCTCGTCAGTTTTAGGTTCGGGAACGTCAGCACTCCTCGGTCGATAGGTAACGTCGCGGCGTGCCCAAGCTCCGTGGTAAACGGGGGACACCCGATCGCTATCTTGCGAAGTTCGAGCGCGCCTGAACCCTCCAGCGGAGTAGCTAACTGAAAACTGTACCCTCCGTGCAGGGTGAGCGCTGAGCATTCATCTGTGTCCTCAGGGAGCTTGAATTCGGAGAGGGTGACCTCGAGGCTTCCTCGCTTCTCGCGGGGCAGGAGTCGTAATTCAGCTCGAAGCGAATCGGCGATCCCCGTTGCCTTTACCAAAACCTCGCGTGATTTGATCTCGGCAGTTCCGTCGAGCCGGAACGGGGTTTCCGGAACTGTGAGCGAGAAGCGGGCATCGCCCCCGATACCCGGGAAAGTGAGGGGTCCGTGTAAGGTAGCTACTCCATCGACCTGAGGGATTCGCCCGCTCTCCCCCTCGGTCGGACGTCGAGGGCGAAATCCCGCGAACGAAAGCGTAACATTGGAGAGCTCCGGCCCCCCGGTGCCGCGCATCATAACGGAGCCCCGCCCATCGAGGGAGCCTTGAGCGTCGCTGCTGTGGCTAAAAGCGACGGCGAGCGTGCCGTCTTTGCTCGTTACATCGGCTGCGAGGTTCGGTATCGAAATTGAGTCGGCGGAAAGTTCCCCGATCTGAGCCGTCAGCCCGAATTGGGGGGAGGAAAGGGTTCCCCCAAGATTGAGCGAGGCGTTCACATTCCGAAACCGCAGCGAGTCGTAGACGACCTCACGGATCGATGCGCCGAATTTCCCTCCCACGGAGCCGGCTTTGATGGAGAGGGGCTCAGCCACGGTGAGATCGACGGCGGACGAGCGAGCCTGCAGCGCTGGAACCGAGAGATGCATTGCACCGCCATCAACACGGCACTGATAGGCTGCGGTGACCTCTTCAAATATAACCGGGGGGCTCGTTGGGATTCCAAGACCGAGGGGCGCGGTGCTGACGAGCGAGCCCCGGAGCTCCGGCTCGCCGAAGGTCCCCCCAATCACGGCTGAGCCGGATATCCCACCGACCACCGCAGTGGGGAGACCGAGTGAGCGGGCATCGAGGGCGAAGCTCATTCCTCCCTCGATGAGGTTATCAGAGCCGGTCCATGCGGTTCCACTCAGACGAATCCAGGCTTCGTGCAGTGCGAGCTCGACCGTTCGAAAATCGACGTGTTCATCTTCGAGAAAGAGATCGAGAGAGAGTCTGCCTAAGATAAGGTCGGGGGCACCCGGACGCTTAAAGACGAGCCGCTCCGCGTGCGGAGTGAGGTTAAAGTCGTTGCCTGGGGTTCGCTGCAGGACGAGCCCCACGTTCTCGGCGAGTAGTTCACCGGTGCCGATCTTCTCGGAGAAGCTCCCGTTGATCAGGCGTATCCCTAACAGCTTTAACTTCCAGCGATCGGGCCGATCCCGCTCCGGGGGAACCGGCGCCGCGAGATGATCGA
>JBJOHD010000036.1:0-3397 GCA_046047875.1 Pseudomonadota bacterium | reverse complement strand
GCTCAATCGAGCGTCATTTTCGGGAGGTTCGTTCAGCGAGCGTACTGGATTTGAAGCGGCGGCCGCTGCGGGGTCATCGTGGAGAGAACCGGGCGCCGGGGGTACCTCCTTTTCTCCGAAGGAGCTGCATGAAGCCGATCCGAAGGCGCTGAATGCTGCAAGGATGGTCGTCGTGGCGAGGGGGATTCCGCCCCCCCTCGTCGAAACGGGCGAGTTCTCCCCTAAGGGACTTCCGGTATTATATGGGGATTTTTCTCGCTGCAGCACCACAACGCTCCGTCTCCCGGAGGTATGCCACCTTTTACCGGGATCTGATAGGGGATTTTATGAGGTAATCCTCGGTCACGATCGAAACGGTGGGTGCTCCAACGATAGAGGTGATGAAGGGGGAAACGATACCCCGGGGCGACATCAGATGAAGCCGATAGCTTTGTCTTCGGGCGCGAAACTGTGTATCACTGGGCGGGGGTTGATTCCTTGGCACCGGTATCTGAGTAGCGGAGCGTCACCGCCGAGCCGAGGAGAAAATTGAGTGGCACGGTGAGGCTGCCCCGCCCCAGAACGTTCACCCCTTCGTCGAGGATCTGCAGGTTCAAACACTCGTGGTCATCGCAATTCCACCGCACTCGTGGATAGAGCGACCGCACCTCGTTAAATCCCCAATAAGCAGCTGCGTGCGCCGTGTCGGCGGTGCTCTCGCTGGGTGTGTCGCCGCTAAAGCCCGCAAGCTCAGCGACGCACGGAGTTGCGGCGCATACCGCTGGAGGCTCACCGTACGGCAGCGGCGCTCCAGCGGTGAGAAGCTCACGCTCCCCCGGCCCTGCGCTCCCGCTTCGAAAGATTGCGCAGGTGTCGGTCGGAGTTCCGGGGAGGTACACCGAGTCCACCCGGTGGGTTTCGATCGTAAAGTACGCCGCGGGGTTAAGTCCTCCGAGGGTGATCGCTTCCTGGCGAAGAGTCTCCTCAAGGCAGCTTTCCGCTCTTTCCGTATGAACTCCAAGAAAAGCGGAATGGGCGGAGAGGGGCACCGTGCCTCCATGCTCGGGGTCGTCAAATATCTGATGCTCAAGTGAGAAATCGGCGCAGCTAAACTCGGGGTCGAGTGGTGTTTGAGGAGCCAAGGGGAAAAGATCCCCGAAGCTCGTGACCCGTATCGCTTTTGGGTAGAGCTGGAGCGGCTCAGGCAACGGCTCCTCATGGGTGCAATCCCGTTTCGACCAGGTAAACTTGGCTCCGTCAGGGAGCGCGACCGTTCGCTCGCTCCACCCACGGGGGTCGGCACCACCCCGAACCGTTGAAGCTGCGGATCCTCGAACGGGCAAACGGCGAGCGTTGCGGGATCAACGACAAATCCCGCGTGATCGGTCGGATAAGCCACGCCGTGGTTCGGGGGGCACGGTGTTGTGCGGAGCTCGGTACGAGCGGCGGTCGATGCGATGATGAAATCAGCGGGGGTTGATGTGAGACTTTGCAGGGTCTCCTCGGCGTGAGGCTCCGACACCATTCCGGGGAGGTGAACAGGGGGCGTCGTATCGAGATTCGAGGTGGTGTCGACCGCGATCGAACCGAGGGTCGCTGGAGGGTACGGGGGGGAACAGGAGATAGCACCGCTGAGGTAAGCCCCACGCGGGACCCCTCCGGGACACTCCGCCGCGGTCTCAACTGAGCGAGTAATCGCTGGGACGATCCGTACCTCGGTCACCCGGTACCGCATCGCGGGGTCGGTCCAATTCAACGAACCGGGAGCGATCGAGACGGTGACCGTGACGTGCTCGCCGGGCTCGAGAACGATCTTCCCGGCGTAAAGGCTGTACTCAGGTTCCTCGCTGAACGCTCCGCTCACATATCCTGGGGTCACCCCCCGCGGAATGAAATTCCGGCTTCGCCAGGAGGACGAATCGATATCGAAGCGCTGCCCGCCGAAGTCGCTCTCGGCGATATGCCGTCCCGTGATCGAGAGCCGAAGTTGACCGGTTCCGTGGCCTCGAGCTGCCCCGCGTACAAAAATGAGCGCGGGGATCCGATTTTGTGGGCACGGTGCGCTGGATGGATGGTGAAGCGCCGTTGGTCCCTCGTCGAGCTCGAGCGAGCGAAAACACGGGAGGCTCGAAGGGGAGAGGGCGAACTGCGTTACGATATCGACCGTGGTGCGGCTGAGCGAGAGCTCCTCGTTGACCCCGTTCGATACGACCACGTTACTCGGATACTGAACGGAGCGGGCGTTCCTGTAGACGAAGTTGGGCTGAGTGGGGGACGTTCCGGTGATGAAAGCGCCTCCGGTCTCCCGCACGACGTAGCTAACGGCGCGGGCAGCGGGGTAGACCCACCGAGTTGCGGTGTAGTCGGTTACCGGCACGGCGTACGACACCTCGTCGAGTATCCGCGCTTCGGTGTAGCGATACGTCGGCTGCCGGAGCCAGTACCCGTTCCCCCGAAGGTCAAAGCGGTCGGCGATGTAGCTCGGGGGGCTCTGTACCCGGTACCAGTGAAAAAGCGGTGTGGGCGCGGCGGCGGACACGCTCACGCATTTGCCGTCGGTTGCGGTGACGCAGCGGATCCCTTGTCGAACCCCCGCTTGCAGCGCGGTATACCCCTGAACTACCGCGGTGAGGTCGGTGAGCCCTAAGAGCACGGTGAGCACAAACGGTATCGCGAGGGTTAGTTCGAGGGTGGTGTAACCCCTGAATAAGGGATTCCGCTTGCCCCCTCCGCGGAGGATCTTTTCGACAGTCTCAATCGCCATCGCGCACCCTCCTTAAAAAGACGAGTTACCGCTCCGACCGCTTGAACATCATCGAGAGAAAACCGGCTCTGTTTCAGCCTGGGAAGAAAATGTGGACTCTAAGCCGCAAGAGCTCCGGTGTGAAGTAAATTGTTTGGGGTTCGTCGGGTAGGGTGCTTAAAAAGCCTGAAAAAGGCTAAAAACGACCCGTTAAACGCGGTGCTGCTTCGGCGCTAAATTTCAGGGTATTTGGGGGAAATTCCGGGCGCTTGCACCGGAATCGCTCTCGTCCTAAACTCCTCACAAACTTAGGTAACGTATCAATTCCATGAAGATATTCGTTCCGGTAAAGCGGGTGCCTGATTATCAGGCGAAGATTAAGGTGAAGGCCGACGGCTCCGGGATCGAGACCGACGGGATTAAGTGGATCGTTAACCCGTTCGACGAGATTGCGGTGGAGGAGGCTCTGCGGCTGAAGGAGGCTGGAAAAGCGACCGAGGTCGTCGTCATCGGGATCGGCCCCGACGATGTGGCGACCCAGCTCCGCTATGCGATGGCGATGGGAGCTGATAGCGGTATCCTCGTAAAATACGCGGGGGAGATCGACTCCGATCTCGCGTCGCGGGTGCTCGCTGCGGTGTACAAAAAGGGGGAGTACGGGCTTATCATCATGGG
>JBJOHD010000035.1:0-8113 GCA_046047875.1 Pseudomonadota bacterium | reverse complement strand
ACGCCGGGAGAGACTCTCTGTGGATGCGAGTAGCATCGAGCCCTTTCGTCTTACTGCGTGTCGTCGAGCACCGGCGGCGGGGCTTCCCGCGTAAACCGCTGCACAGTTATCGCTGCTGATTTAAGGGGCACCGGCTCCCCTTTCCTCCGAAATCCACGCGCCTCAAGCCACGCACCCCAACGATCAAAGACGTACTCTTTACGCCCTTCCACGGTCACCGATTTTTTGGCGGCAACAAGGAGGATCTCCTGGGAACTCGTCACCGAGGGTTCAACCATCGTCCCACGATACTCAGCCATCCGGTCGCTCCGAGGGTCCGAGGAAATCAGGATAGGCGAAGCCCCGATTGGGTAGACCGTAAACGGTCCACCGAGATACGGCGCTTTCGCGCTATCGCCGATCCACTGCGGCGATTCAAGTTCAACAAGCCCCGAATAGAGAAGCACCGGCCCCCGGCTCCTCCCCTCCCTCGCTGCGATCGACGCTCCCCGCCAGTCCTCAACCTGCCAACGCCGATCCGCCTCGCGGAATATCATAAACGCGATCGCTACACAGATAACGATAAACCGAGGTCGGCGCTCCGAAATCCCCGCTACGAAGGCGCACACGACGATACACGAGGCAGGAGCCACCCACAGAAACCACCGGTCAAGATAGAGCGAATGCCCGGTAACATGGGCATGGATGAAAAAAAATATCGGCGCGGCAAGCCACCAGATAAGAAGCGGTACGACGTTTGCCCGACTCCCCCGCCACCATTCGGATCGCCACCGGTACGGAGCTACGATACGCGTGAAAACCAGCCCGATTCCAACAAAAATTACCGAGCCGAGAGGCACGAGCGTATGTCCGAGGTGTCTCCAACTCGGAACACCGACAAAATCCCACAACTCACCCCGCTGCGAAATCGCAGCGAGCTGCTGGAGCCCAGGAATAGCGCACAACAGCCCCAGAATGACCGCACACCAAAAGCTGCCGCGCTGCAGCGTCGAAAGCTTCCCCCACCGGTGCGCGACGAATGCGAGGTGTACAGCAGCGATAGCTGAAAAAAGATAGTGAAAGTAAAACGTCGCCACCATGAGCGCGGTCCAAAAGAAAAGTCGCGCGCAGCACCGACCGAATTCGACCCAGCGCATTAATGTGAGCGTAGCACCGAGCGCGGTGAGAAGACCGAGGGCATACGGCCGCGCACTTAATCCGGCAACCATCACGTGGTCGATCGAGAGAAAGAGAGCAGCTCCCAAGATGCATACTTCCGGCGTGAACCATCGCCGCAAGATACGATAAAAGACAATCCCCGCCGCTAGTAACGCGGTCAACGAGGGGAGCCGGAGCACAAATTCATCGGTTGAGTATCGCGCGAATTCTTTGAGAATGAGGAAATAAAGCGGTGATTGCCCCTGAAAAAGAAACGCTCGTTCAATAACCTCCTGAAAGGAGCCGAGCGCTACCCACACACTCAAAGTTTCGTCGAGCCACAAGCTCTCGTGAAGCGGTGCTCGCAGCAGCAGGAGCTGTAGAAATAGGATCGCGAGGCAAGCGATCACAAGCGCATCTCTTCGTCGCTCACTCTTTAAAAACTCACCCCCCATACGGGACAACTCCTCGTTCGCATCGAAAAACCGCTGTAGAAACCGTCAGGTAGCCGCATTTCCCGAACGGTCACCCCATGGTACACTACTCTCTCACGCTTGAGCGATGGTGAAATTAGTTAACCCTTCGGGGTCAATCGGATTATGGGAAACGACCTCCGCACCGTAGAGCTCACCGTTGCCGGGATGGATTGCGGCAACTGCGCCCTCGGAATCGAGAAGAAACTTCGTTCCCTCGGGGTGGACTCCCCCTCAGTTAATTTTGCAAGTGGAACGGCTCGTTTCGATATCCCTGCCGACCACTCCATCCAAGCGGTCGTTGAGGCGATTCGCGAGCTCGGATACGACGTCGGGGAAGCGTGCGCTCCCACCCCCTCAAAGGTGCGTTTCGCGCTTGAGCACAAAGCGGCGATCAGCGCAGCGCTAACTGCGCCCCTATTTCTCGGCCACATCGTGCCGGGACTCCCCCACCTTTTTCACTCACCGATCTTCCAATTGGCGCTCTGCACCCCCGTGTTTCTCATCGGACTCTCTCATTTCGGCCGAAGTGCGCTCCGCTCAATCCGGGCGCGTTTCGCCAATATGGATGTTTTGATAGTCATCGGACTGATCGCTTCATTTAGCTACAGTCTCTACGGAACGATCTTCGATCTCGGCGCAGATTTTCTTTTCTACGAAACGACCGCGATGATCTCAACCCTCGTCCTCGTAGGAAATCTCATCGAGCACCGCTCGGTGCGCCGTACTTCGAGCGCCATCGAGGAGCTCGCGCGCCTGCAGCCGGAGCGCGCTCGAAAGATCGATCGTACCGCTGACTCGGAACGAATCATTGAGATCGATATCGCGGCTGTCATACCGGGGGATATCCTCCTCGTGAACACCGGGGACAAGGTCCCCGCCGATGGAACGATTGAAATCGGGGGGGGCGCGATCGATGAATCTATGATCACCGGGGAAAGTCTCCCGGTCGAGCGTCTCGCCGGGGAACGGGTCATCGGCGGCACGATACTCCAAAGCGGCTCATTCACCTTCGTCGCTGACGGAGTGGGAGAATCAAGCGTTCTCGCCGGAATTATCGGGCTTGTAAAAGAGGCTCAAACCAACAAACCAGCGATCCAGCGGTGGGGCGATAAGGTGAGCTCAATCTTCGTCCCAGTAACCCTCATTATCGCAGCGCTGACCGGTGTGGTCTCGGTTGCACTCCTTAGCCTTTCATACGGAGATGCGCTGTTACGGGCGGTAGCGGTACTTGTCATCGCATGTCCATGCGCCATGGGGCTCGCAACTCCCACAGCGGTCATGGTCGGGGTCGGTCGGGCCGCGAAAAACGGCATCCTTCTAAAGGGTGGGAGCACCCTCGAGGAGTTCGCCGGGGTTCGCACAGTCGTCTTCGATAAGACCGGAACCCTCACCACCGGCGATTTCACGGTTGGAGAGATCACAACCTTTGATCGAACGGAAGCTGAAGTTCGCTCGCTCATCGCATCGCTTGAACGGCACTCCTCCCACCCGATTGCAACCTCCCTCGTGAAGGCTTTCGCCGACGCTCCCCCGGTTGCTCTCTACGATCTCCATGAGGAGCGGGGGCTCGGTATATCGGGTAAAACCGCTGCCGGAACGTGGTATCGCTTCGGCTCTTGCTCTCTTGCAGGTATTGCCGCCAACGAGTCGCTCCCTGGGGCACTCTATCTCCTTGAGGAAAACACAGTCATCGCACAGCTCCTGATAAACGACACCGTCAAACCGGGGGCAGCGGCTGCGATCGCCTCGTTAAAGGCGCTCGGCGTAACTCCGGTGATGCTGAGCGGCGATACCGCACTACGCTGCCGGGAAGTCGCGGAAGCGGTTGGGATCGAGCGTGTCTTCAGCGAGCAGCGTCCTGAGGAGAAGCTAAAAGTTATCGAAACACTCGAGCGGGAGGGCCCCACAGCTTTTGTGGGAGATGGCATTAACGATGCCCCCGCACTCGCCGGGGCTGCTGTCGGGATCTCGCTCAGCAACGGCACCCACGTCGCGATCGAATCGGCGCGGATCGTCCTGTTAGGGGGTAATATTGCTCATGTCCCGACCGCTCTTCGGCTCGCCCGCGCGACTCTCCGTACGATAAAACAGAACCTCTTCTGGGCTTTCTCCTATAATATCCTCGCGATACCGCTCGCTGCAGCCGGCTACCTTACCCCAATAGTTGCAGCCGCTGCGATGGGCTTCTCCGACGTTATGACGATCGGGAACTCTATCCGCCTCCGCTACCGATCAATTTAGGGCTCTTTTCTCCTTCGAGAGCTGGCTATCAGCCGCACTTCCCGCTACCCTCATCTTGTATGGTTTCGCCCTCCCCGACTATCACCGCCGTTCGTGACAACGTTGATCGAATCGAGCTCGGCGGGAAGATCGTCTACCTCGTTGGAACAGCTCATGTCAGCCGCTCAAGCGCCGACCTCACCGAGGAGGTGATACGCGAGATTAGACCCGATGCAGTCGCGGTGGAACTCTGCTCTGCCCGCTACGAGTCGATGAAAGATCCCGATAGGTGGAAAAAAACCGATATCGTCCAGGTTATAAAGGAAGGGCGCGCTTTCGTACTGATGGCCCAACTGATACTCGCTGCGTTTCAGCGAAAGCTCGGCAAGGAACTGAACATCGCTCCCGGTGCGGAGATGCAACGTGCGTTGAACGTAGCGACCGACTTAGGGATACCGACCATCCTCGCTGACCGCGATATCCGAACAACACTGAAACGCACCTGGGCGACCCTGGGCTTTCGCTCGTGCTGCACAATCCTCATCGGAATTCTGGGGGGACTCTTTAGCTCGGAGAAGATAGACGAAGCAGAGATCGAGCGGCTGAAATCGAGCGATGCTCTTGAAGAGCTCATGAAAGATTTCACCGCCACCCTCCCCACGGTTCGAACCGCTCTCATCGATGAGCGAGATCGTTACCTTGCTTCAAAGATCGAGTCCGCGGAGGGAAAGACTGTCGTCGCGATCGTGGGGGCTGGTCATGTACCCGGAATAAAGCGGTGGCTCGGTCAAACGACGGATCGCGCCGCGCTGGAGATTATCCCGCCGCCAAGCCTCACCGGGCGGATCATCGGGTGGCTCGTCCCTGCGTTTCTTATCGGACTTATCTTTTACGGCTTTTTATCCGCGGGAGCCGCGACAAGTGTCGATATGCTCGGCACATGGGCATGGACGACCGGTTTTTGGGCGGCGCTCGGCTCCCTTGTGGCGCTTGCGCATCCGCTCACCATCGGAGCAACGTTCGTTGTGGCACCTTTTGCCTCGGCGAATCCGTTTATCGCTTCCGGATGGATCGCGGGGCTCGTTGAAGCGATGATCCGCCGGCCTACCGTCGGTGATTTTGAGACTATCGGGGATGATATCTCAACTATCCGAGGAATCTGGAAGAATCGAGTAAGCCGGGTGCTCCTTGTTATGATTACGACAAACGTTCTGGGCTCCCTCGGAACGATCATCGGTCTATCAAAGCTGTGGTCACTTACGCCGTGAGAGCCAGCGGCGGTTCGTCCGAGAGGCACCGGAGCTCATCGACAAATCACCGAACATACGCTACGGTCCGATGACGTTGTTCTGCATATTAGCTGAGGAGCTTTCACGGTGTCGCTCGACTACGCTCGTTTTCTAGCTTTTTCGAATGTCGTGCTCGGCGCCATCGTCGGTGTTTTGATAGCGATCCCCCTCACCCCAGCGGTATCGTCAGGCCCCCTCGCCGGCACCCTCGTCCTCGCTTCCGGGCTCTTGGGGGCTGCGGTGGGGAGGAAGCGGGGAGCTTCCCGAGGGTTTCTGTATTTTGCACTTGTCGCAGTTCTCGTTCTTGCGTCGCTCGTGTCCCGTTCAATCGTCCCCCCAGCCGCAGGCTAGCCGGGGTTCCTGAGCTCTTGCCGACACGCTCAGAGAGAGGTGAACCTCCTTTAAGATCCCGCGGATTTACCCCGGTTTTTTGCAGTGAGACTCGCTTTTTGATAGCGTGTTGCACGATGAGCCGCAAAAAAAATCAATCAGAGGTCGATTCAACCCGGCTCGCCGCCATCGAGGACGGTCGCGCGATCTTGCGAGCGGAGGCCGAGGCGATCCTCACGTTGAGCGACTCGCTCGATGAGTCGTTTCGAAGTGCGGTTCAACTTATCCTCGACATGCCCCGCGAGGGACGGGTGATCGTCTCCGGTATGGGCAAAGCGGGCTTTATCGGAATGAAGATCTCGGCGACCCTCGCAAGCACGGGCCTCCCCTCATTTTTTCTTCATCCTGCGGAAGCGGTTCACGGCGATCTGGGGCGATATACGAAATGCGATGTCGCACTGATCCTCTCTAACTCAGGTGAGACCTACGAGGTGTTACGGGTTCTCCCCCACGTGAAACGGATGGGGTGCTCAACGATAGCGATCACCGGTTCTGTCGACTCAAGCCTCGGGCGGCATAGCGACGTCACCCTCTCGATCGGCAAGATCGTGGAAGCTGGGCCCCTCGGCGTAGCCCCCACGACCTCAACGACGTTGATGCTGGCTCTCGGCGATGCACTCGCGATGGCGGTGCTGAAGAATCGCGGACTTACTCACGAGGAGTTTGCAGCGCTCCACCCCGCCGGGAATATCGGACGACTGCTTATGGTCGTGTCAGATATTATGCGCCGGGGCGACGAGAACTGCGTGGCGCCGACCAGCGCGACCGTTCGCGATGTCATTCACCGGATTACGATAACGAAGGGACGCCCCGGAGCAGCGGCGATCGTTGACCCCGACGGAGCGTTGGTTGGGGTCTTCACCGACGGTAATCTCCGCCGCTGCCTCGATGAGCGGCTCGATTTTCTCGACAAGCCGGTCGAGCATTTCATGAGTAAAAGTCCGAAATCGGTGCGTCCCGAACAGCTGGTCCAAGAGGCGCTCCGGGTAATGACCGAGCATCGGATCGATCAGGTGATAGTCGTCGATGCTGCTGGCGCTCCGATTGGGATGATCGACATCCAGGATGTGTCGCGGCTAACGTAGTCGAGAGGTCGCCGCTCTCTTCGATGGTTCCAGATACCGGGGCGAGCCTCGGCTTTCAAGCTGCCTCATGAACGAGCTCAATCACCTTCGGTAGACTGAATTCGCTCGACCGTTTTCATCGTAACTCGCAATCGTCCTCCCACCCGCCCTCGAACCAACCACCGGACCGCCCCCCACTCGTATTACGACCACATCCCCGTCCAGCGGCCTCGGTCGAACCGTGGAGGGCCGCTCCGTTCCCGTATCGCCGTGTAGCGGCGATATTCCTCGCAAAGCGGGAACGGTCGGCCGGAAACACACCATTTAATCATACGGTTATGCTCGTGAGGGTCCCGGTGGCTCCGGTTTCCGTCTGATAGTTTCATCAACAAAAATGCGGAATCACTGACTGAAATGAGCCGATCGAAACCGTTAACAACCTATCGTTGTTGACTTTTTTAGCGGTTACCTACGGAAGCCGATGGCACACGGCACCGGAGAACGCTCATACCTACTAGAGTACCCCTGCATTGAGTAGGATCTGAGGGGAGCGTAAACTGGGCGAATGAGTGGTGCGGAGAGGTTCCGAGGTGCCGTATGTATGACGATAGGTCCCAAGAGAGAGTAGCCCCCCACCACGACCCTGCCCGTGGTCCGGGCCACGACGAGGCGCCGGCGTTAGAGGGGGATCTCTTCGACCGATCGGACCGGTCCCGAACCGGCCGATCCAAGCTTGCACCGGCAGCCCAGGAATTCGTCGACAAACATGAGATATTTTCCCCCGATTCGAGGATGGTTGCGCTCGATCTTAAGGGGATGACACACCTCCAGTTTATCGAAAGAGCCGAGAGGATTTTAGGGAGACCGCTCATCGACGGGAATGTTCGTCAGTCTATACAACGTGAAGCTCTCAAAGGCGTAGAGAGCGAGGCTGAAACGGCGAGCATGCCCAAGCCCGATGGTTTGATAAAACGCTTCTTCAAAGGGATCTCTGGATGGCTCCCCCTCTCAGGGTCTCAGGAGGATGTTCTAAAACTCGAGGACGACATGAGTTCGGGGCGGGGAAAGTCTGCTGGAAGCTCTTCGAATCCGGCCCCCCCCCGCGCCGTCGCACCTCCCGAGGGTAAATTCCTGGTCGACGGTTGCGCGGACGGCTCGCGGTTTTCGACGGTCGCAGGGCGGCGTCAAGGCGGGTTCACCGATGTCTCGATCTCCGATGCCGTTGCGGCCCATGTCGCGTACCGGGTTTTAAATTCGAATTACTCAAAGGACCTCGCAGCTGTTGATCTTTTCGCAAGCTGTGCGGTCCAATCTGGCTCGAAGTACTTAAGTTTGAATTGGGATTCGGGGATGGTTTCTTTTTTTAATCCGGGTACGAACCCAGACAAGGGAAAGGCGAGTCAAGCCGGGGTGATCGCGGGAATGGTGAAGGTTCCATAGTAGACTTGATAAATCGGTCTCGGTTATGGGCCACCTGACTGGTGGGTCCCAACTCTTCCACCTAGATGTTACTCTCCCGCCTTCCTCCCCTAACCCC
>JBJOHD010000034.1:0-8921 GCA_046047875.1 Pseudomonadota bacterium | reverse complement strand
ATGCACGGCTATTTTAATATATTCTTCGCGGCGCTTGTCGCCCACTCAGCGCACCGCCCGGCAAAAACTCTGGAGAGGATCGTGAGCGAGATGACGGACCTCTCTCCGGTTGTAAGCGCCGGTGAGATCGCGTGGCTCGGCTTTACCGTCACCGCCCCGCAGGTAGCTGCGGCGCGCCGTGATTTCGCCCTTTCGTATGGAAGTTGTAGTTTCTTAGAGCCCCTCGAGGACGCTCGAACCTTAAAGTGGTTGTAGTTTTAGTGGCGCACCGATGAAACGATCGTTTATCCCTACCCCACACGATTCCCCGTTCCCGATCCAGAACCTGCCGTACGGCGTGTTCTCAACGGGAAAAAGCGCGCCCCGGATCGGGGCGGCGATAGGGGAGATGATCCTTGACCTCACCACGCTTCAAGAGCGGGGGGTGTTGGCCGGCGATTATTTTAAAAGCTCGACCCTCAATCGATTTATGGCGGCGGGGCGCGGTGAGTGGAGTGCGGTGCGAGCGCGGCTCGGTGAGCTCCTTGATAGCGAAAATCCGATCCTTCGCGACAACGCCGAACTTCGCGCCGCAGCGCTTCTCCCCCAAAACGGCGCACAGATGCACCTGCCCGTTTCGATCGGGGACTACACCGATTTTTATTCATCTCGTGAGCACGCCACGAACGTCGGCGCGATGTTCCGTGATCCCGCGAACGCGCTCCTCCCGAATTGGCTCCACGTGCCGGTCGGCTACCACGGGCGGGCGAGCTCGGTCGTTATCTCCGGCACCTCGATTCGCCGTCCGTGCGGGCAGACTAAGGCGGACGATAAGGAGCTCCCGAGCTTTGGCCCCTCGAAGCTCATGGACTTCGAGCTTGAGCTCGGGTGCATCATCGGAAAACCGAGCACCCTCGGCGAGCCGATCCCGGTTGATAAAGCGCACGAACATATCTTCGGCATGGTTATCGTGAACGACTGGAGCGCGCGCGATATCCAAAAGTGGGAGTACGTTCCGCTCGGGCCGTTTCTTGGGAAAAACCTCGGCACCTCGATCTCTCCGTGGGTCGTGACACTCGATGCACTGGAGCCGTTCCGGGTACCGGGTCCGGCGCAGTCCCCCGAGCCGTTACCGTACCTCCGCTCAAAAGGGGACTGGGGATTCGATATCGACCTTGAGGTGGGGCTTCAGACCCCCGCGATGAGCGCGAGCGCCCCGATCGTTCACGGTAATTTCCGCTCGATGTACTGGAACGTGTGCCAGCAGGTAGCTCACCATACCAGTAACGGGTGTAACCTCCGGGTAGGGGACCTCCTCGCTTCTGGCACGATAAGCGGCGTCGACCCGATCTCGTACGGGTCGATGCTTGAGCGCTCGTGGAAAGGCACGAAACCGATAACCCTCCCGAACGGTGAGACCCGCACCTTCTTGCGGGACGGTGATACCGTCACGATGACCGCGCGCGCCCGTGGCGCTGGATTTACCGTTGGGTTCGGCGAGGTAACAGGGACGATCCTTCCCGCTACGATCGATCCCTCTCTCGTCGTTGAACGTTAAAGAGGATATAATGCCGCTATGGAAAACCCCCTTGGAATAAAGCGATTTGGCCCGGTGACCTTGTACGTTGAGAACGCAGCGGCTGAGGCCGAGCGGCTCTCGACGATGCTCGGGATGGATATCACGTATGTACCGGAGGGTACTGAGCCTATCTTTGCGCTTGAGGCGAACGACACGAAGTTCATCCTCGACGGGAGTAAGAAAGCTGCGGCGCTTGCGCAGAAGTTCGGCAATCACGTAGCCGAGATCGGTCTCCGGGTCGAGGACAGCCGTGCTGCCACAGCGGGGGCGGCGAAAAAGACCACCGAGAAGACGTGGGTGTGTGAGAAGACCGGGGTAGGATACCTCCGCTCCCCCCACGACGGGGAGCTGTATTTTCGGTTCATCGAGGACGGCCAGGTCCCGTATCTCGGGATGAAACGCAACCCGAACCTTAAAAAATCACCCTCGTTTGCATTTAAGCGGATCGATCACATCGTGGTGAACACCCAGAAGATCGAGCCGGTGATAAAATTCATGGCGGACGTTTTCGGGATGCGGAAGGTGAACGAGTTCACCATCCGGGTCGAGAACGACGATTTCATGGCCTCCCTCTATAGCGAGGTGATGGGCATTTATGGGAGCGAGGAGGCGGTGCTTTTCCCGGTGAACGAGCCGCTCAAAGGGGACGACGTTTCGCAGATCCCAGCCCAGCTCCGTGAGGTCGGGCGAAGCCACGCCCAGCACATCGCGCTCGCGACCGAGAACATCATCGACTCGATCAAGAATCTAAGGGATCGGGGGCTTGGGTTCCTTGAATTTCGGAACGACGCTCACGCGAGCGAGTACTACAAAGACGTTCCGAAGCGGCTCGGAACGATCACCGTGGAGGAGGCGCTGACGACCCTTCGCTCCCTCGGAATCTTGGTCGATAAGTGCGGGCAGGGGTACCTCCTGCAGCTTTTTTCGAAGCGGATGTTCCCCGATAAGAGCGTACCGTTTATCGAGATCATACAGCGCGAAAGCGACGTTATCGGTTGCTTCGGCGATGGGAACTTCGCCGCCCTTGCCGAGGCGCTCGAACACTCGATGCGCGCTGAGGCGAATCGGCTGGGGTGATCTATCGAGGGCCCGACTCCGTCGGGCCGCGTTGCAATTACCACCGCCGTAAGAGGCCTGATAGAATCCGGCCCTCCATCACGTTCGAATCTCCTCGGATGCTCTGTGGAGGGCCCGACGCTGTCGGGCCCGTGCTTGTGTAACCCCGGCGCTCCGGCCGAAAACCTACACCCCCGCGATCTTCCCCAGCGCTATTTCAAACGCTCGTGCGGTGATCCCGGTGCGCCGCTCGCCCCGATCTCGCACCGCGCTCACCGCATCGCCGATGCACCGACTGACATCGTCAAAGATCGCTTTTTCGCCGACATCCACCGCCTCGCTCATCAGGTACCCGAACGCCCGGGCCATCCCCGCATTCGCGACAAAATCGGGGATAAGCGCGATTCGCTCATCGATCATCTCCGTCACCGACCCGAAGAGCATCCGCTCCTCTTGAAACGGCGCGTTGGCACCGCAGACGATAAGCTCCGTCCCACCCCTTAAAAGCTGCGTGCCATCGTGCTGCGTAATCACCCGCGACGCCGCACCGGGGATAAAAATCTCGGCCCCCACATCGAAGAGACGGGCCGCCATCTCTTTCGACCCGATCTTCTCCCTTGAGACCAGCCGATTGCCCTCCTTTGTAAGAAAGAGCTCGCGCACCTCCTCGAGCGAATACCCCGCACCCCGGATAACCCCGCCGTCCTTATCGGAGATCGCAACTATGCGGGCTCCCATCTTCGCGAGATAAAAACCCGCCGCGGCGCCGACGTTCCCCCACCCTTGGACCGCGACGGTCTTTCCCTCGATCGAGCCCCCGAAAGCGCTGTAATAACACCGCGCCGCTTCAGCCACCCCGAATCCGGTTATGAGATCGGCGACCCGAAAACGTCCCGACTGAGGTGTAAGCTCGCCGCTCTCAACAGGGAGCGACACCCCCCGTTTTAATCGGGCGATCTTCTCCCGCTTCGCACCCTCGTTCGGACGAAGGTGTCCCATCAACACCCCCTCTTGCGGGTGTTCAACCCCGCACCGCTCAAGACACGGGATTACCTCTTTAATCTCATCGACGTTTAGATCCCCCCCGGTCCCGTAGTACCGCTTTAAAAGGGGGGTTATCGCGCGGAACCACCGATCCAGAACCTCTCCTTTTTTCGGATCGCTCGGATTGAAATTGATCCCCGATTTTGCCCCGCCGATAGCGGGCCCCGAAACGGTGAACTTAATCTCCATCGTCTTTGCAAGGGTCGTGACCTCAGCGCGGTCGAGCCCCGAACGCATCCGGGTGCCGCCCCCCGCGGCCCCACCCCTGAGCGAATTGATCACGAGCCAGCCGGCGGCGGCTGTGTGCGGATCGCGCCACTCAAACACGATCTCCGGCGAGGCGTTGATGAATCGATCGAGCTTGGCAGCGAGCGGGGACATTTACTTTATCCCCGGCTTCCCATCGAAGCGCCGCTCGAGCCCCCGCCAGCAATCGATGTAATCGTCCTGAAGGGTGTTGAGCTCCGCCGCATATTTCGTAAGCATCTGCGGGTACCGGGTCTCAAACATAAACGCCATCGTGTCAGCGAGCTTTATCGGCTTTAATTCGACGGTGCTCGCCTTTTCGAATCCACCGCTATCGGGCCCGTGGGGCAGCATCATGTTGTGGAGGCTCATCCCGCCCGGTACGAACCCCGCTTCCTTCGCGTCGTATTTGCCGCAGATAAGACCCATAAACTCGCTCATGACGTTCCGGTGATACCACGGGGGGCGAAAGGTGTGTTCGGCCACGAGCCACCGGGGTGGGAAGATCACAAAGTCGACGTTTGCCGTACCCGCCTCGCCGCTCGGCGCGGTGAGCACCGTGAATATCGAGGGATCGGGGTGATCGAATAAGATCGCCCCCACCGGAGAGTAGGTGCTCAGATCGTATTTATACGGCGCGTAATTTCCGTGCCACGCCACCACATCGAGGGGGGAGTGCCCGATCTCGGTTGTGTAAAAACGCCCGCACCATTTCACATGGAGTCGGCACGGGGTCTCTTTGTCCTCGTACGCCGCGACCGGGGTCTTAAAGTCGCGGGGGTTCGCGAGGCAATTCGCTCCGATCGGCCCCCGATCGGGTAACGTAAATTTCGCCCCGTAATTCTCACAGATATATCCCCGCGCTGTGGGAGAGAGGAGCTCTACTTTAAACATCATCCCCCGCGGGATGATGCAGATCTCCCCCGGTGTTAGTCCGATCTTTCCCATCTCGGTAAAGAAGACACATTCCCCTTCTTGAGGCACGACCAGCATCTCCCCATCGGCGTTAAAGAAATAATCGTCGGTCATCGACTCGTTCGCGACGTAGACGTGCGCCCCCATCCCGGTTTGCCCCACACAGTCCCCCGCAAGGGTCATCGTACGGACGCCGCGGATGAAATCGGTCTTCTCCTCCGGATACGGGGTGGGGTTCCACCGCAGCTGCCCTATCGGAAGATCGTGCTCCTCGGTTGCAGGCGCGGTCTTCCAGTGGGGCATAGCGGATTTCTTAAACCTATTCGTATGCCGCACACTCGGACGGATCCGGTAGAGCCACGAGCGCTCGTTCGTGCCCCGGGGGGCGGTAAACGGCGAGCCCGAGAGCTGCTCCGCGTAAAGACCGTAGTTACACTTTTGGGGGGAGTTCTGCCCCTCGGGGAGCGCACCTGGAAGCGACTCCGTCTCGAAATCGTTACCGAACCCGGGCATATACGAAAGCGCCATACCGTCTCCGTTGGTGGTTGAGATCTCGATCGATTGTCCCGAGTTGGGGACAAAATGTAAATCATGATTTAGGAGGGGAACGGATTCAGGCTATTAAGGGGTGGAAAAAATACCGCATCCGCGGGTGCCCGGGGGGCGAGGAGTTATCCTGCTTTCCCCTCGACCGATTCCCGGAGCTCTTTGACAAACGCCCGCTCGACCGAGCCGAGCGGCTGAATAGCTGCGATCGCGCCAAAGGGGAGCCCGCCTGGAACGAAGATCTTTTCATCGATTCCCGGCTGATCCCCCGCGCTCGGGGCCCACTCGGTAAGAGCGTCTCTGGTAAGCGCGATAAGAAAACCTTTCCGCGCGTGCGCCGCGTGGATGACCTCGCGTTGGCGCCGCGCTCCAATCCCCAGCTCCTCTAAAGCTTCGCGGGTATACCGCGCGTGAACCCCTGAGTTCATGCAGTCGACCGCCTCCATAACAAGAAGGTGGTGGTCTTCGTTTTGAAAGTCGAGCCGACACCGTTTAAAGAGATAGTGGTACGCCGCACTCCCCTCAGCGTACTGGATCGCCCCCCCGCGGCCGTGGAGCTGAGTAGCGAGGTCGTTACGCGGATCGAAGTCGAACGGGGTCGCGGGGTAGAAAAAGAGGTGCCCCGGTGTGGCGGCCCCGTGCGCCACCGCCGAGGGGGCGAGCGCTCCCAATCGAAGGGCGTGCTCGATAGCTTCGAGGCTCGTGCCGTGCCACCCCCCGATCTCCTCCCTCGCACCATCGATGTCGATGGCGCTAAGCCGCACCACCTCGGACGCAGCGCCCCGGAACACCGGATCGCTTCTCACCCTAAGTGAGCGCCACGGGGCATCCCCCTCGGTCTTTTGTGATAATTCTCCCCCCATCCCATAGGGGGTTATGGGGTGACCTTAGGGGGAGGGCGCCTAGGAGCCCCTAAGGGGATGGGGGATGGCATAGGTGGTTTTACTTTAACCCGCTTAAACTAATTAGGGCGATAGGAGTAAGTAGTCTCAAAGGGTTAGGGGGAGAAGGGGGTTGCTAGCGGTTTAGGCAGAAGAGTTGGGGCGTACCAGCGGGCGCGGGGGCGTACCAGCGGGCGGGCTAGATTCTTAAGAGCTGCAGCACGATTTGCGAGCGCTGATTCGCCTGGGCAAGGAGCGCCTGACTTGCATTTTGGGCGATCGTACCCCGAACGAGTCGGGCGCTCTCCTCGGCGATATCGGCATCGGTTATCCGATTCGCTGCGGTCTCGGAATTGAGCTTAGTCGAGGTGAGATTCGAAAGAGCCGCGCCGATCCGACTGAGGTTAGCCCCGATCTTGCCCCGCTCCAACGCCACACGTTGCCGAGCGGTGTCGATCGCGCTCATCGCCTGTTTCGCCCCGTCGCGGTCGAGCATGTAGAGCCGTCCGATCGTAGATACGCTCGAAGCATTAGCGAGGTAGGAGTTGAAAATTCCAGAGAGGAGGGTGCCGGCGCTATAGATGTCTCGCGCCCCATCGCCGTTAAAATCTCCTGCCTGAATCGTTCCGTCGTTTATAGTAGTTGAGCCGAGCGAGGAGCCGAAGGTTCCCGAGCCGGTGCCGGCGTACACCGAGACAGCGGTCCTGCTTGTTTTGCTCACAATATCAAGGTAGCCATCCCCGTTCATGTCGGCGAGTTGGGTATTCGAGACCGAAGAGGTGATACCGAGGTTGGTCAATCCGCTAGAAGAGGTCCCGTCGCCCCGTGAGAGCGAAGCGTAGACGTTTGAGCTCGCGATTGCGAGAAAGTCGTCGTAGCCGTCATGGTTTAGATCTCCGACCCGCAATTGTGCGGCGGCAGCGGCTGCGGTAGCGGTGCTCGAGCTCGAAAGGGCCCCCCCGCCGTTGAGGAAGGTGGTGATCGTGGTGTTCGCTGAACTTGAGGTGACCACATCGGAGCGGCCATCGCCGTTGAAGTCACCGACCGCCATCGAGGATATCGACGCGCCGAGAGTTCCGATGGTGCTTGCCGACTGCACGGTGCCGTCGCCGTTTCCGAGAAGTGCTTGGATGTTACTCGATGAGGAATATATCAGGTCGAGTTTATTATCACCGTTGATGTCCGCGGTTTGCAGGTTGCTCCCACCGCCAGCGACCGAGCTGCGCAGAGAGAATCCGCCGGCACCGTTATTTGAATAGGTGAAGGTGGAGCTCCCATCAGAGACGGCGATGTCGATATCGCTGTCTCCATCGAGATCGCCGGTGGCGATCGAGGAGAGGCCGGCGAAGCCGATCGATATGTTTGTTTGGGAAAAGGTACCGTTTGAATTAGCGAGCGCGATGCCGAAATTGCCGAGAAAGTATTGGGCACCGATGAGGTCGTCACGTCCATCCCCGTTAAGGTCTACTGCGATCAAGAAACTTGCAACGGAGGCGTTAGCGGCTACGGCAGACTGAAACGTCCCTGTTCCTGAACCGGTATCGATCTCCTCGGCGAGGGTGAATGACAGCGACCCGTCGGTCCCATAACCGAGTTGGATGCGGGTGGGGGACTGTCCACCGGTAAGGAGGGTCTGTCCGTTAAAGGTCGTCGATGAAACGATACGGTTATACTCCTGAACGAGGAGATTCGCTTCGGTATCGAGGGCGCGCCGTTGATTGAGGGTGTAGGTACCCGATGCTGATTGTGTAGCGAGCTCACTTAGACGGCCGAGGACGGTGTCGAGCTCTCCAAGTGCGGCGTCAGCGATCGTCAAAGCGCTCACCCCGTCGTTCCCGTTCCGGACCGCTGCCGTGAGGACCCGATTATCTAAATTAAGGTCAGCTGCGATCGCGAGCCCCGCCGCATCGTCGCTCGGACGAACGATACGTTGACCGCTCGAAAGCCGCTCGAACGCTTTTGACACAACAGAGGTGTGTTCACCCAATCGTCGACTGAGGGTGATAAGTTGCGGCCTATTAAACGTTAACGATGACGTCATTCCGTAACATCTTGTCCGGGGGGTCCTTTCCCCAGCTCTGCGTATTCAAGGTCGTTATTTTCCTGAAGAGATTTAATAAACCGTGGCTATATTCCTGATATCGCTCAGGAGATATCCACCGAGCGGCGGAGCAGGCGGCTAACTCTCTGATATTACTAATGCTGCAAGCAGCCCACCCAACGTGGTTCTTAGCTTACGTAACCGCGAGGGTCCGGGGGAGGTTACCCGGCGAGTGGGTTTGGGTGATGGGTCCGCCGGGAGGCTCGGCGCTTAATGGTCTTTTTTAAAGTGGTTTAAATTATTTTAGAGCATGGAGGCCACTAGGATGAAAGGAGTATCGGCAGAAGGTTGTTAGGGTTTTCCCCGCGCGGGCGAGTTGGGGCGCACCAGCATGCAGGTCACTGGTCTATTCCCCGGGGATGGCGTCGTCAGCGCAAGCAAAATAGGCGGCGGATCCGAGCGCGCCGCAAACTCCTGAGACATTATCGTCATCGTCCAGCACCGACAGAAAATTACAATTTCGTAGACAGTCTGTTAAACAAGTCATATTGGCGCCAGAGAGGAAAAAAATTGAAGCACATACGCACGTGCAGCATCTTTCGTCACCATAGCCACCGCAAGGCTGGACCCTTTC
>JBJOHD010000033.1:0-12781 GCA_046047875.1 Pseudomonadota bacterium | reverse complement strand
CGGTACCATTATCTCCTGAAACAGGGCACGACCGGTCTCTCGGTCGCGTTCGATCTCCCGACCCAGATGGGGCGGGACAGCGACCATCCGTTGGCACGGGGGGAGGTCGGAAAGGTCGGTGTCGCGATAAGCTCGGTCGAGGATATGGCGGTGCTCTTAAAAGACATCCCACTCGCGGAGGTCTCGATCTCGATGACGATTAACGCGACCGCGTCGATCCTGCTCGCCTATCTTTTAGTGGTGGCGGAGGAGCAGAAGGTCCCGTGGGGTGCGCTCAACGGCACGATTCAAAACGATGTCCTTAAAGAGTACATTGCGCGGGGCACATATATATATCCCCCCGCGCCGGCGCTTCGGATCGTTACCGATATCTTCGGTTTTTGCAGCGCCGAGGTGCCGCAGTGGAATACGATCAGCATCTCTGGGTATCATATCCGCGAGGCGGGGAGCACCGCCGATCAAGAGATCGCGTTTACCCTCGCTGACGGCATCGCGTATGTCGAAGCTGCGATAGATGCAGGGCTTCACGTTGATGAATTCGCACCGCGGCTCGCCTTTTTCTTTAACTGCCACAACGATTTCTTAGAGGAGATAGCGAAATTTCGCGCCGCGCGCCGGATGTGGGCGAAGATTATGCGCGACAGGTTCGGTGCGAGGAATCCAAAGTCGCAGATGCTCCGGTTCCATACCCAAACTGCGGGGAGTTCGCTCACTGCGCAGCAGCCGCTGAACAACATCGTGCGCACGACGGTGCAGGCGCTGGCGGCGGTGTTAGGTGGGACCCAATCGCTCCACACCAATTCGTTCGACGAAGCGCTCGGGCTTCCGACCGAGGAGAGCGCCACGATTGCGCTACGCACCCAACAGGTGATCGCCCACGAATCGGGGGTCGCCTCGTCGGCGGATCCGCTGGGGGGGGCATATCTTATCGAGGCGTGGACCGATCGGCTCGAGGCGCTCGCCTCGCAGCGGCTCGAATATATCGATACCGTCGGCGGGATGGTACGGGCGATCGAGCAGGGGCATCCCCAACGGGAGATCGAGCGCGCGGCGTATGCCTACCAGCAGCGGATCGAATCGAAGGAACAGATCATCGTCGGCATGAACGAGTTCGCGGCGGAGGAGGAATCAACCCCACCGATCATGAAGATGGATCCGAAAGGGGAAGGGGAGCAAAAGGCCCGGCTCCAAGCGCTCCGGGCGAGCCGCGATAGCGCGGGTGTCGCCGCGGCGCTCGCGGCGCTCGAGCGGGGGGCGCGGGACGGGACGAACCTGATGCCGCTTATCGTCGACGCGGCGCGGAAGCGGGTGACTTTGGGGGAGATATCCGACGTTTTCCGCCGCGAGTTCGGTGAATATCGAGAGCAGTCCGGCTTTTAGGGGTGGGCTCCCCCAGCATTCGGCTGGGGCATCCCCTCGGACGGAGATAAGCTGCATTTCTCAGGGAGTACGCGAGTTTCACGAGATATACCGGGTTAGCGGTGTAGGATGATCGCCATCACCCTTTTTTTCGGGGATAGGCCGGCTAACTGTGTTTTTTGGTTGTAAATTTCAGCGCGCTTCGTTTAAGCTCCCGGCCCTATTTTTGATGATTGACAAAACCGCTTTAAGGCTTTGAAGTTGGGGGGCTAAAAAGCGGGGGATACGCCCTCAACGACCGAGAAAAAATCGCATGAAAAAGAAAGAACTCGATACCTTAAAAACCCTCCTCCTCGAAGAGCGCAAAAAGATCATGCGCCACTTGGAGTCGCTCAGCGACTCGGCTGAAGAGGACCTGGAGGTAGGCAGCGGGGACTCGGTCGATATCGCCTCCCAAGAGATCAACCAAGCGAACCTCCAAAAGATCGGCAAGCGAGAGACGTATCTTCTGAAAAAGATCGATCTCGCGCTCGAGAAGGTCGAAAGCGGCACGTACGGTGAGTGCGAGTCGTGCGGTGAGGAGATCGCGGTGGCCCGTTTGATGGCCCGTCCGGTAGCTCAGCTTTGCATCGATTGTAAGACCGATCAGGAAAACACCGAGCGTAAATTCTCCTCCCGTGAGCAAGAGGAGGATGAGGAAGAGGGCGGCATGGAGGAGAGTGAGGAGGCGTAGTCGCCGTTCCTGCTCGTTTTCTCATGAAGCGAGCTCATCTTTAACGGTGCTGCGGCTCCCGTTAGCTGTATTCTCTTAAGCTGTATTCTCTTAAGCTGTATTCTGTTAATACCGGTTTTTCGCCAGCGGGCTCTCTCGCACGGAGTAAATCCGCGGGGGAACTCGTACCGTTGTACTCCAGGCTGCGTCACCCTCGAGGGGCGCACATCGCTAGGAACGGGCGTACCCAGGTTCCCGTTTCACGGGCGGGTCGCGGTTTGTAACAAGCGTTGGAGTGCGGTGAAAATCCCAGGTGCTGCCACGATAAGCTCAAAGGCCTCGAGGTCCTCGGGCAGGGGACTCCGGGGATTTCGCGGGTGAATATGCCCGGTCTTCGCACCGGCCTCCCGCGCGATAAGGCACCCTGCGGCGATGTCCCACGGGTTGACCGTCTCGTAGAACCCCTCGACCCGGCCCGCAGCAACCATGCAGATATCGAGCGCGGCGGAGCCTAAGCGGCGTATATCCCGGCATTCGGAGAGGACTGCGGTGAGCTGCCGCACGAAAACCGGGATATCCTCTCTCGTATAGGGAAATCCGGTGGCGATGAGGGAGCGCTTCAAGGTATCGGTGGCGCTCGCCTTCATCGGGGAGCCGTTCATAAACGCACCCGCCCCCCGTTTCGCCGTAAAGGTTTCCTCGAGGAACGGCGCGTGGACAACACCAACCTCGACCGTCCCGCCGAATGCGAATGCGATCGAGACCCCCACCTGGTAGTGACCGTGGACGAAGTTGGTGGTGCCGTCTATCGGATCGATGATCCATAAAGGTTTTTGGTACTCCTCCGGGGAGAGACGGGGGGCCGACTCCTCAGCGAGTATCGTATGGTCAGGAAACTCGCGCTGAATCGCCTCGACGATAAGCCTCTCCGCGGCGACATCCGCTGAGGTTACAAGATCGACCTCCGATTTCTTGTTTTGAACGGAGAAGTCACGTTCCCGACGCGCCCCGACGATAAGCTCCCCCGCCTTAAGCGCGGCGGACTTCGCCACCGTGAGGAGCCGATCCCGATCGAGGCGGGTGTTCGGAATAAGTGAACCTGGTTGAGAGGGCGGGGTGTTCATACGGGATAGCCTCGGGAAATTACCCAGCCAGTCTATCACGGCGAGGGGGGCGGGCAAAACGGGGGGCTGCGACTCACGCGGAACCGGTCGGGTGCCTGGACAGCCGTGAAAACGTTTACGGCTGGGGGAGGGTGCTGTACGCTTAAGTCTCTATGGCTTATCCGCCCCCTCCCCATCTGCTTGGTAGAACCTTTGAGGTGTTTGCCCCTGCGAAGGCGAATCTGGCGCTCCGAATAGTCGGGCGGCGGGCGGATGGGTACCACCTGCTTGAGATGTTCAATGTCCTCCTGGGCTTCGGCGACACGGTACGGCTCACGGTGTGTGAGGCGGGTGTGCGTCGCGTGGGGGGCCGGGTAGAGGGGGAGTTCGAGCTTCCCGGGGATTTCGCTGACGTGGGAAGAAATCTCGCGGCGCGTGCGGCCGACCTTTTTTTGAGTGCGTATAAGTACGACCTCGGCTTTGCGATCGATATCACCAAACGGATCCCCTCCGGAGCGGGGCTCGGTGGAGGGAGCAGCGATGCCGCGGCGGTCTTGAGGATCGTGCGCGAGGCCCTGGATCCCGACCATACGGTTTCCCCTGAGGAGCTTGCGGCGATAGGTTTGAAGCTCGGGGCCGACGTACCGTTTTTTCTCGGCGGCCAACACGCGCTCGTCCGCGGGATCGGGGAGATACTCGAACCGGTCCCGGTGCCTCGTTTCGGTGGTATCGAGTGTTTGATCATCGTCCCTCCGGTCGGGGTGCCGACCCCCGTAGCGTATAAACGGTACCGTGAGAGCCGTCCGATAGTTCCCCCGCGGCGCCCCGGGGAACGGTCGCTTCCCGCGCTTGTGGACTCCGGCGCCATCGAAGAGCTCATCGGTAACGATCTCGAGGAGGTTGTGACTACGGCTTATCCGGAGGTTGGCGCGGCGCTCCGGCTGGTGCGCTCCTCATCAGGGGCGGTTGCTGGGATGACCGGGAGTGGGAGCGCGATCTTCTGTCTCCCGACCTTGGGGCGGACCTTCCCGCAAGGATTTGCCGGAGAGATGCGCTCCCGGCTTGGTTGCCCGGTTATTTCGACCTCCATCGTCGGGTGATGGTCGTCCCCCCGATAAATTTTAGCGCCGAGGCCTTAAACTCCTAAGACTAATTGCTTTTTGACCCGAGCATCGGTATTTTATCGGCCACGTTAGGGACACACCACAGGTGTGTTTGTTGGCCGGTCGCCAAGTGGTAAGGCCCCGGACTTTGACTCCGGTATTCGTAGGTTCGAATCCTACCCGGCCAGCACCTTTTCGTCTCGAGTCTTCTCGCGCGATCTTTATCGGCGGGTGCTATAGTGGCAAATGCCGGGCATCCGGCATCTGTGGAGGAAACGGTGGCTCGTCAGCTTCTTGTCTTTTCGGGGCGCGCAAATCCGCGCTTCACCGCGGCGGTCTCCGAAGATCTCCACACCGAACTCGGTCGTCTTGAAACGGTCCGCTTTAGCGACGGAGAGCTTTCAGTTGAGATCGGCGACAACGTGCGTGGCCGTGACGTTTACATCGTCCAAAGCACATCGCAACCCGGTAACGATCACCTGATGGAGCTCCTTATCGTGCTCGATGCGCTGAAGCGAGCATCGGCGTGGCGGATCACCGCGGTAATCCCGTACTTCGGCTATGCCCGCCAGGATCGAAAACTGAAGGCGCGGGTGCCGATCACCGCGAAGCTCGTCGCTGACCTCCTCACAACCGCCGGAGCCAACCGGATCCTGACGATGGATCTCCATGCGGGTCAGATCGTGGGCTTCTTTGATATCCCGGTGGACAATCTCAATGCCCTCCCAGTTCTCTATCCGTATATCCGCGATAAGTACGGAAACGAGGACCTGACGATCGTTTCACCTGATATGGGCGGCGTGGAGCGAGCGCGGCTTCTGGCAACCCGTTTGGATAACGCTGCTATCGCGATAATCGACAAGCGGCGCTCCGGCCCGAACCATGTTGCCGAGATGAAGGTGGTCGGTGATGTGCGTGACAAGACGTGTATCATCGTCGATGACATGATCGACACCGGTGGTACGATCGTGAAAGCGGCGGAGACTCTTTTGAAGCAAGGTGCGAAGCGGGTGCTCGCGTCGTGTGTGCATCCGGTCTTCTCCGGCAACGCCCACGAGATCCTGCACAACTCCCCGCTTGAGGAGATAATCGTTTCCGATACGATTCCGGTGCCGAAGACCCCGCAGACCTCGAAGGTGACGGTTCTCTCGGTGGCCCCTCTTTTCGCCGAGGCGATTCGCCGTATTCACGGGGACGACTCGATCAGCAGTCTCTTTCGCTAGGGGCCGGAGAGGTAGTGGGGGAAACGCTTTCGTTGTAGATTCAATGCTTTAGGGGGTTGTTGGGGGGTGTGAGCTCCGTTTCTGCCGGAGATGACGCCGGAGCTCGATTCCCGACCCCCGCCACTTTACCTGCCCGGCAAATTATGATTTATTACTGCGCTCTTACGCACGCGAACGTGATCGTCTCTTCCGTTGCTTAACCGGCGTCGGTCGGCGGATTTTTGCTCGCTGAGAACAGATTTTTTCTTCGATGTTGAAACGAGGTATTTGCCGTGAATAATTATACGGTTGAACTAAAGAAGCGCTCCGCGTTGGGAACTGCGAACAGCAAGCGCCTCCGCGCTGAGGGGTTCGTTCCTTCGGTTGTCTACGCCCACGACCAGGCCTCGGTGCCGGTGTTGATTTCGGGCCGTGATTTTTACAAACAAGCTGAGACCGCCCGAATCTCTCAGATCTTCACCTTAAAGAGCGATGAGGGGTCGATCGATGGTCGTCCCGCGCTGGTGAAAGATATTCAGCGGTGCCACCTCTCCGGGAAACTCCTCCATGTCGATTTCCTTGCGTTGCGCGAGGACGAGGAGGTAACGGTCGATGTGCCGGTGGAATTCACTGGTGAGGCGATCGGCGTGAAGGCCGACGGCGGTATCCTCTCGGTGGTCGCCCACGAGATACCGGTCGTCTGCTTGCCGAAGAATATTCCGTCCGTGATCACGGTCGATATCTCGGCGTTAAAGATTGGTCAGAGCATTCATGCTGGCGAGGTGCCCTTGCCGGCGAACGTTGCACTCGGCTGTGATGCTGAGGAGACGGTGGTCAGCGTCGTTGCGGTTCGTCAGGTCGAGGAGACCACGGCGGCTGCAGGGGCTCCGGCTGAAGGTGCTGCTGCTCCGGCTGAGGGCGCTGCTGCGGCAGCTCCGGCAGCGGGGGGCGAGGAGAAGAAGGAAGCTGCTTCCGCCAAGAAGAAGTAAGGTTCGATCGAGGTGTGCGGCGTAGCCGGAGGATGACTCATGGTTGATGCCGGCACCGAGCGCGGTGTGCAGTTCGTCGTGGGGCTGGGGAACCCCGGTTCCGCATATGATGGCACCCGGCACAACATAGGATTTGCGCTCCTCGATAATCTTCAACGGGGCGTGTGGCGAGAGAAGGGTAAGGCCCTTCTCGGTGAGGCGATGGTGGCAGGGAAAGCCGTTATCCTCATAAAGCCACAGACCTTCATGAACCTGAGTGGAGAGGCGGTTGCGCCCCTCGCTCAGTTTCACAAGGTCGGTGCCCCGGGTATCGTGGTGGCGCACGACGATATCGATCTTCCGCTGGGCGCGGTGCGGCTCAAGCAGGGAGGGGGTGATGGGGGCCACAACGGTCTCAAATCGGTAACCCAGCACGTCGGGGCCGATTATGTGAGGCTCCGCCTTGGAGTGGGTCGACCGTTACCGGGTGTAACGGAGGGGCCGCGCGAGGTGGCGGATTGGGTGCTTGCTCGATTTGATCGGGGGGAGCGCGCGGTGGTCGATGAGCAGCTGAAGCGGGCGGCTGAAGCGCTCGAGCTGCTCGCGAAGGAGGGGCTTAAGGCGGCCCAGAACAGATTTAACCGGTAATTCGTGTCGACCGGGGGCGAAGCGTGGAGGCGGCGAGAGAGCCGAGGAAGCGGGGCGCCGGTTCGAGCGACGAAGCGGATTTTTTGACGAGTTGGTGAGGAAGAGAATATGCGGAAGTACGAGACTGTATTGGTGCTGAACCCGAACTTAGGTGAGGCTCAAGTGAAAGACGAAGCGGCGAAGATCGAGAAGCTGCTTGAGACGAACGGAGCCCAGGAGATTTCGAATTCGATCTGGGGAAAGAAGGAGATCGCCTATCCGATGAAGAAGAATAAGTTTGGCACGTATCTCTCGTTTAATTATCGTGCCCCGAGTGAAGGGTGCGTTGATACGTTGACGAATGTGCTGCGGATCAGCGACCCGGTGTTGAAGTTCCAGACCCACAAGATCAACGAGCGGGTGCGGAAATTCCGGGGCAATCCGAAGCGCAAGACCCCCGTAGTCGGTGAAGAGTTCACCGAGGCGGCGGAAGGTGAGTTTTAAGGTAGTTAGTAAAAGTTTTTAGAATAGCGAGCTACGGAGCTGTCGATGAACGTTATTTTGCAGTCTGATTTTCCCTCGTTGGGTTACGTGGGTGACCTCGTGGCGGTAAAGCCGGGTTACGCGCGGAACTATCTTATCCCCCGAGGGATCGCGGTAGAGGCCTCCTCAACCAACGCGCGGTTGCTCAAGCACCGCATGGACGGTATCAACGCGAAGAAGATGAAGCTCAAGGTTGAGGCGGAGGCGCTCGCGCAGCGCCTCGGCGTTGTCACCCTCGATTTCACGATTAAGATGGGCAGCGGCGGACGTAGTTTCGGGGCCATCACGGTCAAAGACGTCGATGCTGCGCTTAAAACCAAGGGCTTTGAGCTCGACAAAAAGCAGATCAAGCTTCTCGAGCCGTTTAAGAAGCCGGGCGAGTACAAGGTGAACGTCAAGCTTCACTCCGAGGTCACTGCGTTCGTGAACACCAAGGTGGTGGCTGAAGTGAGCGAGAAGAAAGCTGCTGAGGAAGGTGAGGCGAAGCCGAAGAAGAGCCGGAAAGCGGAGAGCGCAGCGGCGGAGGAGAGCGCGCCTAAGACCGAAACGGCGGAAACCCCCGCGGAGTAATCGGATATCGGTCGTTTCAGATCGGGCTGGTCTCCTTGGACTGACCGGTCTATTCCGGCCGTATAATCGGGCTGTGGCGGAGGAGGCTTCGCTGCGGCCCGTTTTCTTTGGTGCAGCTCCGAAGGGGTGCTGAGAGCTCCCCCTCGCTATTCGCGTGGCGCTGGCCGGTGCGGTCTTGTGTAAACACCTCGGTGTCGGTTTGATAGTCTCGTCAGGAGCCCGGTTCGGCGTTTCTAGGGCTTGAGGAGTAGCGCGTGTTTGCACGGCACAATCTGTTTTTTATCGGGCTCGTCATCGTGTTCGCGGTGTCGTTTGTCACCCCGATCATCGTCGGGACTCGGATCGCCGGTGTCCGCTCCGTTCCCTCCGATGTTCCCGCCGATCCCACGTTTCCCGCTTCAAAACTCGTCGCTGGGCGTTCCGATGGTTTAGCGATAGCCCACCACGCTGCCCTTGAGCCTCAGTCGGGGGAGGACTTTCTCGTCTTTGGCTGGTTCAAGCCTCGGGTCTTCCCAAAAGACGGTCAGCGAATGATCCTTTTTTCGAAGTTCTCGCAAACCGAGCATCTTGGGGCAGGGTATGCTCTTGCGCTTGATGGGGAGAACGGTGCGCTCCGACCCGCGGTCTATTGGCGTGATGCAGCAAATAACGGCCGCTGGCTTCAGTTCGCGGAGCTGCCCCCGAATTCTCGCGATTGGTTTCTCGTCGCATTAACTCTCAGCGGGGGGAGGTATCTCGGAGTTCACGGAGCGTTTCTCAACCCCGAGGGATCGAAGCCGTCGTTAGCGCTTCTTGGCGGGTACGACGTCAAGGCGATCGCTCTTCCGCGTTCCGCGGCTCCACTCTCGATAGGATGGGGAGGAACCCGCCGCTTTGCCGGGCGAATCGGGCCGTTTGGAGTTTTCTCTCTCCCAAATTTCTCGGGTGATTTTGACCGTCTCCTCAAGGAGATATCGCGAAATCCCCTTGAGGGCGGGGAGTTGGTCGATGATGATGAGGTTAAGTTTTGGAGCGTGGATCTCGAAGCCGACCTAAGCTCGATTCGCCACGAAATTCGGGGGCTCAGAAGTACGGAAGCTCTCGGCAGGAACGACGAAGATGACGGCGCTTGAGCGGGATGCTCGTGCGGTTCTTGGTAATCGTGCAACTCAGCTCGGCTGGCTCGTCTGCTTGGCTCTGGCGGCTCTCAGGCTCTCCCCGAGCTCCCTGGCGATCGTCGGTGGACTCGGGCTTCTTTTGGGGACGCTCCGGGTCGTGCAGGGCACCGGTGTGCTCTGGGGGGCGTTGGGGTTTCTCACCGTTCTGCTTCCCTTACTCGGGGACGGAGTGCTTCTCGCGTGCGGATTTTTCGTCCTGAGCCTTGGCAGCGAGGGGGGATCTTTACCCCGCTTCGCGCGACCGTTTCTGTTCGTGGTGGGGGCGCATCTCGTTGGAGCGAGCGTGACGGCGGCTCTTACCCTCGGCTCGCTGTTTGGCAGCGGTCTCTTCGAAACGCTGGCGCAGCTCTGGGCCTCCGCCCCCCGTCTTGGGGGCGCTGTTCGCGGAACTTTACATCTCGTGCTTCTTTGCGGTCTTTTCAGCTCTTTTCAGGCTAACGCAGCTGCCCGGGAGGTGTTCCTCCGGGCCCTCGGCTGGGGAGCTGCTACGTCGGCGGGGCTTATCGCCGCCTCGCTTTTGTTTTCGAGCCTGGTCGGCTACACCACGACCAATGAGTTCTGGCGATCTTTGGGGCGTCATCCCGGAACATTCACCGATCCGAACTCCTTCGGGGTGAGCGCGGTACTCATCGTTGCGCTCCTGTGTGAGCTTGCTTGCAGCGCTCGTCGAGGAGCGATTCGTGCGGGGGTCTGCGGGCTTATCGCTGTGTGGTGTGTGCTGCCGTGGGTGAGCGGCTCTCGCTCGTTTTTTCTCGGACTCGCTGCGCTGTTCAGCCTCGGGGCCTGGCGGACGGCTCCGCGGCTTTTCGCCGCTCTCGGCGGCCTCGGCATCATCGGAATCGGAGCGCTGCAGCTCGTCGACATCTCCGGAACGGGCCTTCCCGTGGGGGTGGCGCGGTTTCTGAGTTCCCTCCAGTTCGATCGGCTCGGTGAGACCTTTTTTAGCCGGGGTATCTTCTGGACGATCGGTGGGGCGGTGGCGATCGACCATCCGTGGTTTGGGGTGGGACTCGGAGCGTTTTCGATGTTCGTGGAGCCGTATGCTCGCGTCCTCGGCATCCCCCTCAACGGGTGGACCGATAATGCAAACAGTTACTATCTGGGGATACTCGCCGAGCTGGGGATCGTCGGGGTCCTCGGGTGGTTTCTCGCGGTAAAGCAGCTGCGGTGGGGCGGGGTATCGCAGAGTCCGCTCTGGCCCCGGGCGGGGACCGGCGCTCTTTTAGTGATGCTCGTTGTTGGTCCCCATCTCGATTTCGCCGAGGTAGCGGTGCTGGCGGCGGTGTGTCTTGCCGGGTCGGTGACCGCCTATGACCAGGAGCGGAGCTCGGGAGCGGCTCGTGAGGGGTGGTTCAGATGGTGCGTCGCGGGAGTCGTCTTTGCAAGCATCGTTACATCTTATCTCTTAAGAGAGCGGGGGCTCTACCCGTTCGAGCGGGATGATGGAGGGAGGTTTCGCTGGACCGCTCCCCGCGCGCGGATTTTGGCGGAGTGTCGCGCTGGGGTGGCTTCATTTAGTCTCCGCGCCGTCCATCCCGAGATCTCCCCCGCTGACCCGGTGACGGTGCGTGTCGCCTCCGTCTTTGAGAGCGTTGCGGTTCAGTTAAAGGAGACAGCTCCGTACACCGTCAAGGTGGCGTGCTCTCCGGTTGGTGCACCGGTTTGGGCGGTCTCGCCGCGGGTTCCCCTCACCCTCGTCGTCGACCGTGGATGGGTACCGGGGGGAGCAGATTATCGCCGTCTCGGCGTACAGTTACGGGTGACGGGAAATGACTAAGTCGCTGATTGCGCTATTGATTTCTATCTCTTCGGGAAGCCGAACCAGATATCCGCGGTGAGGTCACGGCGACGGGTGATCGGCCCATAACTACATTCGATACCTCTTCGCGGGGGAGCGTTGTCGGTCCGACTGGACCCGAGAGGTGTTGTGGAGGGGCTTAACTCATCTCATATAGTGGGAGTGAGTCGAGGACCCAAAATGGTGAGCGATACTCGAATTACCGTTACTATTCCGTGTCAGAACGTTGCGTGGGCTAAGGTCCTCGATCTTCTGGTCTCGCGCTTAAAAGTCGATTTTTTCGAGGCCGACTCTAATCTCCGCCGATTTTTCAAGAGCTTTTACCTGCTCCTCAACCTCCGGTGGTTTCGACGACGAACCCTATCGGCGGAAGATAATGCGATCGCATTGGCGATGTGTGAGGTGCACTCGGCGGACACCGTCGTGCTCGTGCATGATCGTCCCCTCGATCTGGGCGCGTTCTCGTTTCGTTATCGATTACTCCTGAGCCTCACTCCACGGCTCTCTCGGGATGAGTCGAAAGAAGAGGGGCGCTCATCGGCGCGTATCGAGTTAAGTGGATTCGGGCGAACTATCGCCCTGACGACAGCGCCCCAGGTCGTTGCTGCGCAGTGCCTTGCGATGACGGCGGCGGTGCTGTCATACGTGGTGCTATCATTTTTGCTCCTCTACGGCGTGAGCGTTCTCGTACAACTGCATCTGTCTCCCGCTGAGATGATTATTGCGAGTACGAATCGCCTCGATATCGGGCTCGCTCTTTTAGCTACCCTCATCGGTATCGCCGGTCTATTCGGGCGCGCGATATCGAACGTGGCGCGGCTCCTCGGACGGAAGATACGCCCTGCCCCGACCCTTGCTGTCCGTTAGACACACCTGAAGTCGGCGTGGTATAACCACGTTGTATGGGTCGAAAATTCAATATCCCGATTATATATCGCTCCAACGATGTCGCTGCGGTCAAACATGCCCGGCGGCTGAGCGATCAGCGCAAGCTCGATTTTTCCCCGACGGTGCTCGACCTCGGCAAGGTACGTTTTAAGATCGCCCGGCATTTTGGGTTCTGTTTCGGGGTTCAAAACGCGATCGAAATCGCTTATCGGGCCCTCGAGGAGAATCCCGACCGGAGGGTATTCCTGTTGAGTGAGATGATTCATAACTCGCAAGTGAACGGCGACCTCGAGTCGCGCGGGGTCCGATTCATCTTATCCACCGAGGGGAAGCAGCTTGTTCCGTTCGAAGAGCTCCGCTCCGACGATATCGTTATCGTTCCCGCATTCGGCACGACGATAGAGCTTTTTGATCGGCTCCGCACTCTCGGGATCGATCCACTACGCTACAATGCGACGTGCCCATTCGTCGAAAAGGTATGGAAGCGCTCAAGTCAATTAGGCGAGGGGGGATTCTCCGTGATCATTCACGGCAAAAATACCCATGAGGAGACCCGCGCGACGTTCTCCCACGCGCAGGTAAAAGCGCCCAGCCTCGTGATTCGCGATATGGCGGAGGCGGAGGTTTTAGCGGGGTATCTACGGGGAGAGATCCCGCTTGAGCGCTTTTCGATCGATTTCGCGGGTCGTTACTCTACGGGCTTTCGCCCGATGGTCGATCTGGAGCGGATCGGGGTGGTGAATCAGACTAC
>JBJOHD010000032.1:0-15026 GCA_046047875.1 Pseudomonadota bacterium | reverse complement strand
TAGAGCTTCGTCTTGTCACCGAGGTCTTGGAGATACTCAAGCTTCGCCATGACCTCCGGCGAGGGATATATCGCCGTATTTGCGCGGTCCTCCGGCTTAATCTTGTCGAGCGCCGCTTTATTCGGTGTCGCGTACTGGTTAAAGTTCGAAAGCTGCGCCCCGATATCAGCATCGAGGATATAATTGATAAACGCCTCCGCCATCGCCTTATTCGGCGCCTTCGCGGGGATCATCATGCTATCGAGCCAGATCTCACCCCCCTCCTTCGGTACGAAGTAATAGGTCTCAGGGTCCTCACCCATACCCCGCACCGCATCGCCGTTGTAGACGATCGCCATGTCGGCGACCTTCGAGAGAACCTTATTCTTACCCCCCACTCCACCATCAAAGCCGAGCGAGCGCGCCTTCGCATCGGTAAGAAGGTTCAACGCATCTTTGAGCTTTGCTGGATCGGTTTCATTCACCCCGAGTCCCCGATACTTGAGCGCCGCCGAGATCGCCTCGCGCATCGAGTCGATCAGGACGAACTTACCCGGCTGCCTCTTCGAGTCGAAAACGAGTCCCCACGACTCATCGATAACCTGCCCCGGCTTCTTTCGGAGGTAGATGCCGACCGTGCCCCATTGATACGGAGCGGAGTACTCGTTGTTCGGGTCAAACGGGGTGTTCAAAAACTGCGGATCTATATTCTTCAGATTCGGAATCTTCGCGTGGTCGAGCTTCTGCGCGAGACCCCGTTTTGCGACGATCGGCACCGCATAGTCGGACGGAACGATAATATCGTAGGTCGACGCCCCGCCGGCGGCGAGCTTCGCAATCATGCTCTCATTGTCCTCGTAAAGATCGATCGTCACCTTACAATCAAACTTCTGTTCGAAGCTCTTCACGATCTCCGGATCGATGTACTCGCTCCAGATGTAGATATTGAGCTTGTTCTTCGGAGCCGCCGCTGCAACGAGGGGCAGCGCGGCCAACACAGCGCACACCAGCGCCGCCTTGCCGATCAGGGTTCGCAGATTTCTCACGTCGATCTTCTCCTTGGTTGTAGAATCGTGGTCGCGAGGACCAACAACGTTGATGCGCACACCATCAAGGTGGAAAGCGCGTTAATATCGGGAGTTATACCTCTTTTTACCGATGAGTAAATCAAAATCGGCAGGGTCGTCGAGCCTGGACCCGCGGTAAAGAAGCTCACCACAAAGTCATCGAGGCTCAGGGTAAAGGCGAGGAGCGCCCCTGAGACGATACCCGGGAGCATCAAGGGGAAGGTAATTTTCCAAAAGACGTTCCACCGGTTTGCTCCGAGATCTCGCGCCGCCTCCTCAAGGGACGGGTCGAGGCCAACCATACGTGACTTCACCACGACCGCCACAAAGGCGATCTGAAAGGTCACGTGAGCAAATATCATCGTCGAAAGGCCGAGCTCGAAGATCCCGAGTGCATCACGAAGCACCCCGTAGAACATCAAGAGCGCCACCGCCATCAAGATATCGGGGATGATGACCGGAATGTACATAAGGGTCGAGACCGTTTTCTTGGCTGGAAACCAATATCGGCTCAGCCCGTACCCGAGCAGGGTGCCGAGCACCGTCGAGATCGCCGCGCTCGATCCAGCCAAAATCAGGGAATTCACCGTCGCGCTGAGCGCCTGCTCGTTCCCAAAGAGGACCCCGTACCACTTCGTTGTAAAACCTTTCCAAGCGACCCCGTGCTTCGAGTCGTTAAACGAGAACACCGCCACCACCATTATGGGGATGTACATAAAGATGTAGAGGAGGATCGCCGCCACGGAGAGCGGGGTGGAATTTCTCCTCATAGAAGCCCCTCCCCACCCCGCTTGGTCACAACGCGGTTATAAAAGAGAAGCCCGACAAAGAGCGCCACCATCCCCGACATCGCGATCGCCGAGCCGAACGGCCAATCCCGGCTCGCCCCGAACTGCTGCGCGATCGAGTTGCCGAGCATCGCGGTCTTTGCTCCCCCGAGAAGGTCGGGCACTACGAACTGCCCTGTGGCCGGAACAAAAACCAGGACCACCCCTGCTGCGAGCCCGGGGACGATCTGCGGCAGCACCGCATGACGAAACGCCCGTACCGAATTCGCCCCGAGGTCACGCGCCGCCTCGACGATCGACCAATCGATCTTCTCGACCGATGCGTAGAGCGGAAGCACCAGATATGGGAGATAATCGCACAACGTCCCGATATAGACCGCTCCGATACTCGGGTAGAGCGAATCGTCCTCGGCGATGAGCCCTAAGAACTGCGCCGCTCTCGAGAAAAGACCCTCGCTTGAGAGGAGCATCTGCCACGCGTAGGTGCGAATCAAAAGGTTCGTCCAGAACGGCACCATTACCAGGGTAAGGGCGATCACCTTCCACCGATCGGGGAGCCCCGCGATAAAAAACGCTATCGGAAGGGCGCACACCATACACAACACCGTGACCCCAGCAGCTAGAGCAACGCTCCTGAGGAGGATCTTCGGGTAGAGCGGATCATAGCCAAAGATGCCAAAGCCGAAAAACCGGGTGTAATTTTCAAGGGTGAGCGGGAACTGGAGCTCTCCGTACGCTCCTCGGCTCATAAAACTGATGAAGACCACCCCGAGAAGGGGAATGAAAAGAAACAACGCGGTCCATATTATACCGGGGCCGCTCGTTCTAAGAGATCGCCACATCTGGTCGTAGCGGGAGAGCTGCTCGCCAAACTTATTTTCCCGCTCGGTGCGCCACTTCGGATCAATCATCAAGCACCAAAAGACCGTCGGCCGGCAGATAGGCGTACGCCTTCTGCCCGATCTCAAAACCTTGGGACCCTACCTTAGAGTTCATGCTGTCCGCTCCCAAGATTAACCCGCCAGCCTCGAGCTGATAATGGGTCTCTGAGCCGATGTAGAGCAGCTCCTTCACGACCACCGGAACGGAGTTCTCACCTGTGGTGGACGGCGCGTCGTGGAGGGTCACCTTTTCAGGACGTATCCCGATCGTAAATCGACCTTTGTCGCATGCGGCAGAGCGCTTCCGGAACTCGACGTTTAAGGGGCCGAAGGCGGTGCTCACCACCGCACCGTTCACCGTCCGGGACGACACCGTCGCCTCGATAAAGTTACACGTCCCTAAAAAGCTTCCGACAAACCGGGTGCGGGGATGCTCGTAGAGGTCCTCTGCTGACCCCATCTGCTCGATCCTCCCCCCGTTCATCACCGCGATCCGGTCGCTCATCGTCAGCGCCTCCTCCTGATCGTGGGTCACACAGATAAACGTTATGCCAAGCCGACGTTGTAGTCCGATAAGCTCGATCTGAAGCTCGTGCCGCAGTTTCAGATCGAGGGCACCGAGAGGCTCATCGAGGAGCAGTACATGAGGCTCGTTTACCACGGCGCGCGCGAGCGCCACCCGTTGGCGCTGCCCGCCTGAAAGCATGTGGGGTTTCCGATCCCCGAAGTTCGTGATCTGAACGAGGTCCATCACCCGCTTCACCCGCGCCTCGATCTCAGCGGAAGCCACCCTCTTCATCTTGAGGCCGAAGGCGACGTTCTCCACGACGGTCATGTGGGGAAACAACGCATACGATTGGAAGACCGTGTTCACCGGGCGCTCGTGCGCAGGAACTGAGACGACATCGTTGCCCGCGATCAGCACCTGGCCGGAGGTCGGAAAATCGAGCCCCGCGATCATTCTAAGGAGGGTTGTCTTGCCGCAGCCCGATGGGCCAAGAAGGGAGAAGAACTCCCCCTGTTTGATGACAAGGTCGATGCCGGCGACCGCGAAGGAGTCGCCGAATTTTTTCTCGACCCCCCGAAGCTCGACCGCCGGTAGACCGGTCGGCCGAGCTTCAGGAGAGGAGTGTGAGGCACTCAACATAGGTCGATGCGGCTCGGCTTAAAGAGCGTACGCCAACGTCATACCGAACCAGAACTGGTTAACCGTGAGGTCATCCACTTCATGGGTATAGTTGAGTGTGGGGGAGAGAATGAACTCACCCAGCGGTATGTTGACCGCGACACCCTCCGAAATCGTCACCAAACCATCATCAGCGTAGGCCTTCTCCCCGTCGGAGACGAAGCCGAATGAAACGTACGGTGTGAGGGTGACGCCATCGCCGAGCATCGACCAGGTGTGGTCGTGGCTGAGCTTCAACTCATAGTAATAGTAGTCGAACTCATCCCAATCTTTAAAAACAGACAGGGTCGGGCTCAAGGTGTAGAAATCGTTAAAGCCGCTGTCATCGAGCCCCACCGTGATAAAGCCCTCGGTGGTATCGTTGATGTCGTCGTCGTCGTTCGGGTAGGTGTACCAGAGGTTACCCACCGAGAGGCTGACCGGGTCGAAATCGATCGAGTAGCTGACCCCCCAGTCCATCTCGAAGAACTCTGGGACGTTCGTCGAACCGTCCGCCGAGATGTGCATCCAGTTGTAGGCTCCGAACGTACCGAAATCGGTCTCGTAGCTCCCCCCGATGTACGGCTGAATCGAGGCTCCGTCGTACAAGTTTTGACCACGGAACATGTAGTCCGACATGAACGCTACGTTCATATCGATCGACCACGGTTTATCTGCAGCGGCGTCCTCGGCGAACGCGCTGTTTCCAAGCGCGAGCGAACACACCAAAAGACCGGCAAGGCGGATGAATTTATTCATGTCGTCCCCTTAAAAAGACTAATTACGCGAGGCGATCTTAGAGCGAATACGGCCATTTGGCTATAAGCGATTTAATCAAACATCGCCCACAGCGGTGCGGCTGGATGTCCCCAAAAAGCCGCTCGACCGCTCTATTTTAATCCCACGGCTACCCATTCCCCGCTCACCGCGCCTTGGCCGCGCGCAACGTGGAGCAACCCACCCCTCAGATCGTAGATAACTGAGGCCACGGTGCCGACCAAAAAATCTACCCCCTTCGCGTACCCCCGACAGATCGGAAACTCCCCGTTTTCGCGGTCGGCCAGTATCGCTTTCATCCCCTCAACCCCCCGCTCCGACTCCGCCCCAAACATCCCCCGCGCTCGCTCAAGTCGTTTTACCGACCCAGGGATCGTCGACGTGGCGGTAGATTCATCCGCAACGTAATGGTTCGTGTGCACGAGGTCGCCCGAGGAGAGGTCGTAGCGGAGGAGATGGGTCCCTTGGATCTCGAGATCCACCCCGTTTCCCGAGGCATCCCCGATAAGCATATTGCTCGAAGTTCCGAGGGGAAGTGACGCCACCAACCGCTCCGCCTCGACTACCGAGCGGGTATCAAGCACCGCCCTAAGTAAGATATGGATCGGCACCCCGCTCGTGGAGCTCTGCCCAAAGAGGATGTTGAGACATACCCCCATTCCGGCGGAGTTGAGCCCCATCTTCCCGATGATACCGGGCTCGGTGAACATCAACACGGTGTGCCCATCGGGCCGCCGCAGTTTTAAGATCACAGCGAGCTCCTCAAGGTGCGGGTGCCAATCCCAGTTCTGACCGAGGAGCCCACTCTTCGGGAAATACACCGCGGTGCACTCCCCCGGATCCTTCGGTTGAGCCCTCTCCGCCAGAAGTCGATAGATCTCCGTTCGCCCGTTCAATGCGTACACCTTCCACGGCTCGATCCCCGCCCCCTGAGCGAGCGCCTCTATCTCCGTGGCATAGGCGGGAAAGTGCTTTGCTATCGTCACCGCGAGCTCCTCAGCGTATTCACGGACACGCCCGACGAGCCGAGCTTTCTCGATTGTCGACCCGGGGTCGATCTTTGCTATCTCACCGAAGAGCCCCTCGTAGAAACCGTACGCGGCGCCGACCCGCTCAGCCAGAAGGCTGCCCACACCCTCGCCAAGACGCGCGTTGTCCCCCTCGATCTCAAAATACGGAAAAGTTTTCATATTTGCTCGCCCCTTGGTGCACGTCGATATTTTACATCACCCCTCCGATCCGCGGTACCGAAATCGGGAAAAGCGAGCTAGGCTCTGCGGCGATGCATGCAAAAGCTTGGATAGACCGCCTGAATCTTCAACCCCATCCCGAAGGGGGATTTTTCCGTGAGACCTATCGTGCGACGGAGGACTTCGCAGCGAGCGCCCTCCCGCCCCGCTTCAGGGGCACACGGAGCCACTCCACCGCGATCTATTACCTTTTAGAGGCGGGAAACTTCTCCGCATTCCATCGGATCCATTCAGATGAGGTGTGGCACTTTTACGCAGGGGGACCGCTCGAGATCCATGTCGTCTCGGGAGGTACCTATTCGAAGATCGATCTCGGGCTCGATGCGGAGCGGGGCTTCCTCCCTCAAGCGGTGGTACCCCACGGAGCGTGGTTCGCCGCCTGCCCCCACAGCGGCACCGAGTTCTCCCTCGTCGGATGCACCGTTTCCCCAGGGTTCGACTTTGCTGACTTTGAATTAGGCACGGTAGACGGGGTGCTTGGAGCGCTGCCTGAAAGACAGGCGGCGCTCGCTCGCTTTTTCCGCTAGCGTTCGATCGGGCTAGACCGCGGCTCCCGCGAAGCTTCCTCGAAACTGCGCCACCACATCGTCAATCGCCACGTGGCCCGCTTTCGTAAGGGCGATCTCATCGCCGGACCGACGCACGAACGCCGCATCGATCAGCACCTCGAGCACCCCCGGGCATGCGCGTTCAACATCGATACCGAAGCGCCGTTCGATCGCCCCAAGATCGAGCCCCGAGCGGCGATAAAACATCTCGGTAATCACCGCCCCGATCTCCTCCTCAGGGGTGAGCGCCTCTTCCGTGCGCCACGCCCGCCCATCTCGAGCGAGCGCCCACATGTACTCCCGCGGGCCCTCAGCGTTGCGCGCCACGATCCGCCGGCCGAGACCATCGGTGGTTACGGTCATGCCCCCGGCACCGATACCGAGCCGATGACCGTCGGCGATATTATCCTCAGGTACAACGCTCGCCTCACCGCGCACATAGTGGTGAAGCCGCGACTCCTCATAGCCCAGCCCCCCCATCACCGCCTCGATGATACCTTTCATTTTGGTGAGCTGATCGACCGCGAGGCTCCGGCGCCCCAGTTTTCTCCGCCCGTTTGACGGGGAGAAAATCACCTCGTGCGGGGTGTGGACGATAAGACGGGAGAGATCGGTGCGGAACTCCCCCACCGTCTGTCCCGGCGAACCGAAGATCAACTTCACCGCGACCGCTCCGAAGCCTGCGGACATCGCCCCCTCGATGAGGCTCCGCGCTGTGGCGGCGTCGAGGGCACCCCCCTCAGCTCGCAACGTCTTTTTGTCGAACGACACCACCGGCAGGAAAAAGCGTTCGATCCCATTTTCAACGAGCGGGGAAAATTCATCCGCGAAACGCGGCAACGACTCACAGGTGATGCGGCATCCGGGGAGAAACGCGAAGGTTCGCTGAATCGCTCCGACGAGCTCCCCGATCGCGCGGGGCTCAAGACCGTCGCGCTCGAGCTTAAAGGTGACCGAGCGTACCGAGCGGTAGGTCCACCGCCGATCGTCCGCCCAGCGGCGGAGCTCGAAGAGGAGCGATTTGAGATAATCGTTTGAGAGCTCGGTACGGGCGCGCCGCGACCACACCCCGCCTTTAAGACATCCGGAAAGTCTCGGTAAAGCTACCTCGAGATCGAAAGCGTGACTGGTCATGGCTTAGCGGGTGGATTATGCCACGGCCGCCCGAAAACTCCAGCGCGCTCTACCCTCCAAGACGCCTTTTTACCGGACCTCTCCTTTATTCCAAAAAAATGCTAACCTCCCGGGGATATGGGGAACACCGTACGACTCGATAAACTATTAAGCTCCAGGGGTTACTGCTCCCGAGGGGACGTCTCGACCCTCATAAAGCTGGGGGCGGTCGCGGTGAACGGAGAGCCCCCCCGAAGCGGCTCACTAAAGGTCGACCCAAACGTGGTAACCGTCGATGGGGAGCCGCTCGATCCCGGGGAGGGGATAGTATTCATGCTCCACAAACCGGTGGGATACACCTGCAGCCGGAGCGACGCTGGGGCGCTCGTCTACGAACTTCTGCCGGAGCGTTTTGGCCGCCGTAATCCGATCCTCTCCTCGGTGGGCCGCCTCGACAAAGACACCTCCGGACTCCTTCTCTTCACCGACGACGGCCAAGCGCTTCACCGCCTCACATCGCCGAAGACCAAACTCGATAAGGTCTACGAAGTAACCCTCGCCGAACCGCTCCGGGGAGATGAGGGGAAGATCTTCAGTGCCGGCACGCTGATGCTCGAGGAGGAGACGAAGCCCCTCCTTCCTGCAAAGCTTGATGTCATCTCACCCACCGCGTGCCGCTTGACCTTGCATGAGGGACGTTACCACCAGGTGCGACGGATGTTCGCGGCGGTGGGCAACCGAGTTGAAACACTCCACCGGAGCCACTTCGGCCCCCTCTCCCTTGAGGGATTAGCCGAGGGAGATTTTCGCTTCCTCGATGCCGGGGAGCTCGCCGCTATCCTCGGCCGACACACCGAGTGAGCGACAGCGGAGGGGGAGGGGGCGCTCTCTCCGCGGATGGCGTGAGCGCCGCCTCCTCAATCGACTCCTAAACGATCTCCCGACACGTTTCGGCGCATTGACGACAGAGATCGGCGAGAGCGGCGAGCTGCTCGTCGTTCACCGACTCACACTCATCGGCACATTGCTCGCACGCTGCCGCGCATACCTCACACGTCGGTGCATACAGATCCGAATCGGTCACAAGAAGCTCGACGGTTGTTTGACATAACTTCGCGCAGCTCTGCAGACTCGAGATCAATTCGCTCGTCACGTAATCTCCCCCTTGCTCAAGGCAGTACGCCGTCATCTCAAGACACCCGCGGTAGCTCTCGAAGCAGTTTTGGATACACTCCTCTGCGTCCCGCTCCACGATCTGAACCGTCTCTTGCTCCGTAATCTCCGTTCGCATAACACCTTCCTTCATGATAAACGCCCCGGTGAGCGCCCCGCGGGATCGACCCGAAAGCCCGACGCACCGTGTCTGTTGGGCAAAGCATAGTAACGGCGTACGGGATCGATCATGATCCAGCTCACCCCTCAAGAAACGCTAAAAGGAGAAGGAGAAGAGGACGTTGGCCGATTCAGCGCTATCCGGAGCGCGATCAACGGAGAACGAGAGCGCGGCGTCTTTCAGGGGGGTATTTAAGGGCACATCGACCCGGACCTCCACCGCGTGGTTGAGGTCGAGAAGACGTTTTTTACGGGGGGCTGCGCCGTAGCGGCACCGCAGCTCAACCGGTTTTTTAAGCACGCGGGAATAGAAGAGTCGCTTCAAGGTAAGGAGATCCTCCTTGGTCTTCGACTTTTTAAGGACGGTCAAAAAATCCCCCCGTTCGAGCCCCTTCCCGATCGCCTTCACCGAGGATTTTACGAAATCTTTTTTACCCCCAGCGAACTCGAGCTCAACCCCGGAGGCCGCACACTGACCCGCCTCAAAAAGAGCGAGGCACGCAACAACTAGCGGAAAAGCGCGGAAGATCATCTCCCTCTATCGTACCACACCCGCGCGGCACCGCCCCCGCCCCGTTCACCTCTCCTCCCCGCTCCGCGCCTAACCCCCTGGATACTGTGTTTTTCGTGGTTAGAACGGTGTGATCGAGAACCCCCGTGAGCCGCTCCGAAAATCCTCCACCGGCGCGAAATCTTCAACATCCTGGGCGCCCCCGAGAAACTATCTTAAGCCCCCGCCGCACGGTATCGTAGAGACGATTGGAGGATACTCCGTTCCACGGTTTGTTTCCGTGGTTATCCCCCAACGTTGTCACTTGAGTGAGAGATTTCATGGATGAAACCAAGTCCGAGGAGTTCCCCGTTCCACAAACCTTGAAAGAGTTCGAAGCTCTCTGCAAGAAGGTCGGGATCAGGCGGGCGATGGAGATCACCGGGATCACTTTTCCCGAGGAATGGTCGCAGTCTGACACTCCTTCCCGCGCGAAGTGATTCGCTCGGGTGAGATCGGTAAGCGGCGCTACGGAAGGTCCCCCTTTCGTGGCGCCGCTTCACCCCCTCAAGTCTATGGTTTTTTGCACCCGGAGTATCCTTCGATCTTCCTTGTTTAATGGACTAAATGACAATCCCTCCGTCATCCGTGGAATAGCGCTTCTTTATTCGGATAGACGTCCTCCTGTCAGCTCCTCATATCTCCGACATCCGGTTCCAGCTTCCCAGCTTCGCTCCCTTTGCCCTCTCCTTTGAAATAGTCAGGAGAAAGCAGCCACGGGGAGCGCGCAGACTCCTTGGTATATCAACGCCCCCCCATCCCGGCTAAGACAAAATGTGATTCGAGACCCAAGAAAACTCGTAGGGGGAAGCCGCAGGAAGGCCGCACTGACGCCGATCGACAAGTTTTTATGGAGCAGTCTCTCCTCAAAGGGAGATCTCCTGCTAACTTAATATCGATCGTTTGGGGGAATCGAAAATGTCTATGAATTGGAGTCAACGCGCTCTCGGTCTATTGGTCGCGGTCCTCATACCATCGCTCGGGTGGGCTAAAGCGGGGCCTGAATCACTCTCGTGCGAGGAGATCTGTAACAGCTGTTTTGTTCACGAAGCCCTGATGCACGACGTATGTCTTGCCGAATGCCCAACGGACCCGGACGGAGTCGGACGTTTCTTAGGGAATCTCGGTAGATTGTGGGGAGCAGGCTCACAATGTGTCCGCGCACTCAATCAAATGGAAAGCCCGTCTTTGGTTCCACTCCATCTCCCATTTACAGGGGGGGAAACAGCGAACTGATAAGACCACCAGGCAGAGAGGAGATTCGACCTGGCGAAGAGGTCCGCCTCTCTCCCTCCCCTTATTATCGTTGGTCTATGTGACCGAGCCATAGAATCCCAACTCCGTCGGATAATCTAGCAACAACTTCAGGCTAGGAACGACACCGCAGTTTAGGGCAGAGAGCGCCGCCCTTCAGCCATGCGAAGTAGGGAGACGTCACCCGAATCAGCTCTACCGTTGAGGCTTACATCCGCACAGGTGCGGCACATACAATCACGGTAGTTACGGATATAACTCATCGCGATGCGGAGACTTGCCTTCCTCGCGGTCGATTTGAGTAGCCGGGTCCGGGCCGCTATAATCGCCGGCATGGGTGGGGAACATTTCGACAACAAGCGGCGCGATGAGCCGCCACAAGGGGAGAGCACCCCGCTTGGGGAGGTTTCGCTCCCCCCCCGCTCGCGCGTTCCGGAGATCGAGTTCCCCCCCCCTGAAACCACCACAGAGGGAAACCTCTACTCCCTCGCTCAGACCCTTTTCCCGAACGATCGCGACGCCGTACTCTGTCTAACTATCGGACTCTCAGTCGGATCATCGCTATTTCGGGTGTGCGGGTGGCTCGATAGCCGGATCTCGAGCGATTTTCTCGTTCGAAGCCACTTCGCTGATGAAGCGGAATATCGGCGTCTCCCCATCGATCGGCTCAAGAGATTCTTCGCGAGGAACGCAGAGCAGCTCACCGCTATCGACAAGGCGTTTCACCAACCGTGCGAGGCAAAAAAGGGTACTATCTCCGCAGAGCAGTTTCTCATCTTGACCTCTCTGCTTCACCTCCGTAAGGAAACGATCGCGCACAACCCCGCGAGGCCCCCGAATGCAGACTCACGGGTAGCGATCGATCTCGCCCGACGGCTCGAGGGGAGTCTCCTTGAGGCGTGGCAGGATCTCACTCGACATCTGGTCCGACCGTTGGTCAACCATATCCGATACGGCACGGGAGACTCCGCCGACAGTGAGGGACTTGCGAAGAGCCTCCCTCGACCGTGGACCGAGCTGCCACCGACCCCGTACATCCTGCGCGCCCTCGGCGAAATTCTTCACGAGTCAAAACTCCTCGCCGACACCGGCACACTCGCTCCGCTCATCGCCCTCGCTCGCCCCCTCCCTCCCCGGGAATCGGTTGCAGTATTCAACGGCATGGTAGGAGCGATTCAGACGATTTTAGGTGACCTCACCAAGGAAAAGACGACCGATCCACGCACCCTAAGCGCCATGGTAGGACGGCTCCCCGCCGATGAGGTGCTCCCGTTTATAAGCGTCCTCGCCTCGGAGCCGCAGACCCGGGATTTATTCCGCCTCCTCGAAAGCAGCAAGGTTAATCACCCCGATGCCGCCTTTGCGTCGTGGGTTATGAGGCATCGGAATTTCATCGTCGAAACACCCGCAGGATCGGTGCCGCTCGGTGAGTGCCTCCGTGAACTTGCGAGCGCACGCCCCGCCGCGCGAAACGCGATCGTGGCACTCATCACCCACACCGAGCCCCTCCTAAAGGCGAATCTTCTGCCGACAGCGCTCGCGCTTCTCAATAGCCCCCTCGATCCCGGTATCGCTGCCGCTCGGATCAAAGCGGGGGGGGACGCGCTTTATCAGGGTAAAAGCCCCGCGGTCGCGGCGGCGGCTCTGGAGCCGGAGAGCGAGGTGCCACCGATCACAAGTCCCCGCGGAACGGTGCCTGCTCAAGCCCGCGCTACTTCAGCGCGTGAGGTGCTCCGTGAGCGCCTCGCCAAAAATCCCGCGCTCGCCGAATGGGTGGACGGAGTCCTCATCGCCCCCCCTACCGCAGCGGTGCTCCAGGGGTGTTTACGAAAGTTAATCACGCTGCCCCCAGACACAACTCCCCGCATCGTGGGATTCCTCCGGACGTTTACAAACTCCCCACGACTCCTCGAGTTCCTCGAATCTCCCGCCGCGTTCGATCGCCTCACCGATTTCGTCCTGAGCGGGCGGCACGAGGATGTTCGCGCCCTTTCGAACTGGCTGCGGGGTGACGTCGAGAATGAACCTGAGTGCCTCGGACATCTCCGGGGGCTCCGCCGCCCCGTGGGGAGCGCAGCCCCCACCCAGGCAAGCTCCGCGGACTCCGGTGGAATCGAGGAGGTGCTCTCGATTCCACCGGGAACCCACCGACGGCTGGTTGTCATCGGCGGCATCTACACCCCGCCGAAACGCGCCGCCATCGAGGAGGCGGGGGGCTCTATACCGGTAATATTCCTCTCCCCCGACGATAGCCCCCGAACGATTCGTCAGACCTTAATGCGGCACGACCTTGTGGCGATCAATCCCACCTGGAACTCCCACGCAACGAGTGAGCGGGTGATGGCGCTCTGCCGGGCACACAATATTCCGTGGATGATGGTGCCGTTCTCCGGCTACGAGGTGGTCGCCCGCCTCGCGGAGCGGTTAAATAGACGTGCTGCCGAAGAGCCGGGGGCCGAGTCCTCCCACTAGGAGATCGGCACCAGAGCGGGGACACTCCCGAAATGCCCTTCCCCCTCTCCTCTTAAGATGGTCGAGTGATCGACGAAAGCTCCGCCGAGTCCCCATCCATAGATAGGGACCGCCCCCCCGGTTATGTGCGAGATTACCCCCATGAAAACCGACCTTGCCTGCTGCCCCCCACGACTTTCGTTTCTCGATCGCTTTCTGACCGTGTGGATATTCCTTGCGATGGCGCTCGGTGTCCTCGCGGGGCATCTCGCGCCCCATTTCGGGCGGGCGATCGCCGATCTGTCGGTTGGAACCACGTCTATCCCGATCGCGCTTGGGCTCATCCTCATGATGTATCCCCCCCTTGCGAAGGTGAAATACGAGGAGTTACCCAAGGTTTTTAGAAACTGGCGGATTCTGCTCCTCTCCTTGGTGCAGAATTGGATCATCGGACCCACGTTGATGTTCGGGCTCGCGCTCGTTTTCCTCGCCGATAAACCGGAGTACGCCATCGGGCTTATCATGATCGGGATCGCGCGGTGCATCGCGATGGTGATCGTCTGGAACGAACTCGCGCGGGGAGACAACGAATACGCCGCGGGACTCGTCGCCTTTAATTCGGTCTTTCAGATCGTCTTTTATCCGGTCTATGCGTGGTTTTTCAACAAATTTCTCCCCCCCTTCTTCGGGGTAAACTTCGGGGAGGTTGATCTATCGGGTATAACGGTCGGAGCGATCGCTGAAAGCGTGGTCATTTACCTCGGCATCCCGTTTTTCGCCGGTATAGCGACCCGCTTTATCGGGATAAAAATGAAGGGGCGGGAATGGTTCGAGGAGAGGTTTCTCCCCAAGATCAGCCCCCTGACCCTGATTGCGCTCCTCTTTACGATCGTTTTGATGTTCTCGCTGAAGGGGGAGTACATCGTTTCGCTCCCCCTTGACGTATTCCAGATCGCGGTGCCCCTGCTGATATACTTCGTGCTCATGTTTCTCCTCTCGTTTTTTCTCGGACACCGACTCGGGGCCGACTACTCGAAAACAGCCACCCTCTCGTTTACCGCCGCGAGCAACAACTTCGAGCTCGCTATCGCTGTCGCGGTCGCAGTCTTCGGCATCCAGTCGGGAGCGGCATTCGCCGCGGTCGTCGGCCCCCTCGTTGAGGTCCCGGTACTCATCGCACTGGTCGGGGTGTCGCTCCGCTTTCAACGGAGGTTTTTCCCGCAGTAAGCTGAGACGAACTCGTGCCGAAAAGCGATGCCGGGTTGAGCCACGGATCTCTTGGACGCCGCTAGAGCCTCCCCTTCCGTGCTACCGCCCTCAGAGCCATCACCAGGATCAGTGTAACCGCCGAAAACACAGATGTATTTCACAGCGTACATCCAAACTGCATCCAGCTTCTGAAACGTCCAGGAATGTCAAAGCAGCGGGGTGAAGTCCCGATGAGGGGCGAGAGGGGCGGCAGCCCCTGGGCGCAAGCGCCGAGCGGGACTGGGGTTGTTAGGGGCCTACCCCTAACCCGTCATTCGAATCTTGGCGCAGCTAAGTTCGAATAGGAGAACAATGGGAGCACCTAAAGGCTATTAACATATTGCAATTAATGGGGTCTTGAACCCCCGGCATCCAAATAGCATCCAATTTTCAGGTGCTCTCAATGCAGAACTGATAATAACACTCTTGTTCCGAGTCGCTTTGCGTAATTCTCAGGCTGACTGAAATGGCTTCCTTTGATTTTTCAACTCTTAATGTCGATCTGACCGCCGTTACGCCTCCGTTAGCGGATATCAGGATATTGGTTAGTACCTTCAAGGAGACGGTAGAGACTGCGACGGAGGGAGGCGATATTGAGTTACTGCAATCCTTTTGCAAAGGAA
>JBJOHD010000031.1:0-3216 GCA_046047875.1 Pseudomonadota bacterium | reverse complement strand
GCGAGCCGAATCGAGCGCATCAGCGGATCGCCCTCTTCCTCTCGGTGCTCCCGTTTCACCTCATCGAGCGACATACTGAGCTCTTTAAGAAAACGCCTTCGCTGAATGAAAAAATCGATTCCACTTACGCATGCGATTCCGGTGAAACCTCCCCATAGAAAACGAGCAGCGAGTCGCATCGTTGCGCTCACCGTCTCGATCCGATCAAACGGATCGAGTCCTGCAAGAGTCGTCACCGCGTGAGGGAAAAAACCGTAGAACAAAAGAGCTGCAAGACCGATATTCGCACCTTGGAACCAGAGCCCCCGAAGACCGGAGATCACTCGCCCTAAGCCCGCGAAAGGTTCGAGTCGATCGAGGCGAAAGAGGACGGGGCGAACCCCTAACGGTACCCCGGTCTGCAGTCCATCGATCAACAACGCCACTCCCGCACCGAGTCCGAGCAGGAGGGCAGAGAGAAGGAAACCGCTCAAAACTACCTCACGACAACTCGCGAGCGGCTCCGTAAACCCTTCGGTCAATTGCCATTTTAACAGCAAAGACCACCTTACCCAACAAAACTGTGCCCCGAGGACACCCAGACCGAATACTCCTCCTAAAAGCCCCACACGGGTAAGTATCTGACTTCTTAGAACCTTTCCCTCGCGCAACGCTTTCTCCCGACGCCGCCGGGAGGGCGGATGGGACTTTTCTTGAGTCATCTGACCTCCTCGCCCCCCTGAAAAACACCTGTCGCTCCCCCACCTGTGCCCCGCGATCGGGGCATCAAAATCTCCCTGTGAGCGGTCGCATCGGTCACGAGATTACCCCGAGGTGACCGATCGGTGCTCAGCGGCCCACTCCCGAGCTGAGCGGGGCTCGTCGCGGCGGCCGCTATACCCGAGACCGCTCGGTGAACTACAGCAGCCCCGACCTGTTCCCCGTCGAGCCAGATCACCAGAGCGAGGCCGAGAACCGTCTTCCCCAAAAAATGTTCATTTGAGAGGGGTAGCTGGGGGAAGATTCGGGCGAGGAAAATTCCGCCGAGCTCCCACAGGCTAAAAAGAGCGAGCCACGGGAGGATCCCCTCGATCCCTGCGGTTAGTATTCCGAGCCCGACCGACAACCCCGAACTCCCCCGCTGAACCAGATCTCCCACAGCTCCAAAGGGTACTACCTCGTGTGAACGGCTTAACAGTATCACTCCGTCGGTTAAGATCCCGCTCGTTAGGAGAAGGGCCCATACGAGATACCGGAGAATGAGGGCGGTGGCGGCGCTGGTACCGTACGAGGGGTCAAGAACTCCCCCGATCGACTCCCCACGCGCTGCATCGAAGAGCTCCCCCCACATCATCGCGGCACCGATGATCCATACCACTGGCAGAGCGATCAACGCTCCGAAAACCACCTCTCCACACGCGGCGGTCAGCTCTAGTCGCTCCGGCGCGAGCGCCCCTCCGGCTGCGAGGAGACCTCCGCCGAGACCGGTAAGCGCCAGCCGCCGCACGAGTCCCACGTGATCGAACCCCCACGGCAGGAGGAGTACAAATCCAAAGATGCGCAGGAACGGCGCGATAGCTCCATCGATCACTGCAAATCTAGCCCCCCAGCAAGCCTATCGCGCCGATCGTTCGAGCCAGGAGATCGAGCCCCTCCTCCAGAAAATAATCGCTGCCTAACCAAAGAACGGTGGTCACCGCGATGAGTTTAACGAGATATATTATCCCTTGCTCTTGAATCTGAGTGGCGGCTTGCAGTACTCCGATCATCAAGCCGCAGGCAGCACCTATTCCCAGAGGCCATGCGGTGCACACCAAGATATAGCGTGCGTACTGCTCAACGAGCTCCTCAAACATCGCTAGTCCTCCGACAAATAAGTTTTCTCACTCCCGCGAAGTGAAAAACTAACTCAGGACTAGTGGTGAGCATAAATTCTATTACCTTGCAGGTGAAAGAATTTAATGATCGAACCACTAGCCCCCCCGGTACGAGAGAATGAGCGCCTCAGCGAGCAATACCCACCCGTCGATCGCGCAAAACGCAGCGAGCTTCACCGGGAGGGAGATCATCACCGGACTCACCATGAACATTCCGAGCCCTACGAGAAGGTTTGCGATGACGAGATCGATAACGACAAACGGAACAAGGAGGACACACGCCATGACGAACGCCTCACGGAGCTCCGTAAGCATAAACGCCCCAAGCAGAACTGCGAGGGGGGGCTCACCCTGTGCGAGCGTCCCCTGTCCCCCGGAGGCCCGCTCCGATTTATAAAGCCGACGAAGCCCCTCCAATTCGCGAGCGCCGGTGTGTCGGCTCAAGAATTCTACCCAAGGACCTCCCGCCCGCTCGAACAACGTGCGTCCCTCCCGAATCGGATGGGCTGCACGGACATCGAATTTGAGCGACTCGACTCGCTCGAACGTCGCATCGAGCGTCGGCTCCATGACGATGAGAGTGAGAACCAGGGCGAGCGCGGAGGTAACGAGCTGCCCTGGAACCTGCTGTCCGCCAAGTGCGTTGCGCACCGTTCCAAGAACGATCGAAAGTTTTAGGTACGCGGTAGCGAATCCAACAACGAGGGGCACCACCCCGACAACGCACATCATCCCGATGAGGATGTAAGGATTTACTCCCCCGTTCGGCCCCATATCATCCCCCCATTACGGCGCATCCGTGAGATTCCCATCGGCGTGATTTCGGAGTGACACGCTTCGGCGCATCAGCGGAACGATCCCCCGCTCGGTAACTCCGAGGAGCAACCGAGCTCCCTCGAATTCGACGACACACACCGCCGCACGGGGGGTGAGCCACCGCCGCTCGATTATCATCAGGCTCCCCCCTTCCCGGTATCTTCCGAGACGCTTTTTCAGATGTTCAAGCGCCGCTTGCCCCCACATCTCCGCATCTCCTCCCCATCTTAAGCCTCGGCTATCTCTCACCCTCGCTCCGATTCGGTGCGTGGACGAACATGCGGCGTACGGTGTACCCTCGCTCCCGAAGCGCCCGCATCAACGGCTCCCGCTCCTTAAACCACACCTGCCGATCGGTCGTGCGCTCCGCTGTCACGGCTATCTCGATGGCTCGCGATCCCACCTGCGCGAGTCCTACTTCGATCCCTCCGCCGCTCGCCCCGCGGTACAGCAAGGAGACCTCCGCAGCCCCACTGCTCCGCAGAGTGAGGTCATGGGGCGCTGAGGGAGAGCCGCCGAGCGGAGACTCACCGTATTTTACCTC
>JBJOHD010000030.1:0-2519 GCA_046047875.1 Pseudomonadota bacterium | reverse complement strand
CACACTTCGTATATTCCTCCCGAGAGGATTTGTCGTCGTGGTCTCATGCTAACTGTATCGAGCTCTCGAACTCGACGTTGCACAAAAACACAAAAAAACTTGGGGCGGACCAGGGAGGGGGTTACTTGCCTCCCGGACGAAGCTCGTTCAACGCCGAGCCCGCCTTGAACCACCGGATATGCTCATCGTTGAGGGTATGCTTGACCTTGAACTCGCGCCGACCCGCTGGGCCGTTTACGACCAGGGTTAGATCTTTGCCCGGCGTGATAGTCGTAAGACCTACGACCGATACCCGATCGGTCTCTCCGATCGAATCGTACGCTGCCGGGTCAACAAAGGTCAGCGGCAACACCCCTTGCGCCTTGAGGTTTGTTTCGTGAATCCGCGCAAAGCTCTTTACGATCACCGCACGGCATCCGAGGAACCGGGGGCACATCGCCGCATGCTCCCGCGACGAGCCCTCGCCGTAGTTCTGATCCCCGATGACGACCCAACCGAGTCCCCGATTTTTGTAGTCCTTAGCAACCTCGGGATAAGCGATTCCGGTCTCCCCGGTAACCACGTTCCGGCCCTTACCGATCTCCTCGGTAAACGCGTTGGTAGCACCGATAAACATATTGTTCGAGATGTTCGCGAGGTGCCCCCGATATTTAAGCCACGGACCCGCCTGCGAGATATGATCGGTTGTGCACTTCCCCTTCGCCTTCATAAGGACCGGCAGCTCCTCCATATCCTTACCGTCCCACACCGGAAACGGCTCCAAGAAAGATAACCGATCGCTCTTCGGATCGATCGCCACCTGAATCTTCTTCCGCGCCTCGACGCTCTCCGCTGGAGCGATAAATCCCTCACGGCTCAGCACGAACCCTTTGCTTGGGAGCTCCTCTCCTCTGGGCTCGGAGAACATGAACTGTTTGCCGTCTGAATCGGTCAATGTGTCTCTCTGCGGATCGAAGGTAATCTTCCCCGCAAACGCCACTGCGGTCACGAGCTCCGGCGATCCGATGAACGCCAATGTCTCGGCGTTTCCGTCGTTCCGCTTCCGGAAGTTCCGGTTGTAACTCGTCACGATCGTATTCTTCTGCCCCGGCTTAATATCGTCCCGTTTCCACTGTCCGATACACGGACCGCACGCATTCGCGAGCACCGTAGCCCCCACATCCGTGAAGGTCTTTAAGAACCCGTCCCGCTCGATCGTCTTGAAAACCTGATCGGAACCGGGGGTAACCATGAGCGGCACCTTACACGTAAGCCCCCGCGCCTTCGCCTCAGCCGCGATCGCCGCCGCGCGGCTAATATCCTCGTACGAGGAGTTCGTGCAGCTTCCAATGAGCGCAAAGGTGATATCCTCAGGGATCTCCTCCTTCGGAGCGACCGTCTTCATCTCCGCCGCGGTGCGAAGGAGATCGGGGGTATGCGGCCCAACCCACTGCGCCTCGAGACTCGAGAGATCGATCTCCAAGATCTGGTCGTAGTACTTAGCCGGCTCCTTAAACACCTCCTGGTCGGCGGTGAGGAACGCAGCGTATTTATCCGCCATCTCCGCCACATCTTTCCGATTTGTCTGCTTAAGATACGCCGACATCCGCGCATCGTACGGGAAGACCGACGTCGTAGCGCCAAGCTCCGCCCCCATGTTCGTTATCGTCGCCTTGCCGGTGCAGCTGATACTCGAAGTACCGGGACCAAAGTACTCAACGATCTTGCCGGTACCACCCTCCACGGTCAGCGCCCCAGCGACCTTCAAGATCACATCCTTCGGGGAGGCCCACTTACTGAGTTTCCCGGTGAGGTGCACTCCGATTATCTTCGGATTTAAAACACCCCACGACCGTCCCGCCATCACATCAACCGCGTCCGCCCCTCCGACACCCACTGCAAGCATGCCCAGTCCACCCGCATTCGGCGTGTGCGAATCGGTGCCGATCATGAGGCCCCCGGGGAACGCATATTGCTCAAGCACCACCTGATGAATGATGCCGGACCCCGCTTTCCAAAACCCGATACCGTAACGCTCAGACGCCGACTTCAAAAATTCGTAGACTTCCTTATTCTCATCGATCGCTCGGGGAAGATCTTTCTCCACCCCGACCCGAGCCTGAATAAGGTGGTCGCAGTGCACCGTGGTCGGCACACACACCGTATCCCAGCCGGTCACCATAAACTGAAGGATCGCCATCTGCGCGGTCGCGTCCTGCATCGCCACCCGATCGGGGTTCAGCTTCAATGTGGTCTTTCCCCGCACCGGAAGATCGGCGGGCCATTCGGCCATATGCGAGAAGAGGATCTTCTCGGTGAGAGTCAACGGACGACCAAACCGCTTCCGTGCCTCATTTTGTGCAGCCTCAAGCTTCTTATAGAGCGTTTCGACGAGCTGAAAATCCTTTGCTTCCATGGTTTGAACCCGAAAAAAAATAACTGCCGGGGGTTCGTCTCCCCGCTTAAATAAGCCCCAATATGATACACAGAAAAGCCCCGAGGAACACCTCGAATCGTACCGCGAGCCTCGCCCTAACCTC
>JBJOHD010000029.1:0-3080 GCA_046047875.1 Pseudomonadota bacterium | reverse complement strand
CTTTTGCGCCTCAGCAGCGAGGTGTAGGGCGAGGGTCGTCTTACCGGAGGACTCCGGTCCGTAGATCTCGCAGATCCGTCCCTTGGGAAGTCCGCCGATCCCGAGCGCGATATCGAGTCCGAGGCTTCCCGTTGAATAGGCTTCGATCTTTTCATCGGCAGCGGTGCCGAGGTTCATTATCGCTCCCCGGCCGAATCTTTTCTCGAGTTGGCCGATCGCAGAGGTGAGCGCCTTCTCCTTCTCTTGTGGGGGAAGATCGTCATCGAAGCGCGAGGCGGTGTTCTTAGTGTCGTTCATATCGTTCCTTTCCTTTTGGTTAACTTTTAAAGCGAATTCAGTTTAAGACGGTTATCTAATGCAGTTCACGAATGATCCCGATTACCTTTCCTTGAATCGCGACCTTGTCGAGGGTAATCGGTTGAAGGGCTGGGTTTGCGGGAATCAACATGACCTTGCCGTTCTTTAATCGGCGATAACGCTTCAGTGTTGCCGATCCATCTTCTAGAAGGGCGACAACTATCTGGCCGTCATCCGCGTTCTCCTGCTTTCGTACCACGACGATATCTCCGTCGCAGATGTGAGCATCGATCATCGACTCCCCGCTTACTTCGAGGCAGAAGACCTCACCCCGGCCCGATATCATATGGGACGGTATATCGATCATCGTCTGCTGTTCAATCGCCTCTATCGGCATACCAGCAGCGATTACTCCGACGAGGGGAACTGCGGTCGGGCCGAGTTCCGGTTTAGCCGACTCGATGAGTTCGATTAATCCATCGTTCCCCCGACGAATGAACCCTTTGTCTTCGAGTCTTTCAAGATGAAAATGGGCGGTTGAGACCGAGCGGACACCGATATGCTCCGCGATGTCTTTTAGCGTCGGGGCGTACCCGCGGTCGGCTATGAAGTTCCTCAAGAATTCGAGGGTCTGCCGCTGTACGGGAGCGAGGGTGCTTGAGCGGAACCCGCCACTCCCTTTCTCTCCGGTTGTTCTGTTATTTGAAGACATAGATTTTAGTTAACCTTGCTTGTACGTCCTAAGCCATTGATATTACAATTGATATTAATGGCTGTCGGAGGCGGTGCGTCCTGAGCTGAGCATAGAAGTAGCATATCCAAAAAGACTCGAAAAGGTCAAATCTTGGTGCCGGGTGAATTTTTTCGCTCGCTGAGTCGTTGGGTGTGAGGGGGCGCTAAAAACTGGCGGTTAGAGGTATGAACCTCGGTCACTTTTCGGTAGGATGCCCGCCGAGTTTTAAGCCCTTCGGTCTCGGCGTTTGTTGAAGCGACGAGTCATCTCTCCTTCTGTCTGTCTTCGTGCCGGCGATCCGTTCGATCGTTGGGGCGGATGAGGTGCGCGGATTGAGCGATGATAGGTGGGGTGGGGAGAGCAGTAACGTGAAGAAGAAAAGTAGTTCCACGGGGACCCGTTCGTCGAAGACAACCAAGGCTTCGCTGGGGAGAAAGGGGAGCGCTCCAGCGAAACGGGGCGGAGCGAAGAAGCTCGTGTCCTCCAAGCGAAAGCCGGCAGAGGCGCCGAAGAAAGCAGAGGCTCCGAGGAAAGTAATCGCTCCGAAGAAAGCGGTGGAGCGCCGCGGGTCTCCCGCTGCCGTAAAGTCGGTGGTTCCTCTGGTGATCGCGCCTGCTCCGCAAACCGGTAGCGCCCGACAGGCGGAAGCGAGTCTCTTGGTATCTTCCACCCCTCAACGTGCGCCGGTGCGCAAGGTCATCCGAGATGGGAAAGCCGTTCCAGTGGAAACGAGCTCGCCTCGAAACGTCGAGGGGTTGGTCGAGGAGCTTACTCTCGCCCTCGATCGATTCCGTAACGTTATGGCCCTTGGGCCGACGCGGCAGAGAGAGTTCGCCGATTTTTGGCCGGCCGAGTTGGGGGAGATCCCCGGTTTCCTTGCCGTATCATGCGGTCTCGTTGAGGGTCTTACAGCGCAGGAGATCGTCGGTGAATTGCGGGGCGATCACGCTGGGCTCCGGGGAGTGATCGAGTCGCTGCATCGAGCGGCGACCGCCGCGGTCGAGGTGCCGAGTGAGGTCGAACAGAAAAAGGCGCTGCGCGCGCCACGTGTGTGTGATCCGACCTGGAGCGCCTCGCGTGCACACTACCCCCTGCATATGCGTGCGTTCCTCGGTCTGGTTGAGTGGCAGTCGAAGCTCGCAGCGGCGTGGCCGTTTGCGTTCGCCCGTTTCATGTCAAAGATCCCGCAGCAGATGGGGAGCGATGAGTTTGCGGCGCTCGTCACCGGGATTGATCGTTCTTCGGAAGAGGTAGGGGCGACCTTCGGTTGGGAGGCCGCTGAGACCTCAGCGATCCTCGCGCAGGGGCAGGGGCGGCTGGCAAGCCTCTTCGAAACTGAGTGTCCCGATCTCCACCGTCAGTGGAATATCGCTTTGCGGGGCTCCGGTGTCGACGTTAACCAGTTGGTGCAGCGCTACGTCGTCGACTCCCTTAATCGGGAGTTTCAGATGCTTCTTGGCCGGATACTTGCCCGAGCGATGAGCTCTGAGGGGATCGGCACCGAGCAGGCTTCGATTCGGTGGCAGGTGGGGGGGGCGGTCGCCGAAGCTCCGGAAACGGTATGAGTCGTCGATGGTTAGGCATACTTCGTGGGTGTGTCGCTGTCCTGGCGGTATACATCGCCGTTGTGTCCCGAATTCCGACCTCGCATTGCCGTTGTCACGAGAAAAAGCCGATCGAGCAGCCGGCCAAGAAAAAATGCCCGTTCGGTGAGCTGAGGCTGCTCGCTCAGTTCGCGTTGATTGCAGCCGCTGTGGAGGTGCCTCCTCCGGTTCGGGTTGAAGCACCTGCCACGGTCGTGGAGCCAGGGTCTGTCCAACCTCCCCTCACTCGCCATGTGGATGCGCGCGCTCCCCCGGCTGAGCGAGCTTTCTCGAAAATGGTCTGAAGCTCTCTTAAAACGGTCTCGGCGTTTTTGACGCTCTGACCGGAGTGTATTTGTTAAAAAAATAAATTATGAATTCGTTTTTTAATGGGCTCCGCACGCGAGCCCTTGGAGTCGTTGTGTGCCTCGGAGGTTTTGCGAGCAGCGCTGCTGCGTGCGATCTCT
>JBJOHD010000028.1:0-3191 GCA_046047875.1 Pseudomonadota bacterium | reverse complement strand
GTGTCCCTCGAGCGAGGCTCCTCACCTCGATGAACTTGAGGTTCAAGGGGAAGTGGAATCTCCGCACCGAAGCGATCTGTCGTAAACACCCGATTTGGCGTAATCTCCCGGGAGGCCGAAGTGGGGCGACGATGCCTCCGGCGGATGTGTGGGTGCATGATTACCGATTGCTCTCCCGACGCATTTCAAGCGGTTGGGCTTCAACATAAAACTCGACTCAGCGCCGACAGAAGCGCTCCGCTTGTCTATCTCGTACATGGTCGTGCGGGCAATCGGGATGTGATGTGGGCGTTTCGCCGGTGTATTCCGGAGACCTTTAACATCATAGCCCCAGAGGCTCCCGTACCCGATCCTGTTGGAGGCTTTAGCTGGTGGGATATAAATTCAACCGATTCCGTTTCGGGGGGAGAAAACGCGGCGCATCGTCTCGCTGATTTTATAGTCCGAGCTGAGGAATTCTATGACCTGGCTCCGAGCATTCGAATCGGATGCGGGTTTTCTCAGGGAGCTGGAACACTGTCGGTGGCGCTCCAGCGTGGGGCATACTTCCGGGGGGTAGCTCTTTTGGCGGGATTTGTCGTCGAACGGGGGGAGTTTACCGGAGATCCAACGACCAGCGTCTTTATCGCTCACGGCACCGAGGACGAAATGGTGTCGGTTGAGCGGGCGAGACGGGGGCGGGATTTTCTCTCGAGCCGAGACTTTATCCCTCAGTATGTCGAAGATCCGGTGGGCCATAAGGTGGGCACCGGGGGTATGAGAGCGCTGAGCGGCTGGTTCGCTGGCTTCATTGGTAAGTGAGGACTTTCGCGACGGGGCGCACGGTACGGTAACGTCGAACCGTCGTGACTTCTTGTCGTGATTTACCGGCGTGCTTTTACCGGCGTGCTTTTACAGGCGTGCTTTAGCCGTCGTGAACCGGTGCTTGTATAGCGAGCCGTTCACCCCCCCCGACCGGATCGACCCGGACCGGCTGAAAGATCCGGAGACTTCTGATCTTACACACCGACTTTTTTGATTCCTCGCAGTAATAGACCACCGCTTCGATAACGAGCTCTCCCTCCTGCACAGTTGGCACCGGCTCCCCCCAGTGCAGGGGGAGTGCTACGACGCTCTCATCAAGGGGGGACTCGGCGATGAGCGTATCCCCGACGAGCGGCGAGCGTATCGCAACGCGACCGGGGGCCTCTTTATTCACCGTATGGTTGGTCGGTAAATCGATCTTGAGATCAACGTGCAGGTTACGCAGTGAGCGCACAGCGACAGCTGGTTTCACCATTTCGGAGAGATTCGGCAGAAAGTTTGCTGCGAGGAGCGCCTTTGGACCAGCGCCATCGTGTGGGCTTGAAGCGAGCGCGGGGGGCGCGAGGAGAACGACCACGAGGAGGAGTGTGCGGAGCTTATGCATCGGAAAAATCACCAAGAAATCCTCACAAATTCAATCAACTCGGATACTTATCGTAGCACGAGGGGGGTATTTTGATCAATCATCGTGGGCGCTCGCAGCATCAAAACATTAACCGAATCGGGTTTTTACCGATATTACGAAGGCGGTGGGGGGCGCCCCCGCTCGATTATCGACGAACGGCGAGCTAAGCGGAAGACGATGCCGAAGGTATCTCTTAACACGATCATCACCGATAAGTTCATCACCCGGCTCGCCGCCGCGGGGAAGCAGGGCTCGAGCGCTCCGTCGAACCCCCTTAAAGGGGACTCTTCGGTAAGTCTCTCCGGTTCTCTGAGACTTGGGGCCCAAACCTACGCGACCGCTGTTGGTGCGCTCAATAATACCCTGTCGGTCGTCAATGTCGCGAAGGATACCCTCGAAAAGCTTGGGGACATCACCGACAAGATGATCAAAGTCGTGGAGAAAGCGGCGCGGCGCCCAGTGGGGCCTCAAGGTCGGCGCGCGCTCGACGTGCAGTTTCGCGAGCTCGCTGATGACTTTAAGAAAGTTATCGATAAAGCGAAGATCGGGGATAAAAATTTTCTCACGACCGAGGGACTGACCGAGCTCTTTCTCGCGGTCGGGCTCGATAAAGAAACCTCGGAGAGTATCGCCGGGGTTTTCTCCAAATTCGTCACACCGGAAGATGATACGACTCTCGCGAGCGAGAAAGTCGAGGGGAAAAAGCCACTCGTAATCCCCGCAGCGGCTTTCACCACGAGGCCCAGCGACGCAGAGTATCGGATTGAGGTCATAACCGATGCGCCGCTTACCTCAACTGTAGCGGGTATCTCACCTAATTCGAACGTCTTTCAGGCTACCGACGACCTTCTTTCGGAAAATCCGGGGATCGATGCGGTTTTTGCTAAAACGAGTTTAGGCGACCTTACGAGTCAGGGTGCCGGTAATCTTCAGGGGGTGAGCGCCACCTTAATGGCGGTCAACGAGGTCACCGGATACTCCGTGATAAAATCGACCTTCGATCCGACCGGCGAAAACGGAAGCGGCGACAACCAGCTCTTCCTCCTCGACGAAACGGGGGCAGTGGTTGGACAACTCACCAAATTTACCCCCGATATCGTGGTCGGCTCGGTAGATATCGCCTCTTCCGATGAGGTGTTTGCGATTCAGTATCTCGATGTCTCTACGAATTTGCAGTCGATCGCGCGGTATGAGATCGCCAAGGGTGATCCAGTGAATACAGTGTCTATCTCTATTCTCGATACGTCGTTCGACACGCTCACAGATGTTAAGATCGATAACGCCGGTGAGTTCATCGCGTTTAGTCGAACCCCTTTTGGGTCGAATATCAATAATCTTGAGTTGTACGGCCCTGACACCGGGTTTGATGCAACGGTTGCCGCAGATGTGAGGTCGAGAGACCCGATACACTTCGGCTTCGCTGCGAACCAGGGACAGGTTGTGTATTCAACGACGATCACAACCGGGGATCCTCTGCGTGATGTGACGATGTACTATGCCGCGGGAGTAGCGCCGTATACGGAGCTTCTTGCCAACGTTGAGTACGATGCGTTTACTACCTTACCGAGCGACGATGCGGGCACAGGGGGATATTTTGCTTTTGCAGAGGTCTCGGGGGGTACACGTACCGTCAATGTGATGGTCGCGGACGATGCGACCTCCGTTTACTCCTTTTCCCTCGGCGACGACACGGTCTCTTCTTTGAGCCTTGCGCTCAACGGTGGAGACCCTACGAGGATCGATGTTGGGGTTGTTGGCTCTC
>JBJOHD010000027.1:0-4313 GCA_046047875.1 Pseudomonadota bacterium | reverse complement strand
CTTTCCCCGGAGGTGTATCCGCAAACTCTCGCCATTGCTCGCGCTTATCCGAAATTTCTCGCCCTCGGAGCTGTCGCCCACGACGCTCCTTACTACCGCCGCGGCGGAGGATCTCCGTTTGAGTGGGTTGGCTCTCTGCTTCACGGCCTCGGAGGTACATCCGAGCACACCGATACTCTTCGCTGCTTAAGCCTCTTCGGAGTATCGGCATCCGCGCTCACCATCCCCTCGTCCCGTTCCGCTGCTTACGCCTTTCTCCTTGGCCTCCTCTCGCACTATGCGGTCGATGTCGTGTTTCATCCACCCATCTTTTACTTTAGCGGTGACTACTATGCCCTTGAAATAGAACGGCGGAGGCTAGCTCGAGCGAGGCACCGACTTTTTGAGGTCTATCTCGATGAGGATCGGCGGGCATGTGGAGTGTCGTTCCCCTGGCCGTCATCGATGAAAGCGCTTCTCAAAGAGTGCGCAGGAAGCACCTGGTCCGACATCTGCACAACCCTTGCCTCCGCTGTCACCCCTGCCGCAAGCGCGCTCCACCCGGAATCGATTCCCGATCTGAAGGACGAATGGCAACGTGCATTCAGTGAGATGGCTTTTTTTCAGCATCTTTTTCTATCCCCGGCATGGGGGGGGCTCGCAGGTCTCGTCAAAACCCTTACGCGGAACCGGCTCTATCAGTATGAGGTTCTTTTTGCTCGCGGGAGACGGGGGCGTCACGCGGCACTTCACGCGCCATGGAGCTACCGGAACCCTGTTTCAGGGGAGATGGTTACCGCCTCGCTCCAAGAGCTCGAGACCCGGGCGGTCGAGCTCTCGCTCTCGCTCTTTTTTAAAATAGAAGAGGCACTATCACTCGGGGGTATAACTCCGGACACCCTTCAGGGTGGTGTCTCGCTTAACTACGGACTCAGAGAGAGCGCCCCAGAGGATGCGACCCACTTCTGCTCGAGTGGATTTCATCTTCCAGGCCTCTTTTAGGATCTCCCCCGAAAAGTCGCAACTAGTTCAGGGGCTTCGGGGAACTAACCCTGGAGGAGTCGGAGAGCGAGCTGCGGCTGCTGGTTCGCTTGCGCCAAGATCGCGGTTCCGGCCTGTTGCAGAATCGTCAACCGGGTAAGCTCAGCAGCTTCGAACGCGACGTCAACGTCGCGGATGCGGCTTTCAGCAGCACCGAAGTTCTCACGCGCGACTTGGAGGTTATTAATCGCCGTGTCGAGCCGGCTCTCCGCAGCACCGAGGGTACCACGATTCCGGGTAATCGAGACGATAGCGGTGTTAATCGCATCGAGTGCGATCCGCGCCGCCGATTGCGATTCAAGATCGGTTCCTGCAGTAATCGAGTAGAGGTGCGCTGAGGATCCAGCGGTTGCAAGACCCATCGCTTGGAGGGTGGCTTGAATACCCGAGTAAGTGATCTGCGACATCGATGAACCATCGAATCCGACCTGGAATGTCACCGTGTCGCCGGTGCTCAAGAGGTTCAAGCCGTTGAACTCGGTCGTGAGCGCGATACGCTCGACCTCGCTCATAAGAGCGGTGAACTCAAGTTGGAGCGCCGAGCGCTGACCGTTACTGTACACGCCGTTAGCAGACTGTGAGGCGAGCTCAGCCAGACGACTCATGATGCTCGTTATCTGGCCGATAGCGCCGTCGGTGATGGCGATAATTGAGATACCGTCGCTCGCGTTACGAATCGCAACGCTTGCTACCCGAGCATCCGCCTTTAAGGACTCCGCTATGGCGAGACCGGCTGCATCATCGGAGGCACGATTGATGCGGAGACCTGAGGAGAGCCGTTGATATGCCGTCTGTAGGCGGCTGCTCGACTCGCTCAGGTTACGTTGAGCTCCTAAGGAGGAGATGTTCGAACGTATATTAAGAGCCATATCGCGTTATCCTTTCTGGTAAGCCCGGATAGTATCCCTATGTTCGCTTATCCGACGAAACGGTCAGCGTCCGGTATTCCCCCTATTAGCCTTGGAGCAATCGAAGCGCGAGCTGCGGCTGCGAGTTCGCTTGCGCGAGCACCGCGGCACCAGCCTGCTGCAAGATGTTGAGTCGGGTGAGCTCAGCCGCTTCAGCCGCCACATCAACGTCGCGGATTCGGCTTTCAGCAGCTTTGAAGTTCTCACGAGCGATCTGGAGGTTGCTGATAGTTACCTCGAGTCGGCTCTCCGCCGCTCCAAGGGTACCTCTGTTCCGGTTAACCGAGCTGATCGCCGCGTTGACCGCGTCAAGCGCAAGCCGCGCCGCCGATTGAGAGTCGAGGTCACTTCCCGCGACGATCGAGTAGGTCGGAACCGAACTTCCCGCCGTTGCAAGGCCAAGCGAGGCAAGGGTCGCCTCAACGCCGGTGTACGACACACGCGAGAGCGAATCTCCCTCGAAGCCCACTTGGAAGACGACCTCTCCACCACCGCTGAGGAGGCGCAAACCGTTAAACTCGGTACTGTAGGCTATACGCTCAATTTCACTGGTGAGCGCCACGAACTCGTTTTGGAGCGCTGAACGTTGAGTATTTCCGTAAACGCCGTTCGCTGATTGTGAGGCGAGCTCCGCAAGACGTCCAAGCACGTTCGCGATCTGACCGATCGCTTGATCCGCGATCGAGATAACGGAGATACCGTCGTTCGCGTTACGAATACCGACGTTCGCTACCCGTGCATCCGCCTTTAAGCTCTCCGCGATGGCGAGACCGGCGGCGTCGTCTTTAGCTCGGTTGATGCGCAGACCTGACGACAACCGCTCGTACGCGGTCGTCAGTAAGCCGGTGCTATCACCGAGGGACCGTTGCGCTTGGAGCGACGGAACGTTTGTTCTGATATTGATACCCATTGCCTCTTCTCCGTGGCTATCGTGTTAACAGTTATCCTTAAACCACCTCTGGTCTCGAAGCTGCTTATCAGCCCACGCGACTCAGAGTAAAAATCTCGACTCCTACTCGTCTGACGATTCAGTGCAAGGTCCTTGCCAAGATCAAAATTCCGCTAAAGTTTCTTTCGGATTCAACCGACCGGCTCTGGCTCGAACGTGGTCTTCAGCTGCATCACCTTACCCACGTATTCCTGAGTTGATTTGGGAAGATACCCCTCAACGTCGAGATACAAAGCGGGGTTAAGACCTGCCTTCTTCGCACGCTCCTGCGCAGCGGCCACACGGCCCTCTCCGGCGTTAAAGGCGGCCACGGCAAGTTTTTCCAAAGAGGAGGAATTTGCCGCTGCAACCGTCGTTACCTCTGGGGTGAGCTCGGTCGATTTACTGAAGGTGTCGTGGAGCTTCCGCAGATACCCAACACCGAGGTCGATATTCTGCGATGGATTAAAAGGATCGTACTGAGCCTCGAGCCCTGCATGTTTAAGGAGGTGCTTCCCCGTCCCATCGAGAAGCTGCATGAGTCCCTTACTTGCATGTCCATCAGCGCTTATAGCCGCTGCATCAAACCCAGATTCAGCGGCGACCACCGCGATGCTCAGCGCTGGGTCGACGCCGTGCCGCAGCCCCGCTGCAGACACTAACTTCGAGACCTCATCTATCCGCTCACTCCGTGGGAGGGAATTAAACGCCTCCGCAGACTTGATTCGCTTTACCCCAACCACCGATGGGGTTTTGACACCCCCAACATTCCCCTCGATCGGCTGAAACATCGTCTCTTCGGGAGGGATCGTCTCCGGGATCGGCACGGTTAAAGCTGGGGTCTCGAATTTAAGCCGTGCCCTCACCTCGGCGGCACCGCCCGTAATCGGCCGCGGCGCGAGCTCACCTTCTCCTGAGATATCAGTAGGTTGTTGGGTGTCGGGGGAGATAGCTGCAAGGAGCTTCGAGAACTCAGCGGGCTTCCCCTCGTTGGGACTAAGGCTCACCGGCGCCGCTACAAGCCGCGAAACCTCCTTATACGTACCATCAAAGTTAATCTTCATCGCCGAGTTCCCCTCTCCAAGCAAATTGCACCTCTCGTGCCATCCGCGTGGAGCCCGAATCCCCCATCAGCTTCAATAATTTCAATCAGCTACCCACATGTCATGGGGCACAGGTGTCGTTAATTTGGCCCTCACGTCAACCCAGCCACTCGGTGGAAAGGAGGGCTATTTCGCGGTGATAACGCTCGTAGGTAGACTCCTACGGGATTCGATCGGGGAGAGTGATATGCTTACCTCTACACTTTACATCTTGGCCGGACTTTTACTCCTCGCCGGCGGAGGTGAGCTTCTTTTAAGAGGTGCGGTCGCGTTCGCCCGCCTTTTGAAGATGTCTCCCGCCCTCGTCGGACTCACTATCGTCGCCGCGGCCACCTCGGTGCCGGAGCTCGCGGT
>JBJOHD010000026.1:0-9556 GCA_046047875.1 Pseudomonadota bacterium | reverse complement strand
CTGCGTGCAGCTCCACGCCGGTCGCTCAGGACATCGCGCAAAGTCAGGCGAACGAGATCGTCACGCTGCTCGCCGACAACGGGATCAGTGCGTTTGCCCATAAGTCGGGGGGCGGTCAAGGCCGCTACACCGTGGAGGTCTCGTCGGAGCATTACACCGCAGCGGTGTCGCTGCTCCACCGCCACGGTCTTCCTGGAGAGCTCAGAAGATCGTTCTCCGACCTCGTCGCCCCGCAAGGGCTCATCCCCAACTCCCGTGAAATGGAGTCGCTCCGACTTGATCGCGCGCTCGGGGTGGAGCTTGAAGAGACCTTGTTGAACTATCCGGGGGTCGCCGCTGCTCGGGTGATCGTGCGCTCCAGCTTCCTGAAGGAGGGGGCGGAACCCGGGGTCTCGGCGGTGATCCAGCACCGTGCAGGCGCCACCCTCAACGCTGAAGCGTTGACCGGGATTATAAATCGGGCGGTTCCCGGTGTCGCCCCGGAGCGGATATTAGTTGCGTTGGAGATCGCGCCGGATGGTCCGGGGGGCTCAGCCCCTATTGAGGGCGCGGTCCATGCAGAGGGAGCGGTGCTGCGAGTTCCGCTCGTGCCGTTTCTTTTCCTGCGTGTACCGAAGGATGAATATAACTATTTCGTTTTTGGATTAGTAGGAGCGCTCCTCGTTTTAGCTCTCGTCGGTGCGATCCTCGGTTACTGGTGGGGGTTTTATCACCGGGGCAAGAGCGGGTTAGACGACGTCGGGGGTGACCCTCGGCAGTTGAGGCTCGAGCGGGCTCGCCGTGAGATCCCTGAGATCGAGGGGAGGTAGGTCGTCGCGATGGATACTCAGCGGTTTCGTAATCTCCCCCCCCGACAACGTGCTATCGTAGCGTTGGCGGTGCTCCTCGACGGGCGCGATGGTTCGGTCTTTCTTGAGAACGACGCGCTTAATGGACCGGCGTTAGCCCGAGCGGCAGCCGATCTGTCGAGCCTTGAGCTGGAGCTTCGTGTCCCGTTCGCAGGAACGCTGCTCCGGCAGGCGTTACGGGAGGTAAAGTAAGCCGCCGTGACGGAGGGAAGCGGGGCAGGGCGAGAGGAGCTTGAACGGTTGCTGGAGGAGCTGCTGGTGGAGCTCGGACGCCGCGAGTCGGTCGCGGCGGGTTTGGAAGGGGAGCTTCGCCGGGGTGAGGATCGGCTCCGTGAGGTTGTCGGCGCAAGTGGGGTGCGGCGGGGTGACACCCGCCGACTAATCGCCGCTGAGCAGCTCCGGCGGCGGATTCGCGCGGAGTTGATCGGGGTGCGAAAGCGGCTCGCCGAGGCGGTCGTCGATGTTGAGCGGGCACGGGAGCGGCGCGGTATACTCGAAGAGGAGCTGCGGAGAGCGGAAGAGGATTCGGATTAAGGCATGGAGTCGGAGAATCACAACGAAGGCACGAACGTCTCGCCGTGGGAGCCCACCCGCTTTCTGCGGACGGCGGCACCCAGCGAGGTTAAGTTGTCGCGTGGATTTTTGCGGTGTCGACCGGAGAAATGGTTCCCCGGTTTCGCAGCGCAGTGGCTCCCTCTCGGTCACTCGCTCGGTGTCGAAATGAAAATGATCGAGGCGAAGCCGGTGCTCCACACCCCGATCGAGCAATCGATCGGCTTTGTTGGCACGATCGACGGGGAGCCGATCGGGCTCTCGATCGATCCCGCCTCCGCCCGAGTAGTGACCGAGGCGATAGTTCCCGGAGGCTTGCGCGGAGGGGATTCGCAGTCGGGTGGACTTGTGCTCGAATACCTGGCGCGGCGGCTTTTGACGAGCCTCGCCGCAGCCTGGACCGGACCACAATCTTCGCAGGTGCGGTTCGAACCGGAGATCGGTTTTCAGGAGGTCGATCCCGGTGGTGATGTGCGGATAAATTTCTCGGTCAACGGCACACCCGCTCAGGTGGTGATTTCGCTCGGGAGATTTTTAGTAGATCGACTCGACAGCTTGTGGCGTCGGCAGGTTCATTCGACCGGTCGGGCGGTGGAGGCGGGGAGTGAGATCGCGCTCGAGATCGCTCAGCTCGCGGTGCCCCCCTCGATGTTGGGAGATTATCTCCGGAGCGGTACCTTAATCGACCTCGAGTCCCGGGCAAGCGATGCGCTCACCCTGCGAGCCGGTACGAAAGCGTGGCACTCGGCCCGGGGATGTATCTCGAACGGCTGCTATGCATTCGAGGTCATCCCGGGGGGATCAGCACCACCCGGGTTGCCCGAGGGGACCACCCGGCTTTCGATCAGCCTGGGGAGCACCCGCCTTGACGGTGGGGTAGTGGCGGAGCTCGCCCAGTCGGGAGCGATGTGGGAGACTACCGTGCCCGCCACCGATCGGGTGGAGCTTCTCATCAACGGTGAGGCGGTCGGGGAGGGGCGTCTTGGGCTCTACGAGGGGCGTTTCGCGGTTACCGTCGCTTAACGGTTGGGCAGCTTTTCCCGAAAATTGGGGATAGCCAGCGCCGCAACCGTTCCCCTATCATCTTCGGTATGGATCTCTCCCCGTATCTTACCGGTATCCTTGCGCTAATTCTCTTTACTGCGTTCGTGAAGATCGTCACGGTGCTGAACATCGTGCGGGTTGGCTTGGGGCTCGACGGCATCGGCTTCGGGATCTCGATCGTCGCGGTGGCGCTTGCGCTCGCCCTCGTGACGGTATCCCCTGAGATGAAGTCGCTCGGGGGGATCGATGCGTTTCTCTCCGGGGGCGGCCCGAGCCGACTCTCCGGATTCGAGGAGAAGATGACCCCGTTTCTTACTCGCCACGCCGACCGGGGTTTAATTGATCGCCTGAGCGGCATCGCTGCGGAGCCCGAGGGGGGTGCCACCGTTCCCAACAACGGAGCGCTTCTCGCCGCGTTTCTTCTGACCGAACTCAAGGGGGCGTTCGAGCTGGGGTTGATAATCTTGGTGCCGCTCCTTGTCATCGACCTGCTTGTCGTCCACGGATTGATGCTGCTGGGGATATCGCAGCTCTCGCACATCGTCGTTGCGCTCCCGTTGAAGATACTCCTGTTCTTCGCGGTTGATGGGTGGGGGCTTATCGCGGAAAAGCTTTTAAAAACCTACGCCGGAGGATAGTCGGATATGGAGCCGATCGTTATCGAGGGGCTAAAAGCGATCTTCGTCATCGCGCTGCCGGTCATGGCCGTGGTGGTGGTGGCGAGTGTCCTCGTGGGAGCGTTGCAATCGGCGATGACGGTCAGTGAGCCGGCGCTCGGCTACGCGGTGCGGGTCGGGGCGCTTGTCGTGGTGTGCTACCTCCTCCTTCCGTCGATGATCGAAACGGTTACTGCGCTCGCCCAGCACGCATGGCGCTAGCTCTGCTCTTTTTTTCGCTCGTTGCTGCAGTTCTCATGCCGGTGTGGTTCGCCCCGGCGCTCGTGTTCGGATTCGCGGTGTGGTGTCTCCAGCCCGGACTCTCCCTCGGTGCGGCGCTGCTGGTCGGTGGGCTGCTCGGACTTGCCGCCCCGATGAGCGTGGGGCTTGCAGGGGCTATCCTCGACAGAGCGTGTGCTGCAGGAGGGCTTGTATATCGGGAGGGAGCGTCGCGAACGTTTCGGGTTGCCGGTCTCGTGCTCGCCGGGGTCGTCGTCTTTGAGACCGCTGCGCCGCACGAGCTCCTGGTTGCTGTGCGAACCCTCCTTACCCGCGGTGAGGGACTTGATCTCCTCGGGATCGTAACCCGAGTCGGTGGTGCGGTGTGTTTTTGTGGGGGTGCGCTCGCCGTTGTTGGGCTTGGAGCGATCGCTCTGGTGGAGGTCCCCCTCCGCTGGTGCGTCGCGGGTTATCGGGTGACCCCCCTCGATATTACTCTCGGGGCGCTGCGCCCTCTAATCGTTGTGCTCGTCGCGGCGGGGTTGTTTCAGCTGGGGAGTGCGTTGGTCATCCGTGAGGCCGCGCCGCGGGTCCTCGGAGGGTTGCCGTGACAGAGAGAACCGAGTGGCCGACCCCTGAAAAGCTCGCGCGGCTCCGCGATGAGGGGATCGTGCATTACAGCCCGTTCGCCACCGCGTGCTTCGTCGTCGCCGCGATAGCTGCTCTCGCACGGGTGCTTGCGGCGGAGTGGAGTGGGATGCTCGCCCGGTATCGCACGGCGCTCTCTCTTGGAGACGCCGTTGGGAGTATCCGCGCGATTCTCCTTGAAGGCGGATGGTTTTTAACCCTGGCTGGGGCGGCTGCGGGGTTGGTGGTGTTCCTCTCGATCGTGGCGCAGACAAAGGTGCTTTTAAAGCCGGGCCGGCTTGCCTTTATGCTCGACCGTCTCAATCCGTTGAGCCGCCTCTCGCTCAAAGCCCTTGGGGTGCGGGGCCTCAGCGAGGCACTTCACATTCTTGTTGGGGGGCTCCTCGCTGCGATCTTTATCGGGGTATTTTTTCGAGATATGGCGGGGCTCCTCAATCATGAGCTAAGCTATGCCGTAGACCGTACCCGTCCCGCCTTCGAAAAGGCGTGTGGCGGGTTAGCGGTTGTCGCGCTGGTCGCGGGAGTGGTCGCTTGGTGGATCGGTAGGTTCACCTTTCGGTTACGTCATCGGATGACCCGCGCCGAGGTGCTGGCCGATCGCGCCGATGGTTAAGCTCACGGTGGAGGGAGCTCCGCTTTCTGACCTGGCTCCCATCGGTCCGATTTAAAGGTGAAGAGATACTCCGATGAAACGATCGCTCTATGCTCCCCCCGAGCCTTTCTCGATAGCGCCTCTGCTCGCGCTGCTTCCCGTGCGGGGCAAGATCGGACACCTTGAGTCGTTGACCTCCTCGCTGTTCGCCCGATTTGAGAAGGTCGTCGCGATGCGGCGGGAGCTCGGTGATGAGGTCGAGCGGGAGGTGGTCAAGCGCCTCGCCGCTGAGGAGGCGATGCTGAAACAGGTGCTCGACTGGCTCGCCGTAAATCCGGAGGAGCGTTAAGATGGATCTACCGCGGCGACGAAGCCCCTCCGAGGTTCTCCGGCGGGGATATTCAGATGAGGAGCTCGGCCATCTGTACGAACTCGGCCGGTTTTTCCTTGAGAACGGGGATATTCGCCGAGCTGAGGTGATCATCACGGGGGTAACCGAGGTCGCCCCTGAGTTCGCTCCGGCATGGCTCGCGATGGCGTATATCCATATCCACAATAAGAACATGGATGGAGCGATATTCGCGGCGCGGCAAGCGCTGCGGGTTGACCCGCACTTCGTCGAAGCTATCTTGTATCTCGCAACCTGTTTGTTGACGACCGGCGACCTTAACTCGGCGGGCACCTATCTCGGGGAGGTGGGGGAGATGATCGAGGGGGGCACGGTCGAAGATGCGAACGTCGTGCGGTTCTATAAGGCGCAGCTCGCGCGGTTCCAGAGTCGGTAAGATTCCCGAGCACAACAGACCGCTGCCGGCCAAGGGGAGACGTTGGAGCGTGGGCGTCCGGTCAACGTTTTTTTTGACTGCCCTCCGGCTCATCCTCGATGATGCCCGCGTCTACAGCCATCCGAACCGCATTTTTGACTACATTGCGCTGCGTTGGAGACATCTGACTATCACCGAAGAGTTTCTCTGCTTCGTCGTTGATCATCTGGAAGAGCTGCTCGCGCTCGGCGAGGGTCATCGTCCGAGTGGAGCGCCGCTTGCTCACCGCACCTGGCCCGCTCACCCCACCGACCCCGGTCGCGGCCTTTACGCCGCCGACGCTGCCGACGACATCGGTACCCTCAACCGCCGAGGTTCCCGTGGTTCCGTGAACCCCACCTATCTTTTTATCGCCGATCTTTTTCGTCATGGGTTTGCTCGCGGGGAGATAAAACGCTCGAAGGGTGCCTCCGGACAATCACGCTTTAATTTGATGGCGACCCCCTTGAGGCCGGGACGCAGTTTCGGGGGAGAACTCGATTTCCCCTTACTCATGCACTTTTGGAGATAGCCGAGAAGCACCTTGTGTTCGCGGATGATATTGAGTTCATCGGTTTCCCACTCGGCTGCGACCGAGCGCATCGAGAGCCCTTCCCAATAGATCTTATACAAAACAACCTGGTGCACCAGGTCGAGGTTGGCGATGTACATGACGGTGCGTTTTATGTCGACCAGCTCGTCGGGCTGATCGGAGATCGTACCTTGCTTCGCGGCAACGATACTCGCCCCGACGAGTAATTCGCGGATCGACCCCCGCACGTCATCTCCCCCCCCTCCGTCGTCTCCGCCGGAGGGGAGTTCCCCGTTACGGAGCTCAGGAAATATCTGAAGCAATTCAGCTGAGACCTCGCGCGCACGTTGCTCCTCACGTTGCTCGGGGGTTCCTCCAGACCTCCAACCCCTTGATTTTCTTGCAGCCTCCGTTGATGCCTCGTGGATTCGCTTGCGGGCGTACCCTTTGAAGGGCACCCCCCTTTCCGGCTGGAAGCGGCGGGCGCAGAAGATGAGGGCCTCCATGGCAGCTCCGTCTAACCCATCGAGTTTCCAGTCCATATTCCAGGCGCGGGCGACCGATCGGGCGATACTTTCCGCCCAACCGCAATGTTCGACCACGAGGGCGTCCGCTTCGGAGCGGCTGAGTACCGCGGCCTGTGTCTCCATTTTATCAATCTTCCCGTTCACTTAGGCGATTTTCCCGTCAGCCCGTTACCTGCTGGAGGGGTCGAAACACCCCCATCACTCCCTCTTATCGGCAAATTTTCGATTCACCTAAAAAAACTGAAGCGGAGGGCGCCTACCCCCGGAAGAGGGGTTGTAGCGACACCGTTGTTCGGGAAGCGCACGCGGTTTTCAAGAGTTTCATCGCGGAAAGAAGTAGGGAGAGTATGGCACGCACTAATCTGAAGTTGAAAAGCGTCGTCGAGAAGCAGACCTTCGCTAAGCTAGAGCGAAAGGCAAAATCGCCCCGTAAAGTCATCAATTTGTTTGAGGGACGGCGTGCTCGCCGCTCCCCCGGGCTGACCGAGGAGGCGCGTACCGAGCTCGTTCTCACCTATCGTATCAAGGCGCGGAAGCTGGCACGAAGCATCCTCCGAAAGTGGCACGCCCGGCTCGACCTTCAGGAGGTCGATAGCATAGTGGATCTATCGTTGTGTGAGGCGGTACGTCGGTATAACCCCACCAAAGGGGCGAGCTTTATGACGTTCCTTTTCTATCATATGCGTGGAAACCTCATCCGTGCGGTGACCGCAGCGGCGACCGCCAACACCCTTCCGAGTGGGGATGGTGAGGGGCGTAACGCTGAGTCGACCGCTTCGAGCAATGCGGTGATCGCCCGGGGAATCAACGCGATGGAGGTCGCTGAGGCGCTTTCGAGCCAAGAATTCGTATCTCCCGATGAATCGCTTTTAAAGAGGCAGGTGGCGCACATCAGCGAAGCGGCGTGTCTCCGCCTCGATCCCCTTGAGCGGGAGGTCATTATGCGGATCTTCCTCAACGAGGAGCAGTTAATGGACATCGCGCAAAGTCTCGGCTACAGCCGGTGCCACATCTCACGGGTTAAAAAGAAGGCGCTTGAGACCTTGTATCACGAGCTCGCCCCGACCCTCGGTATGGAGGGTCAAAAGCCGGACTTCTCTGAGGACGAGGAGACCGGGAAGCGGCGTAAGATTCATCGTCGCCGTCCCCGAGCGAAGCAGATTGTACGCCACTTCCTTGCGCTCGATGGCGGGGAGCGGGTCGCCGTCTAAGCGAACTGTTTTCAGAGCGTTCAAACGGGGCCTCCAAAGGCCCCGTTTGGCTTTATAGCGTCGGTAAAAAATATTTTGCGAATAGCCGTTCGAGGGGGTCGGTTTCTCCCTTTCGGGAGCTTTACTTTCCAAGTATAGCTCGATAAGACCTTGGATATTAGTTGGTCGGGCATGAGCATTTTTGAAGTCGCAGCTTTTCTTTTCGCCGGTGTAATGGTCCTTTCGATGATCTTCGGCGGTTGGTCGTAGATCCTCGTACCTGAGCGCTCCGCCGCACGGGTTCCCCTTTGGGTCGTGCGCGTACCGGCGTTCGCCCTGTCGGGCGCGTTAGACTGTGGACCCCGATCCTCCCATTAAAAGGAGTCCAGTGTCGTCCCCCGTCCGTTCGCCTATCTCCCGTTCCTCTATCTCCCGTTCCTCTATCTCCCGTTCCCCGGTGGCGCTCGCTTTCGGCGGGGCGGTTGTCTTCGTTCTCCTTTTAGCGCCGTTTCTAAATCTGAGCTCGATCGGTGGCTCCTCGGAGGCGCGCGAGACACACGTCGCCTCGATCGTTCGTGAGACCGGGGAGTGGGTGCTCCCATTAAGAAACGGGGTCGTCCCCTCGAAGCCGATCCTGTTCCATTGGGTCACCGCGCTTTTGGGGGAGTTACGGGGAGGGGTTACCCCAGGGGTTGCTCGGGCGACCTCCCTGCTCTTTGGAGCGGGAACCCTCGCACTCACCGTGTTTCTCGGCGGCCTCCTCGGAGCGAGAACCTCCCCGGGATGGGGGCGGCCGGTCGCCCTTGTGAGTGGCTTCGTCCTCGCCTCAACCTACGGGTTCATTCAGTTAGCGCTCGATGCGCGGGTCGATATGACCTACACCTTTTTCGTCGTGCTGGCCCTCGCGGCGCTCCTCTCCCCCTTTCTTCGGGGGGAGGGGGGGCGGCATCTCCCGATCAGCGGGTGGGGGTGGGCGGGTTTTTACGGGGCGTGTGGTTTCGGTGTACTCGCCAAGGGCCCGATCGGCTTAGTCTTACCCCTCGTTATTGGGGGAGGCTGCGTCGCCTACCTCGTGGGTATCGGTCACGCTGTGCGGGCGTTCCTCCGGCCTCGGTTCGGTTGGGTTCTCTTTCTTGCACTCGCCGTCCCGTGGTACCTCGCTGCGGCTGACCGGGGCTCCGCTGCGTTCCTTGAGCGCCAGTTGTTCTTTGAGAATCTTCAGCGCTTCACCGGTGCTGAGCATATGAATAACGAGCCCCCGTGGTTCTACCTTGAATCGTTCTTGAGAGGTGCCGCGCCGTGGTCGCTCCTTGCGCTCATCTTCGGCTGCCGGGTCTGGCGGAGGTATCCCGGGAGTGCCTATACGGACCTCGCCGATCGGCGGGATCGAATGCGGTGGATTGGGGCGGTATGGTTCCTCGTGGGGGCGGGGTTTCTCTCCCTCGCATCGGGGAAGCGTCACTCGTATCTCCTGCCGTTGTTCCCCGGCCTCGCGATATTTCTCGGGCTGCATCTCGTCGAATGGTACGAGGCGTTGAGCGATAGAGCTCGGGCGGGGTGGGCGCGAGCTTTCTCGGTGGGGGCGCGGGTGCTGACCGTGACGGTGCTGCTCGTTCTGGTCGGCGTATGGGTTTTTGTGGAACTCGATCTCTCAGCTTATCCCGGAGCGGTAGTGATCCAGCGTTGGATCGGGGCGCATCGGTATGGTGTCGGAGTGGCAGCGTTCACCGCGATCCTGATTCAGTGCTGGATCGGGTTCTCTCCACCAGCCGATGGATCGCGGATGAGACTCGGTGCTGCGCTTACAACGGTGTGGCTCCTCGGTTTTGCTATCACGGCGGGGTACGGGGTTAAGAGCGAGCTGAAAGGTTTCGATCGCATGGCGCTGGAAGCGGGCGCGTTCCTCGAGCGGAATGCTGATCTGGTTTTGTTAAAGACGAAATAT
>JBJOHD010000025.1:0-21106 GCA_046047875.1 Pseudomonadota bacterium | reverse complement strand
GCCTCCCTATCGCTTCCTCGGGCTCTTACTGCTGCCCTCTACCGATAAGACGCCAGGGGCGCTGAAAAAGGTGTCAAAAAATTGGCGAGCCCCCACCTCCTAGAATAGACGTTCGGAAGCGCCCACACGCTGGGCTTAACTAACCGAAAGGTCTAATGTTTCTGATTAAAATACCGGGGCGAAATGTCCCTCCCCGGCGTCGGGAGCGGCCTAAACCCGCCGCCTGATGACCGCCGCAGCGCCGATAAGGTACACCGGAGCGACGAGAGCGAGCGCAAATCCGAGGAGAGGGCTCGCCGTTAGAACCCCCGCAGCGAGGGTAAGAAGACCCAAGAGGAGGCCCCCCCACCGTCCAAACATCAACGAGCGCACAAGCGCGCGACCGAGATCGTACCCCTCAACCAGGGGCGCGAGTCCGGGCCGGAACACCGTGATCGCCTTCGGATCGAGATTAAATCGCACCTCGTCGAACCCCATCAGACGAATCGCCGCCGCCCGCCCCACCTCAACGGGGGTCGCTGGGGTGCATGCGAGCGCAACCGGGGCCACGTTCTTAAGCCGATCAACGTACTGCTCCACCGAAAGCCCCCCGGTTATCTGCGCAAGTTCAAGGGTGAGCTCTTTACCTACCGCATCGGCGGTCTCACGCGACGCCTGGGTCATCAAAAGGGGGCGTACACCGTGGCGATGCAACTTATCCATCGCTGCTGGCGACTCGTGCTTCGAAGCGCTCTGCACGGTGAAACGGGCTGCTACCTCCTCCCCGAGGGCAACGTAGACGAGCTCTCCCTCGATCCCTTCCTCCACCTCGGAGGTCTGTATCTGCACACCCCGCTCGATAAGGAACAGCTCACTTCCGATACTGAACTCAGCTCCAGCTACGACTGCGGAGAGCCCTTTACCGGGATAGTCGCAATAATCACGCACCTCATGGAGCATCGGGTCGCTCACCCGTCCCCGCAGGAACTCAACCGCCGCCACACCAAAGCCGTCGTTCGCTCGTCCCAGGATCGAAAGAAGAGCAGAGACGAGCTGAGGGGCGTCGAGCCGTTCATCGAAGATAGTAAAATCTGCTACCCGAAATACATCGACGCGGTGCTCCGGGGAGTGATCGATAACGAGGCTCTTCACCTTTCCGAGGGTATCAAGCTGCTGGGGCTCCCCGCATAAGATCCCCCGCTCGAACGACCGAGTAACGGCGATCCCCCTTAGGAGGGGGAGATAGGCAAGGAGATCGACCCACAATGCAGCGGCGAGGACACCCGCCACGGCACCACCGACCACTTCTGCGGGAGCCCCCGCTCTAAAGAAATAGATACCCGCCGACGCCGCGAGAAAGAGAACCAGGGCGTGGACCAGCGATTCCCACCGCTCCGGAACCGGATTGCGGCGGATGACGCCATCGAGTACCTCGGTAAAATTGGTGATGATCGCGTCGCTCAGCGAACTCTCGATCCGCGCTAAAATTTCACCACTGCGAACGATCGAGCCGGCATGAACCCGCTGTCCCTCGCCTTTAAAGCGGAGATCACGGAACGCCGAAAAGCGAACCTCCTCTACCTCGGAGATCCCCTGCTCAACCACCGCATCACACGGAACGATCTGCCCCCGCTTCAACCGGATGAGATCCCCGCACTGCAGCTCGGCGAGCCGCACCATCTTGTCGTGAACCTCGGTCGAGCCAACCGGTCCGTGACGGGGCACCAGATTAACGAGCCCAATCTGCTCCTCGAACCGCACCCCGGTGTGGCGACCAACAAACTGCGATGCGTATCCACACACCAAAGCATGCAGCGCGAGGACGAAACTTGCTAATGGGAAGAGGAGAACCTGGAAAAGATCTGCTCCAGCCCCGAGAACCCCGGAATGGGCGAGCGCGAACGCCCCCACCGCAGAGCTCGCCACGGCGAGAAAACGCATCAACGGTAGGGTGAGCGAGCCCCCTTTTAACGAGCGCCAACCGCTCGGAAGGTCGAGCCACGCCCACGCAGCGAGGAGCGCCACCGCGCACACACCGCTTAATCCACCCTCAACCGCAGCGAGAGCGCCTGATGAGGTGACGAACTTTTCGGCTATAAACGGGACGTGACGGGAGAGGAGATGAAACGTGAGAAGGTTTACAAGAGCGAACCCGCTCCACCATACCACCGTCTCCGCAGGATGAGCGAAACCATCAAGGGGTCGCGGATTGACCGCGGCGACCGGCGCTGCGGTATCCCGGGCTCCAGACGAAGCTATAGTGGACGGTGCGCCGGATATCGGTGCGCCGTTGGAGGAGGCGCCGCTTGAAGCGGCGGATGAGGTCTGTTCGGCGGCTGGGTTGCCCATACCCCGAACCTCACCTATTCAGCTTTCGGAGCTTCGGTCGCGCCCTCGGCCTTCGCCGCCGGCTTTGCTTTACCGCGCTTCAGCGCCTTTTGCTTCGATGACTCCTCGAACTTTACGTGCTTCCGCGCGATCGGATCGAACTTCACCAAAGAAAGCTTTTTCTCACCTTTGAACTTCTTCTTGTTCTTCCGGTGGGCGTACACATACCCGGTGCCGGCGGAGGAAACGAGAAACTGGGTCTCTTTTTGAACTCTGGCCATACTAAAAACGCCTTACGTTACGTCTAAGCTCCGGTACTATGCCCTAAAACACCAACCCCTTCAAGCGCTTGCCCCGGTCAACGTGGGGCCTCCTCAGGTGCCGGGCCGCGAAATTTTCATTGGAAATCTATACAGTTGGAGACGCTGTGGTAGTATGGCCCCGCAGGCAATCCTTTCAAGGTGTTAAGGTATGGTCTCCCTTCAAGAGCTGCGGTGGCGTGGACTGCTTCAAGATATCTCCGATGAGGCGGGGGTAGAGAAACTCGCCTCGGGAGACGGTTGCTACGTAGGCTTTGACCCCACCGCCAAGAGCCTCCACATCGGGAACCTCGTCTCTATTATCGTGGCGATCCACCTTGGGCGCGCGGGGCTTAAGCCGATCCTCCTTTTCGGCGGGGCGACCGGCTCGATCGGTGACCCATCGGGCAGGCGCGCGGAGCGACAGCTCCTTGAACGAGTAGTCGTGGATGCGAACGTCGCGGCGATATCGAAACAAGTCGGAGCGATTTTACAGCGCATCGGTCTTACAGCTGATTTCGTCGACAACTATGCCTGGACCCGCGACGTGACCCTGCTCGATTTTCTTCGCGATATCGGGAAGCACTTCACGGTGAACTACATGCTGGCGAAAGACTCGGTGAAGGCCCGCCTCGAGGGGGACGGAATTTCGTTCACTGAGTTTAGTTACATGCTGCTTCAGTCGTATGATTTTCTCCACCTCTATACGACGAAGAACTGCAAACTCCAGTTCGGGGGCTCCGATCAATGGGGGAACATCACTGCGGGGCTCGAACTTATCCGCCGTAAGGTGCAAGGCGAAGCGTATGCGCTCTCCGCTCCCCTAATCCTCGATAGCCAGGGACGGAAATTCGGAAAATCTGAGGGGGGCGCGGTCTGGCTCGACCCCGAGCTCACGAGCCCGTTTAAGTTTCACCAGTTTTGGTTAAACGTGCCCGACGCAGACGCGGTGCGATACCTTAAGATCTTCACCTTCCTCTCCAAAGAGGAGATCGACGGGCTTGAGGTGAGAACAAAGGAATCACCGGGAGAACGCGCAGCTCAGAGGGCGCTGGCAGATGCTGTGACGACCCTTATCCACGGCGCAGAGGCGACCGAGGACGCGAAGCGGAGCGCACAGGTTCTCTTCGGCGGCTCGCTTGAGGGGCTCTCTGAGCGGCAGCTCGAGGAGATCTTCGCTGACGTCCCCTCCTCAACCGTGACGTCGGCGGAGTTCGCCGCGCTTACGATCATCGATGTGCTCGTCAATTCAAAAGCGCTTCCCTCGAAGGGTGAGGCGCGGCGACTCATCACAAGCGGCGGGGTGTACCTTAATAACGAGCGGGTAACCGACCCCTCGATGCTCGTTTCCACCGGGGTGAAGAGCGGGGCGCGACTTTTCGTCCTGCGTACCGGAAAGAAGAACTATCACCTCGTTAAGATAGCGGTTTAAGCGGTGTCGCTCCCCCACTACACTGCGTACATGGAGGGCTCGCTGAGGCTTTCAGCAACCGGGGAATGGTGGCACGAGGGTACTCCGTTTTCACATCCCGAGCTTATGAAGCTCTTTCACCGTTCGATCGTATGGGATGAAACGGCGCAACGATACATGGTGAAGATCGGCGTTGGAGTGGCTCATTTTACCCTCGACGACACCGCATACTTCGTTGCCGAGATTCTGGAAGCTCCAGACAGATGGCAGGTTACCCTATTTGACGGGACGACCGAGCTGCTTGAGCCTGAAACCCTGTCGGTGGGGGCGGCTCACCAGATCTACTGCCGGGTAAAAGGTGGGCACCGTGCGCGATTCTCTCGCGCCGCGCACCAACACCTCATGCGGCACGCCCTGAGCGACACCGAGATCGAGATCGCTGGGGAGAAAATTAAGCTTCAGCGTGAGGTGTAAGCGGCGATGGCGTTCTCGGTGAAGCGATTCGTTTTCCCACAGAGGCTCAAGTCCACGGAGGGGAGTGTGGAGTTTCCTGACTCCCTCAATCCTCAAACCGTGCCAGCAACCGCAGTCCATCAGATCGCTTACCGGCTAAAAAGTGAGCGCAGCGCTCGATTGTCCCCGCCCGCGCATCAATGCCTATTGCGGTACGAGCGGAGCGATACCGATTTCAAGGTCGCAGGGCGAACCCTTCACCTTCAGCTTGAGGAGTAGGCGGCGATGGGGTTCTCGGTGGAGCAGTTCGTTTTTATCAAGAAGCTCAAAAAAACCGGGCAGGTCGTCGCGATTCCACGCGCCGGCTCGTACACGGTGTTGTTAGGCGATCTGCGCCTCAACCTTAAGGAGAGCGAACTCCTTCCCAGCGAGGCACCGAAAGCTCCGAGTGTGCCGAAACGGATGATAGATCTCCCGGAGCGAAACCGAAAACTCCCGGCTCGACTCGATCTCCACGGCTTCACCGTTGAGGAGGGGATGAGGAAACTTGATGAGTACCTGAACGAGGCGCTCATCGCTGGGATGGCTGAAGTCGAAATCCTGCACGGCTACGGCACCGGACGACTCCAAGCTGCGGTTCACCGCCACCTCACCACCCTCTCCTTCGTCACCGGCTTCAAACTCAACGAACAAAACACCGCGATTACCCGCGTCTTCCTATAACCCCCCCGCTGGTACGTCCCCCCCGCTGGTACGTCCCAACTAGCTAAGCATCAAGATTGCTTAACTCTTGTCAGTTAGTCCGCAATAAAAGGGCAGAAAAATGCCGATTTTCGGCAACGGTGAGTCCGTTTTTTCGAATCAGTCAGTATGGGACGACCACGTAAAAATATTCTATCGAACGAACCGTACGAAGTATGTATGCGAACTGGGGTTGGCCTCCCCTTCGTATGCACCCTCTACATGAAGCTTATCCTCGAGGGGATACTCGCGCGAGTACAGCGAGATATGAAAGTGGTGATAAACCACCTCATCTGGATGGCGAATCATGCGCATATCATCATCGAGGCGAAAGATACCGAGCAGTGTAAGCGCTTCTATGGTGAAGTCCAGAAGCAATTGACGGAGGCCGTAAAGAGACTCCTCGGATTAGATCACCTCAATCTCTGGCGAAGCAACGAGACCTCGGTTGTCCACCTCGGGGATAAGGAAGGCGTGATGAGGCGAATAGCATATCTCTATGCGAATCCTGCCCGGGCCGACCTCATCGAATCGATCGACCAATACCCTGGTGTGTCCTCATGGCAAGGATTTCTCGCCAACTCTGGGGAGCTTGAGGGAGCCATCTCGAAAGATTGTCGATGGATTCAAGCCCCAATGATACCCTCCCTCCCCCTCCGCTCGGCCAACACCACACAGGACCTTCGGCTCACCGAAAAGATGCTGGCGAAAGCGGTCCGCTCGCATCGACTGGTTCTCAAACCCAATTCATGGATGAGGCGATATGGAATAACAACCTCAGAGGAGGTTGAGCAGACGAACCGTTCGATCATAGCAATGGTGCGAGAGTATGAAGAGAGTGCCCGGCTTCGACGCTCTCGCGAGGGGAAAAAGTCGATGGGGGTGAGTCGGCTACGTAGGGAGGAGATTCGACTTAACTATAAACCGACGAGAGTGACACGTCGGATTTTCGTTTATGCAGTCGATAAAGAAATCCGTATCGGAATGATCAAACGCTATCGCGCTTTTTGTGAAGCGTGTCGAGAAGCCTATCTAAGATGGAAAGCCGGAGACTTTGACGTCAAATGGCCCCCTGGAGCGTATCGACCTCCACAACCTAATAACGTCAACTGGTTCGCCACCTAGCGGACTGACTACCTAGCCTCTTAGACACTCTCATCTGGAAGGTGTGGGCGTCGTGCTATATCTTGGGGACCCATCCTGGGGTTCCAGGGCGATTGCGGGCGAACGTTGAAGGGCGAAATGCACGGAAATTTAGATCGCGTATGAGAGGCGATTTGATTGCCTCGAGGATTTGTCATCCCCCGGATGTTAATTGATGGAAATGTTGGGACGCACAAGATGACTACCTACCACGGACGAGGCGTGGCATGGTGGCCGTATGAGACTTACGAAGATAGCTTCCTCCCTCGCGCTGGTGTTGCTTCTTTTCGCATACCCCCGCTGTGGAGTAGCGGAAGAGACACCCCCTTCTCCCACCGAACCGATCGCGGTGAGCCCCAAGGCACCGTGGCCCGAATTCAAGCCAGGCGAAACTCCACCGATCGAATCATCCCCGTGGTGGGAGCCGGCGCTTCTCTGGTTACCAAATCGGGTCGCTGATCTCCTCGATATCTTCCGGCTCGACCTCGGGGTCGGCCCCTCGGTCGGCGGTGTGGTGCGGGTCACAAAGTATGGCCAGCTCGGGTACCGTATGATGATGCCGGCCTCATTTCGGGGAGGACTCTTCGGGCGCGAGGTTCCGATCCTCGTTGAGAGTTCGAACGAATTCGGTGTCGGGCCGCTCTACGTAAACTCCGCCGACCGAAAGGTGTGCACCGGGGAACTTGGACTCGGTGCCGATCTATTTCTTGTCGGAGGCTACGGCGGAATCTGCGTCGAAGAGGTCGCCGATTTCCTAGCGGGGCTCTTCTTCCTCGATCTTCGCGGGGACGACTGGGAGTAAGAGGAGAGCTCCCCTCGAGAAACACCGTCGTGAGTAGCGCCTGATTTTCGAGGCATCATCATCCCCTTGACTCTTGGAAGCTCGGATGATACCTCTACTTTCTATGGACAGCCGTCGCTTCCACATCCACTCGATCCATCATCGCCGTTCCTAGGCGATACAATTTTTTTTCTCTTTTCATAGCTTTTTTTCGTTCGTTTGTTTTCGAGCGCACGAGTCTCACGCACCACCAGGTGACGAGAGCTCCGTACACCCGTTTTTTGTCGAGTAGATCTATGTTTCAAGAATCTCCCCAATCGGCAGCCTCTCCGGAATCGTCAGCTACTACCTCAATGCTCGCCGGCGCACGGCTGCCGGATCGAGCGATTTTCCCCACCCCCACAACCGAGGTCCCCGACCCCTTTGAGCGCGCAAATCGCGCCGACCTCCCCGCAACGGAGCGTATCGCCGCATGGTGCATCGCCGCGAACGAATTGAACGCCGGTCGCGCCGACACCGTGGCTCTCCCCACCACCCTTCCCGAGAAGGGCACGTTGCCCCTCGAGAGCCGGTGGTACGATAAAGGCCGGGGAAACGTCATCATCAGCGCCGAGATCCCTCGGGAGTTCAACACCGATAAAGCGGTGGTGTTGGGAGGGGTCTGCTCCCTCTTCCCCGGCGATGTTCGCGAGCTGATCGTGAATCGCCGCGAGCTCGGGACCCCCGGCGCGCTCGAAGGTTGGTTACGCTCGTGGTATCCGCGTTTTGACCAGGTCCGCGATACGGTGGGTACACCCCCCGCCGCCGCAAAAAGGGTCGTCTACGTGGTTGAGGATTCGCTCTGGGCGCGCCGCATCGGCTCGATTGTCGACTTACCCCCGTCCGACATCGCCCCCCTTCTCAAGGATCTCCACACCTCCCGGGGAGCCCCCGCCATCGAACGGTGGCTTCGCGAGGGGGGCTTTAAGGGCACCATCGAAGTCGTCTACACATCCATCCTTGACCGCGAGCTCGAAATCGGACTGAAAGCTTTCGAATGCTTCACCGGCGCAGACTGCCGCGATAATCGTGATCGCGCCAAGATCCAACTCATGTATACAGGGCTCTGGCCCCGCCTCCTTGGGATCTCGGGGCAAGCGGTTGTATTCGAGCCCGCCGACCACGGCTTCGAATCGAGCGCGTTCAAGGAGTTCGGGAAAGGTGCTCCGTACGGGAAACCGGGGGCAAATAGTGAGATCGGATTTATCCGCACGATGCCCGCGGCCTCCGCCGATGGCCCGTCCCGCGACCTCCCTGCAGCCCTCGTCCCGAACCTCGGCAACTGGGAGAGCTTCCGGGTATCGAACCGCGAAGCGTTTTGGACCGCGCTCAACCTGTGGCCCCGTGATACCCTCAATCGCCCGGTCGAACGCCGCTTCGACGCTGCCGAGATCGAGCGACGGATGCGGATGGACCTCGCTAAAATATTCGGATAGGAGAACGGTATGAAAGAGCTCCTCAACCGGGATATCGCCCCCCTTATCATCGGCTCCACGTTCTTCGGCACCGGTGGCGGAGGCACCCCTGCCGAAGCAGCAGAGATCTACCGCGACCTCTTCGAGCATCGGAGCGCGCTGCCCCTTGCAGAGCTTACCGACTTCGATGACACCGGCGTCTTTGTGAGCGCGTTCGGGGTCGGCTCCGCCGCCGGTCGGGCCGATGTCGCTGCGGTAACGAGCGCATTCGATGCGCTCGCCCAGCACCTTAAGACATCGATCCGCGGAGTGGTGCCGGTGGAGATCGGACCAAAATCGATCGCCACCGCATGCTTCCTCTCCGCCGGCCTCGGTGTACCCACCCTCGATGCTGACATCGTCGGTGGGCGCTCCACCCCGGAGGTTTTTCTCGAAACGATAACCCTCTTTGACCTCCCCCGTACCCCGCTCGCCGTTGCAAACGAACGGGGCGAGGTGGCGCTCCTCACCGCGAACGTGGGGCCGCGCGAGGAAGAAACCTTCCTCCGCGACTTCGCGACCCGCTCCGGAGTACAAGCGTACGTCGTTGGGTATCCCCTCACCCGAAGGGAGATCGAACGGGCCATCGAGACCAACACCGTTACCGCTGCGCTCGACGTGGGGCGACTTATCATGAAAGGCGACCGCAACGGCCTAACCGATAGCTACGGCGTCCGAACTATCTTCACCGGCACCATCGACACGATCGAAAAGCGAGACACCCCCGGATTCCTCTCCTTCGATGCAGTTATAACAAACGGCGCTGATACAGCGCGCCTCTTCGTAAAAAATGAAAATCTTCTCGTCTGGAAAAACGACGAGCTCGCCCTCTCATGCCCCGATCTCATCGTTGTACTCGATCGAACCGGACGCCCCCTCTACAACACCGAACTCCGCCCCGGCATACCCGTTGAAATCGTCGGGGCTCCCGCAGCTCCACGGTGGCAAACCGCTGCCGGGCGCGCCCTCTTTAATCCCCGTACCTTCGGCTTTGATCTCGCGCCGACCTTACTGACCTAAACGAGATGCTTTCAACCGAGACGTTGAGCAACGGCTTAATGGGACGGCTGTTGAGGAGCAGATGCGAAGCGAACTCAAGAAGATCTTCGGATAGGAAAACGGTGTGAGAGACCGTACCCTCAGCGATATCGAGCCCCGGATTATCCGGTTACGGTCGGTCCGTACCGACGGTAGAGCTGCCCCTCCCCGAGTAAGCTGAGATCTGTCACGATCCTTTCGACACCTGTGTGAAGCCGCCCCTCGCTGAGCTCACTGGCCCCAGTGGCAACGGCGTCTTTATCACCCCTTCGGGGTTGGCTCCGTAGCGGGGCACCAAGATATCGCTCCGGCAACGAAGGCTTTTAACCCGATCACCCAGCACCTTGCCACCTCAATCCGTGGAGTGGCGCCGGTCGAAATCGCTCCGAAATCGATCGTGACCCCGTGTGTTCTCTCCGCAGCGCTCGGCGTGCCTACCCTCCACACCGACATCATCGGTGGGCGCCCCACCCCGGGGGGGGTCTCCAAGCGATCACCCCTTTGACCTCCCCCGCCCCCGCCCCCCTCTCGCCGTATCGAACGACCGGGGCGAGGTAGCGCTCCTCACCGCAAATGTTGAACCCCAGGAGGAGGAGCGTTTCTTATGTAACTTCGCCACCCGCTCAGGAGGACAGGCTTACGTCGTTGGGTACCCCCTCACCCGGGGTGAGTTCGAACGAGCCGTCGAGACCGACACCGTTACCCCAACGCTCGATGCCGGGCGGCTTATCATGAGAAGCGATCGGAAAGGTCTTCAAGACGCTTACGGCGTCCGATCTATCTTCACTGGCACCATCGAGCGGCTCCAAAAACGAAACACCCCTGGATTCCTCTCCTTCGATGCGATTAAAAAAAACGGCGCTGCTACAGCGCGCCTCTACATCAAAAACGAAGCGGCTATCCTCTCGTGCTCCGATCTGATCGTCGCGCTCGACCGCTCCGGACGACCCCTCTACAATACCGAGCTCCGTCAAAGTCTCGCCGTCGAGATCATCGGGGTTCGCCCAGCGCCCCGGTGGCAGACGATCGCATGACGCGCGCATTTTAATCCCTGCACCCTCAGCTTTGACGCTAACGCGCACACCCGCGAATCAAAGAGTGCGCCTAATCACCTCTACGGAATCACCGTATTTTTTTTTGCCCCATAAATTTTTGCGACGCAAACTAAACCCCGCTCCGGAGCCCCACATTAAAAAAAACCTGCCCCGTCCCCCTTTTTATAAATACATTCGCGGTGTTAGTGGAATTTTCCCGAATAAAAACTTAGCGCCGGAACGGAATGGAGTAAGGCTAACCACCCGACACTACTACCAGGATATATTTACCGAGTACGGACGCTCATGCCGATCACCATCGGCTCAAATATCGCTTCCCTCTCTGCGCTACGGCAGCTCGATGCCGCTACGCAGCGGAGCAGCTCAACTTTTGAGCGCCTCTCTTCAGGCCAAAGGATCGTTCGTGCGAGCGACGACGCGGCGGGTCTAGCGATCGCGAGCGCTCTCAACTCCCGGCAACGTGTCCTTACCCAAGGCTCACGCAACATCTCCGATGGACAAAGCTTTCTCTCAGTCACCGAAGGTGCGCTCCGAGCGCTCACGGACATCTCGATTCGGATGCGTGAGCTTGCAACCCAAGCCGCAAATGGATCTTTCTCTCGGACTCAGCGGCTCGCTCTCCAAGCGGAGTCGGATAAGCTTACCGAGGAGTTTAATCGGGTGGTCTCCTCGACCCAATTTAACGGGATCAACGTCCTCGATGGGAACACTACCTCGCTCCGTATTCAAGCAGGTTACGGACTCTCCGGAGGACTCGATACCGCTTTGACCACGGGGCTCAAGCGCGCCCAAGGAACCGGCTCATTCGGCTCTGCGATCACCGCCGGCACCACAGGCACCGACACCCTCGTCGTTGATCTAAACGGGGACGGTAACAACGATATCGTCTCGACCAACACCGCTAACCCAACCCTCTACTATCATCTAGGCAACGGCACCGGAGCGATCGGAGCGCAGAATACGGTCACGAACACGGCGGTGTCCGTGACCAACTCCACCCTCGCTGCGGGCGATATCGATGGAGACGGTGACACCGATATCGTGGCGATGGGGATCAATAGCGGCACCTCAAGAACGTACCTCACTACGTATATAAATAACGGAGGGACGCTCTCAGTTAGTTCGCAGATATTTGCTACCTCATCGACCACTTCGGGCCTTAAGCTCGCCGATATTAACAACGACGGTCGGGATGATGCGCTCTTCTTCGCCTCGACTTTGAGCGGCGCGCCCACCTATAGCCCCGGGATCTTAGCAGCGTTCGGTCAGAGTAACGGAACCTTTACCTCGATATCGGGGGCGCTCGGGACCGCGAGCGGCACCAGTATGAGCTTCGATGTCGGGGACTACACCGGAGATGGTTTAGCCGACATCGTCTACGGCTCAGGATTTACAGCAACGTTCGCCGGCGGTAACGGCTCAGGGAGCTTCACCTCGACAAAGCCGATTGCCGGGGTCTCATATGGATCGGGATTAGTGGCGGGGGACTTCAACCGTGATGGGCTTCGCGATTTTTCATTTGCTACCAGTGGATTAATTCAAGACGGAGACCCCATCATCCTCCGTAACACCGCTTTATCGAGGGGAGATGGGAGCTTCACCGTGTTCGATTCAGGGACCGCAGCTGACGCAACCGATATCATCGATATGAACGGCGACGGATTCCTCGACCTCGTCTCCTCAAGCAGCTCCATAGTTTCTACCACCCGCGGTAACGGTGATGGAACCTTCGGCAGTACCACATCTGTAAACCTTACGCGGATCCCCACCAGTTTCGGGGACTTAAATAACGACGGTGTAGCGGACGCCGTATCCTCCAGCTCCGGCGTAATCCGATGGCTCCAATCAACTACCGATACCACCACCGCAAAGTACGTCACCCTCGCCACCAAAGAGGACGCAAAGAGCGCCCTTTCAACTATCGATGCAGCCTTAACCCGCATCTCCACCGAGCTCGGGAACGTGGGTGCCGCGATGAGCCGTTTAAACAGTATGTTTCAAACCGTGGCTGCCGAGCGGGAGAACTCCGCAGCCGCAGCTTCCCGCATAATCGATGCCGATATCGCGAGCGAGAGCTCAACCCTCATCCGTAACCGGATCTCGCAGCAAGCCGCTCAAGCGGTACTCGCTCAAGCAAACCTCCTCCCCGAGCTTGCGCTGAAGCTCTTACGCATCTAGTGGTTCGACCATTAAATTCTCTCACCTGCAAGGTAATCGAATTTATGCTCACCACTAGTCCTGAGTTAGTTTTTCACTCCGCGGGAGTGAAAGGCGCACTCGATCTTGAACGACTCTTCTACGGATATCCTATCCTACGGAGAGCACGCTCCATGCTTTGGAAAGGCTAAAAGGGGCCCTTCCCTACGGATTGGTCCAGCCATCCCTGGCACTCTGAAACGTCATTCATTGAAAAACCCCGCAGCTCCCCCTTCCCCGAGAGGTCCGGCGGAGAGCGCCGTCTTGACCACAAATTACGGCAAACTATGTAAGCTGCCCTGAAGTATCCATGCGATCGTACCCCGCAAAGACCCCGGAGAGATACCGTCATTCTCCTCGCTCTAAAGAAACAGTTTCTCCCGAATCCGCCAGTACTTCTCCTGCTTTCGAGCGAGCACAAAGAGCGGGAGGCGAAACTTATCGCGGTGACGGAGCGCATCGTCGATCGAACGCACCTCAAGCCGCACCCCCGGCGTGCGGTGGTGCATCCTTATAAAATTATAATAGAACACCTTCGCGTCGTTCGGATTCTCGAAGAAAAACACCTCGCTGAGGTGCTGAGCATTAAGATCGTAGTAACGAATCTCCAGGCGCTCCCGCCCCTTTTTATCGACCTTCCGTTCGAACGTCATCTGATCGGGGCGCATCACATGGGTGTCTCGAAGCGCGATCCACTCACGGAGTCGGGTCTCGTCGTCCTTAAACTCGGTACCGCACGCCGTACACCGCTTCGCCCCCCTGTCGTTCTCCACATCACACCGCTCGCACACCTTAAAGCGGTAACGAAACCCACACGGTACGATCCCCCCGGTAGTCGTATCCTCGCTCGCCCCCCGGCAGGTATCACCGAAATGCTCTACCACCTCCCCCGCTTCGTTCCGCACACCCCAAAAGGTGTTCTCGTGACTACAGTCCGGACAACCCACCTTCACCGGCACCGCATCTTCACGGGGCCTTCGCTCGTGGATCTCCGGGGCAAAGATATCGTGCGGAACCCCCGTGTAATCGAGCACAAGGCAGTCGTGCTTCCCCTCAAAGAGCCGCAAGCCCCGCCCCACGATCTGCTGATAGAGACTCACCGACTCGGTAGGACGTAAGATCGCTATCACATCGACGTGGGGTGCATCGAACCCGGTGGTCAGCACCGACACGTTTACCAAAAACTTTATCTCCCGGCCCTTAAACCGTTTAACGATCGCATCCCGCTCCTCAGACGGAGTATCGCCGAGAACCAACGCCGCGTTCTCGCGGGGAAGATAGGTTAATATCTCCTCAGCGTGGCGCACCGATGAGGTAAAGATAAGCACCCCGTGTCGATCCTTCGAAACCTCAACGATATTGTGAATTATCACCGGGGTAACCCGGGATTGATCTTTTAAGATCTGCTCAAGCTCGGCGAGGCTAAACCGCTTCCGGCCGGTCTCCTTCGTCAGCGCTGAAAAATCGTAGCTCGCTACCGGCGCATCGATCTGCACCGGTGGAGTGAGGTACCCCGCCCCGATCATCTCCTCAAGGGTGAGCTCAAAGATACACCGCTTAAAGAGCCGCTCCTCCGCGGTACGAAGATGCCCCGCCACGTGGTACTGGTAGATCCACCCGGTGTCGAGCCGATACGGGGTTGCGGTGAGGCCTAAGATACAGATCTCTCGATTGGCGCGGTGAATCTGCTGGGTGACCTCGGTGTACTGCGTCCCCTCCTCGCCTGAGACCCGGTGGCACTCATCGATAACAAGGAGCGAAAAATCTTTAAAAAAATCGGGCTCAGCCCGCGCGACAGATTGAATACTTCCGAAGATAACCTTCGCGGCGGTATCTTTTTGATTAAGCCCCGCTGAATAGATCCCCGCCTCGAGGCCGTAGCCAACGAACTTCGCGTAGTTCTGTTCAACCAGCTCCTTGACGTGGGCTAAGACGAGCACCCGCCCCCGGGCGAGTCGGGCGAGCTCCGCGATGACGAGACTCTTCCCCGCCCCGGTTGGGAGCACCACGAGCGCGGGATCGCGGGAGCGGCGAAAATGGCGGAGCGTCGCCTGAACAGCTTTATCTTGATACGGCCGAAGGGTGTACACAGCTGGGGAGTGTACCGGTTTTAGCGGTAACTTTCACCACTCATCACATACTATCCCGCTTTTTCGATAACTACGCCCGGTCACACCTACGCCGAGCAAGCACAGAGCGTGCGCTCATTATGCCCCGGTGAGGCGGCGAAAAAGTGCGAGGATATTACGGGGGGAGAGCGAGGTTTCAAGCAAGGTCGTCTCAGCCTTATTAAGCGCCGCAGCAGCGGAGAGATCCCGCGCGACTACCTCGACTTCTACCGCGGCGTCGATCACCGAGCCGAACGCTTCCGCCACCTCATCGGAGGTCCTCCCCTGAAGCGCCGGGCGCACCTCGATGAGACGTCGGTCAAAGAGGCTTAAAAGAGCCTCATAGAACCGGACCCGGCTAAAAAGAGCTCGGGCGAAAAGGGTCTCCACATCGAGCCCGCTCCCTAAAACACGGAGGATCCCGTGCTCTACCGGGGAGAGCCGGTGCAGAGCACCACCGGAGGCGCAGATAACCGCACGGGGGGGAAAGATGCTCTGAAACCGCTTCGCATCGGCTCGAAAACCCTCGAGGTCGTACCGGAGATCCTCGGTGTCGAGCGCTGGAGAGAAACTCGGCGAGATATCGCCCTGAAGCTCCCCCGTCCCACGAACCGAAGCGCTTAAAAGCTCCACATCGAGGATCTTATCGAGGGTTACCTCCCGCACGATTCGGCGGAAGAACACCTCATCCACCGGATCACGGTCCGAGGTCTCCCCTTGAAGCTCTTGAAATAACCGATCGATCGTTGTCGCCGCGAAATTTGACCGCTCCCCGATCCGCCCTCCGTTCACAAGACGGGTTTGGATCGCCGCCACAAGGCTCCACCCCGGTTGCTCGATGCCTGCAACCCGGCCATGAACGAGCACCACGGTGAATGCCCCGCCCTTAGGCGAGAGAAGCTCTACCCTTCCGCTCAGCCGATTAATGGCGAAGCGGCGGAGCGTCGCAGCAACCGTAACAGGTGAAGAAAGAAGGGGTTCCATCGAAGCGCCACTAAAACGCACAACCCAGGGCTCCTTTCCGAGTAGATCCAACACCCTAGACGGAAGGAGCGATAAAACGCTGAGTTTTTGATGCGGGGAGCGAGCTCTTCGATTGTTAAAAAATCAAGGGGACGCCCCAATCCCAGCGGGGGAGCTAAAAGTCGAACATCTCGTCCACGTTAGCCTCGGGCTTTACGCCGCCAGCCGCCTCCTGGTGAGCGGCGAGCGATGCTGCAAGCTCCGCCCTCATCCCCTCAAACGGTGCGACCATGTACTCCGCCAGGGTATCGAAGTACGCCCTCGTCCCCTCGCTCTTCCCGCTGGGGGAGCGGAGCTCCGCTACAAAGAGATCAACCGCCATCAAAGAGAGCTCCGCCCCCTCGGCATCGGCGAGGCTTTGGAAGAGCCGCGAGACAAGATCAAGCACAACGATATTGGGATCCCGCTCGGGTACGATCGGCCGGGGGGTCGGTGTGGGTGTCGGGGCAGGCTCCCCCCCCTCTTCCTCACTCCCCTCCTCTCCCTCTGCTTCGTCCTCTTCCTCTTCGGCAACCGGTTCAGCCGCCACGGGAGCCGGGGTCTCGGTGGGTGAAGCAGTCGGCGCTCCTGCTGGAGGCTCCACGCCAACATCTCCACCCGGTGTGCCCTCGCTCCCGGGCGAAGGGGGCACCCCTGCCTCACCGACCGATTCCACCGTCGTCCCCCCCGCGGTCGGCGCTATCGGTGTCTCAACCGGGGTTGGAGTGGGCTCCTCTGGGGGCGAGAACTTTAGATTCCCCGTACCGCTAATCTGACAACTACTAAACCAGATCCGGAAAAACGGCCGGCAGGTCGGACAATCGAGGGAGAAGTTCGGCTGCGCCCCCGCTACCTTTTGAAAATCCTCGAGCCGCCCGTCCGTCGCGATCGCCTGACAGATCTCCCGCATCAACTTGATATGCCGGGTAAAGCTCGGCACAACGAGCTTCTTTCGCTCTTTGGCGCTCGCCCTCTTCTTTTCCTCAAATCCGGGGTTAAAGATCGGCGCCTCACCTTGGGCCCACGCACGCTCCGGCCCACCTGCAGCGATGAGCCCACACACCACGACGAACCCCACCCCGATGCGTTGAAACGTGTTCAAAGGCCTACTTTCAATGGGCGATGCACCCCAAAAAATTACGCTCCCGCGAGCCCGTGTTCGATATCCGCGATCAGATCATCGACATCCTCGATCCCCACCGAAAACCGGACCAGACCGTCGGCGATCCCAAGCTTCGCCCGATTCTCCGCCGGGATCGAGGCATGGGTCATAATAGCCGGATGCTCGATAAGCGACTCGACTCCGCCGAGCGACTCGCCGAGCGAGAATATCTGTACCCGTTCCAGGAAACGACGCGAAGTATCGAGGTTACCCTTAAGCACCGCGCTGATCATCCCACCGAACCCCCGCATCTGTTTCGCCGCGATCTCGTGCTGAGGATGGGACTTAAGCCCCGGGTAATACACCCGCTCGATCGCCCGGTGCCCCTCTAGAAAGGTCGCCACCTTCATCGCATTCTCGCAATGCCGCTCCATCCGAATCGGCAGCGTTTTCGTCGAACGAAGCAGGAGGAAACAATCCCACGGGCCCGGAACGCCGCCGACCGCATTCTGAATGTAATGCAGCTTCGCCGCCAACTCGGCGTCGTTGACGACCAGCACCCCGCCGATGACGTCGGAGTGCCCCCCGAGATACTTGGTCGTGGAGTGACACACGATGTCAGCCCCGAGCTTTAAGGGGCTCTGAAGATACGGGGTCGCAAACGTGTTATCGACCGCCACGAGTGCTTTATGCGCCTTCGCGATGTCCGCCACCGCCTTGATATCGATCACCTTCAGCATCGGATTGGTCGGAGTTTCGAGCCACACGAGCTTCGTCTGCGGTGTAAACGCCGCCGCGGTCTTCTTTAGATCGCTCATGTCTACGAGGGTGTAGGTCACTCCGAACTGGAGAAAGATCTTATCGAATAACCGAAAGGTGCCACCGTACACATCGTCGCAGAGCACGACGTGGTCCCCGCTCTTAAGGCTATGAAGCACCGCCGACATCGCCGCGCACCCCGACGAAAAGCAGATCCCGTGAGAGCCCCCCTCGAGCGCTGCCAGGTTCGCCTCAAGCGCCGTCCGGGTCGGATTCGCCGATCGGGCGTAATCGTAGTTGTCTTTACAGACCCCCGGGCTCGCCTGCACAAAGGTCGAAGTTTGATACACCGGGGTCATAATCGCCCCCGTCGTCGGATCGGGACGCTGCCCCGCGTGGATCGCCGCAGTCGCGAACTTCATCGGTCGGTCACTTTTCACCATGGACTACTTCCCTTGCTTACTCGACATAAAATCGATCACATCGATCTTGGAGACGATCCCCACAAGCTTCTGCTCCTCTACGACCACCGCCACGTGATCCTGCTCAAAGAGCCTAAAGAGCTCCTCGATCCGCGCCTTGGGGTAGATAAGCCCCCCCACCGGACGGGCGATCGCGCTCACCTTCGTCTCTAAGGTCACCTTGCCCGACTGCAGCGCCCGGAGCACATCGATCTCGTGGACCATCGAAACCGGCATTCCTGTTCCGTCCACCACTGGGACCTGAGAGATCCCCTCAGTCTTCAACCGGTCGATGACCGCGCCGATCGCTTCATCAGCGCGGGCGGTCTTCACCGGACGCCGGTGATGCTCCACGATCTCGTGCACGTAGCCGAGCTCAGGCAGGTTCTCCAAAAAGCCGTGATCCCGCATCCAGGCGTCGGAGAGATGCTTTGAGATGTAGCGCGAGCCGCTATCGGTCAGCACCGCGACAACGGTCTTCCCGGGCCCCATCTCGCGCGCAACCTCGAGGGCGATATGAACGCTCGCCCCGCACGATCCCCCCGCAAAGAGCCCCTCCTCCCGCACGAGCCGTCGCGCTGCTACAAAACACTCCTTATCGTTGACCTGCCGAATCTCATCGAGCTGATCGAAATCCATCGCACCGCACAGAATATCCTCGCCGATCCCCTCAACCTTGTAGACGTGCGGGGTGCCCATCGTCTTTGTGTAGAAGTAGTTGTAGTGGATACTCCCAATCGGATCGACCCCGATGATACGGGCCCTGCTCTTACGCTCCTTAAAGTAGCGCCCCACCCCCGATGCGGTGCCACCGGTGCCGACCCCCATCACGAGCGCATCGACGTTGCCGTTATCGGTCTGCTCCCACAACTCCTTGCCGGTCGAGTGGTAGTGGGCCTCGATATTAAGCTTGTTGTGGTATTGATTGAGGTAAAATGCCCCCGGGGTTTCGCGGGCGATCCGTTTCGCTGTCTCGACGTAATGGTCGGGGGAGTCGCCCGGTACATCGGTCGGGGTGATCACCACCTCCGCACCGAAGCCTTTCAGCATATTCACCTTCTCCTGACTCATCTTATCCGGCATCGTAAAGATACACCGGTACCCCTTTACGGCCGCGACCATCGCCACCGCGAGCCCGGTATTACCCGAGGTATTCTCAACGATCGTTCCACCTGGCTTTAGAATCCCGCTTTTCTCCGCTTCGGAGATGATGTGATACGCCATGCGGTCTTTTATCGAACCGCTCGGGTTTAAAAACTCGCACTTTGCAAGCACCGTCGCCGAGTTCTTGTCGGCCATCTTATTAAGCCGAATCAGGGGGGTATGCCCGATCGCTTCGAGGACGTTATTAAATGCTTTCACCGAGAGCTCTCCTTTTTAAGGTACGCGAGGGATCGCTTGACAACACGCATGATAAGCCGCCCCCCTAGCGAGCGGCAAGGGTTTCATACCTCGTTAAAAAGCCTCGAAAATAGCAAAATTTCGCGGTTTTTGGCGGATAAAAAACGGTTTAGAATGGTAGGCATTGCTTCAGGACAGGATTCATTTATGCGCACCAAATCGCTCGTATCCCCTCGCTTCATCTTTGTGTTGACCGGGATAGCGGTAATTTTAGGGCTCGCTCGCGTGGGAAAAGCCGATCTTCCCTCCGCCTCTAACGCGGTGCGACGCACGATCACCCCGGTCGAAGATCCCTCGAAAAAGAACGCCCCCACGGTCGAGATCTTCGTTACTGCGTGGTGCCCGTACTGCCGGGACCTAGAGAGATTTTTGAAATCGAATCGGATCGAATACACCCGCTACGATGTGGAGCACGATTCAAAAGGGATCGCGCTCTACCAATCGCTCGGTGGCGGCGGGATACCGATTATCCGCCTCGATGGGCGGAAAATTATCCGAGGATTCGATGAAGAGGAGCTAAAAGAAGCGCTCCGGATCGGGGCGAGTAACCCTGAGCTCGTGGTAAGCTCGCTCAACGTCAAAAATTCGCGCGACCTCGTCGAGCGATAATCGCTGAAGCTCAGGGAAATCTTTGAAAGCGGGGTGATATCTCGCAACGGCGACCGTCTGAAATCGCCGCATCGTGCGGAGCATCTCCCGCCGCGCATTGCGAGCGGAATTCTCACGCCACGGCTTAACCGCGGTGAACCAGGCGAGACACACGACCATCAGGGCGATAACGATCGTCATACAGGAGCGAAACGGCGCATCCCCGATTTTTCTTAAACCCTATTATCAGCTGTAAAAAAAGTCGTTGATTGAGGGGCTTACACCTTAGCCGGCTCGACGGTGTCGAGGTGGGTTGCGGTCACCGGTCGCCCCCGTCGGTCGGATGGAATCCGGCCCTCCATTAGAATTGAATCATCGGTGGTGTGCGCCGGCCGGATAGAATCCGGCCCTCCACGTTCGCAGAATCCCGGTGGTGCGCGCCGCCTGGAGGTCTCTAAACCGATTTAACAGCGCGCCAAAAGGAAAGGGCCCCATACGGGGCCCTTTCCTTCGCTGCCGAAGCCGGTGGAACGTTACCGCACCACTCCTTGCTCACGGAGCTCCGCCACCGCTTCACGGAGCGAGAGGCGGATTTTGCCTTGACGATCGACTTCAAGCACCTTCACGTGCACCTCGTCCCCCTCTTGGACGACATCGGTGACGCGATTTACTCGGCCATCGGCGAGCTGCGAGATATGCACGAGTCCGTCGGTGCCGGGGAGGATCTCAACGAACGCGCCGAAATCGGCGATCCGCTTCACAATCCCC
>JBJOHD010000024.1:0-6986 GCA_046047875.1 Pseudomonadota bacterium | reverse complement strand
GATCTTTTGCGGCGGGCGATGGAGACGCGGTACGGGGAGGCGGTGATTGGGAACCACTTCGCCGATACGCGTGACACCCTTTGCTACGCGACATCAGAAAATCAGACCGCGGTTTTCGGACTCCTTCAAGCGGGGGGCGATATAGCGCTCGTGGTCGGTGGATACAACTCCTCGAATACCTCCCATCTCGTAGAGATATTAGAGGGGCATCTTCCGACGTTCTACATTAAGGACGCAGAGGAGCTGCTCTCTCCGGAGAGGATTCGCTGCCTTGACCTTCATTCCGCGTCGCTCGTAGAGCGCTCCGGCTGGCTCCCGCAGGGGAAGTCGCCTCTGGATATCCTCATCACGGCGGGAGCGAGCTGCCCCGATACGGTCGTTGACCAGGTAATGAGTCGGGTTGCCGATTTTTTTGATGTTTCAGAGCTGCTACCGGCGGTGCTTGCTCCCTTTCAGCAGAAAGCCGCTGTTTCGGCTGGGCAAGCTGCGCACGAATAGGTCGGGTCGATACGTGAAAAAAAGTCGTGCCAGCTGATGTCCAATGAAGGCCGTAGAGTCCGGGGGCGCATTTCGGTTATCGAGGAGCGGTGCCCCGTAGCCGGTTTCCTCGGCATCTGTCACAATAGTTGAGGGAAACGCCCCGGCGAGGGGCTCAATTTCGATAGGGCGCTATGAAGAGTCTCGATGTGTGCGGTCTGGGTAACGGTCTTCTCGATATCTTTCTCGAGGTTTCGGAGGGGGAGTTCGCCGGGCTCCAGTTTGAGAAGGGCACGATGCGCTTGGTTGATTCACCGGAGCAGCGCGAGTTGATGCGCCGTTTTCGTGATCGCTCTCCGGTGATGGCGAGCGGCGGGTCGGTGGCGAATTCGATCATTGCGGTATCGCAGCTTGGGGGGAGCGCAGGATTCATCGGTTCCTTCGGTGAGGATGAATACGGCGCGTTCTATCGGCGTGAGTTCGATGATCTCGGGATACGGCTCAATCGAGCGGTTAAAACCTCAGAGGATACCGGGACGGTCGTGGCCCTTATTACCCCCGACGCTGAGCGAACGATGCGCACCCACCTGGGGGCGGCGGCAGCACTAACCCCCGATCACGTCGAGGAGGATCTCGTGCGCGATTCAGCCTGGTTGTTCCTTGAGGGGTACCTCTTTAGCAATCCCGGAAACGGACAGCCGACGATTCGGCGCGCTGTGGAGCTGGCGGAGCGTCACAACACGCGGGTGGCGGTCACCTGCTCAGAGGCGTGGGTAGTGAGCGGTTTCGGGGATGCGCTGCGTGATGCAGTGACGCGTTCCGGGTTGTTTTTTACAAACGAGTCTGAGGCGATGGCGTATACCGGGCGTGGAACCGCGGAGAGCGCGTTTGAGGCGCTCTCCGAACAGCTTCCGGGCGTCGTTGTAACTCGGGGCGGGGACGGCGCGCTCGTTCACTTCGGCGGGGTCAAAGGCTCGGTTTCTGCCTTCCCGTGTGTTCCACGTGATCTCACCGGTGCGGGTGATATGTTCGCGGGAGCCTTTCTCTACGGAATCACCCACGGCGTGGGTGCGCTCGATGCCGCCCGGGGGGCATGTTACCTCGCGATGCATGTAGTGACTCGGGTGGGTGCGCGGCTCCATCACGGAGCGCGGAGCCATTGGGATGACTGTCTGTCGGGGCGAGTATGAGTGAGCCCGGCAAACGTTCGGGGGAGCGGAGGTAGTCATCGATGGCGCCGACCTTCACCGTCGATTTGCAAGGTCTGACGCTCGCGGGAGAGCTTAGTCCCGACAAACTCAAGTTGTTTATCAACGCCCAGCGGACCGCTGAGGTATGCTTTCAGCGGGACGATCTCCTCAAGATAATCGGAGAGAAAGCGCCGCTCGCTGATGTCATCGTGGGGGTCATCGACGATATCGTGGCGTGTCTCAATCGGGGCGAGCCTGTCACCGAAAGACTTATCGCCAAGGGGACGATGCCGATTCCCGGACGGGACGGAAAACTCGTCCTCCTCGTCAAAAAATTTAGCGACCGGGGTTCGGTAAAGATCGACAAGCGAGGGTACGCCGATTTTCGGGATCTCCATCTGTTCGACAACGTGACCAAGGGGCAGATACTCGGCCGTGTCTATCCACCGAAGCCGGGTACCTCCGGTAAAGATGCGCTGGGGAACGCACTCCCCGCCGCCCCGGGAAAACCGGCGACCGCTAACCTTGATGTGTCGGTGAAGTTGATGCCGCCGAACGACGGGGAGGAGTTTCAGACGATCGTGGCGGACGGCGATGGGTATCTCGCCGAGGAGAACGGTCGGTTTGTGATAAAGAGCGAACTCGTCATCAAAGGAGACCTCGGGCCGCATCTGGGAAACATCGACTTCATCGGAAAGGTGAAGATTGAGGGTGATGTTGCCCCCGGACTTTCGGTGAAAGCGCGGGACGGCATCGAGATCGGGGGAGGTGTCAACGGCGGTAGTTTGTGGAGTCTCAAGGGTGATATCACCGTCAAAGGGTTTTATTTCGGCGGCGAGCGAACTCAGGTGGTATGCGGCGGGAACCTGACCCTGGCAGTCGCGCAAGACGTTCGTGCCGAAGTTGTGGGAAATATCACGGTCCAACGCGAAGCGATCGATTGTCGTTTCCGCACTCAAGCAGCGGTGATGGCGACCCAGGGAAGCCTGATAGGAGGGGAGGTGTATTCGGTCTGTGGTGTCGAGGGACGGTTTCTTGGAAACGATTCGGGCAAGAAGACGGTGTTGATTTTATGCAGCGATGTCGAGACGAGTACCGAGTTCTCCAAGATCGTCGTAAATCTGGCGACGATTGAGAACGGCATAAAACTCGTGAAACTCCACCTCGGCCCGCTCGCGGTTACCCCGGAGAGGATCCAACTCCTGCGCGAGCCCCACCGATCTAAGATGATGAAGCTCCTCGGGAAACTAAAAGAGCTCGATGATGCTCGTCTTAAGCTGCTCGCAAAAAAGACGAAGATGCTCGAAAATGCTCGGGTGAACGATACATTTCGGGTAAACTACATAGCGTGGCTGTATACCGGTACGACGATCGAAGCGGGGGAGAAACGGTTCGAACCGAAGGACTCCCTCGCAGGGCCAGGCTCGGTTGATTACGTGCTCGATCGGGACCAGTTCGAAGTGGGGCCATTAAAAGGTCTGGTGTGTGTTGTGCCACCGGCTGGTGGAGCGTTGGAGGCTGAAAAGAAATGACGCAAGATAAAGAACGTGCAACGACGACCTCGGTGTTACCGGAGGTCAACGCTTCGATTCGATACGCTCTCGAGCGCCGTTTCGGTGTCCTTGATTCGAATTTCCTGTGTCAGAGTCTCTCGATCCTCGAACCCCGTGCGGCGATCTCGGTGCCGGAAACAGAGCCGATTGAGGTAGTTCTTAAGGTTCTGCGCGATAATCGAGTGGGATGTGTACTCGTCACGAACGAGGCCGGGGTGTTGACCGGTATCTTCAGTGAGCGCGATTGTATTTTGAAAGTGGTGGAGAACTTTGAGACGAACAAGGGGCGCCCGGTCCGCGATTTTATGACGAAAGATCCGGTGGCGGAGCTCCCCGAGTCGAGTATCGCTTTTGCCCTCAGTTTGATGTCCCAGGGGGGATTCCGGCACATCCCGGTCGTGAGTGCGGATCGGCTTCCGTTAGGGATGATATCGGTAAAGGATGTGGTGGATTACATCGTGACCAGCTTCATGAACGATATCATGGCCTTCTCACCGGAGGATGTTGAGTGATCTCATAGGGTTGTGGTGTTTTTCGTAGTTTGCGTAGGGTGGGGAAGCCCTCTATAATAGAGAGAGTCGTCAGGCAGGTTCCCCGAAATACATCTTCAAACGGTTTTCTCGCGGTTCTATCGAATCGAGCTGAGGGCGCGATGTCCGCGCCCCCGGAGCAGCGGAGAGTACGTTTGTCGTCAATAGCGAAATCGATGAGCTTATCCACCTTTAACCGCAGTAATGTGGTGGTGCTGCTCCTTATCGCCGCCGGCGTACTCGCGATGTTTTTTCTCCCTGAGATAATCGATCTTCAGCGGGCGATCACCGGCGCCGGAACCCCGAAAAAAGCGGCCGCGACCGAGGTCGTGGCGATACCGGAATCGAGAGATGCTCCCCGTAGAGCGGTTGCGGCATCTGGGGCGGTTTCTCCCCTCGATGAGGTGTTAATGCTGCTCGATACAGGGAGCGAGGGGCGGGCGCGGGTAGCTCTTCCGATAGCGGCTGACATGCTCGGGCTTCGATCGAGCGATGAAGAGTCGAAAGCCGAATCGAGCGAGCCCGGAGTCGTGAGTGAGGAGCTGGGAGAGCTTCAGCTCTCGTGGGCAGCGATTCAGTCGGAGCGGTCGGCGAATGCACTTCGGCACGCACGAGGTGCGGCGCTGCAGCTGGCGAAGGAGCTGGGTCCGCGCAGTCCGAACACCCGCTACGCGCTCTTCAATTTTGCGAGTGGGATCGGCACCGCGCTCGATCCGAAGTCGCCGAAGCTCATGCGACCGGAAGAGGTGATTCACTACCTTGAGCGGCTCGATTTGGCGGTGTCGCGGAGTATGTCGCGGGAGCCGATCGACCGGGGCGATTATCTCGCGTGGGCGCAGATATCGCTCGGGCCGGTGTTCGAGGCGACCCGCCTTGGAGCCCGCGAGGTCAATTACACTGTGCCGTTCGATCCGCAACTTACCTTGTCCTCGCTCTATGTGATGCACCGCCGTCCGGACACCGCCGGCAAAAAGCAGGAGCGGGTGAACGTCGTCGCGACCGGGTACGTACGGGGGAAGGACGCGAAAGCGATCAAGATCATCGGCGCAAACGGCAAGGTTCGCCGACGCATCGGCTTGCCAAAAGCTGACAGTGACACCGACTATCGGTTGTTTAAGACCCCGGTCCTCGATGGCCGCCAGGACTGGACCTTCGTGGTAGAAGGGGTCGACGGGGAGAAATTCGAGAAGACCTACCGCTTCTACGGGCGGGCGATGCAGTATCCGTGGGGCAAACTCGAAGAGATCAACCAGAGCGGGTATCTCCTGCCGTTCAGAAATGTGATGGCCACACCGAGTCTTTTTAATCCCCGTGAGATCGATCGGCGGCTTGATGCTCATTTCGCGCAAGGTGATATCGAAGGGCGCTCGTCGAACCGTATATTCGAGACTTTTTAAGCTTGGCCTAGGTCCTCGTGGGGGGTGGGTCCTCGTGGAGGGTGCGGCGGCTCTCCAGTAGGTAAGAGGGATCCCCCCTTACGCTTTTTCGCAGATATCGATAAGAGCCCCGAATTTTTGGGGGTCGAGGCTCGCGCCTCCCACGAGCGCGCCGTCAACCTCTTCGATCGAGAGGATCGCTGCGAGGTTGTCCGGCGCAACGCTTCCCCCGTAGAGGATCCGGGGGCGTTTGATACCGTGCGCTTCGAAGAGCCGGTCGATCTCTGCGTGGGCTGCTTTGATATCATCGAGCTCGGGGATCTTTCCGGTGCCGATCGACCATACCGGTTCATACGCCACCGCAAGGGAATCGCGCTGAGCCGGGTTGTACTGCTCAAGGAACGGTTCAAGCTGGCGATTAAGGGTCGCGGCCGCCTCTCCCCGGGCCCGTTCGGCAGCGGTCTCTCCGACGCAGAGGATAACCGGGAGACCCTGGGCAAGGGCTCCGAGCGCCCGCCCGGCAGCGAGATCGGGCTCTTCGTTAAAAAGATGGCGACGCTCAGAGTGCCCGATAATAGCGAAACTCCCGCCGCACTCTCGCACCATAGTCACCGAGATCTCCCCGGTAAAAGCGCCGGTGGCGACACCGCACACGTTCTGCGCACCCACCCGAACCGGGGAGCCCGCCGCCGCAGCAGCCACAGCCTTGAGCATCACCGCTGCGGGAGCGAGCCATACCTCGGTTCGCTTGAGATGTTGGCAGCGGGCCGCAACCGTCTCCGCGAGGCGACACCCCTCCTCAGAGGAGAGGTTCATCTTCCAGTTGCCGACGAGGAGCCGATCAAATGGTGCCGACATCGTTTTGAATCCCGCGAAGAGGCGCCGGAGGATTACCGGGTCCCTGCCATAAATCCGGCGAGGTCGAGCATCCTCGTCGAGAAGCCCATCTCGTTATCGTACCACGAGACAACCTTCACAAGACGCTTCTGAATCACCATAGTCGAGAGCGAATCAACGATCGATGATTCGGTTGAACCGATATAATCAACCGAGACGAGGGGCTCCGCCGAAAAGCCGAGTACCCCTTTGAGCGAATTTTCGCTTGCTTGCCGAAGGGCGCGATTTACTTCCTCCACGGTGACATCACGCTCGACCTCGGCCACGAAGTCTACGACCGAAACATCGGCGGTCGGTACCCGGATGGCGAATCCGTCCAGCTTTCCGGCGAGCGCCGGGATCACGAGCCCCAGCGCTTTCGCCGCGCCGGTGGAGGTGGGGATCATCGACATCGCTGCCGCACGGGCGCGTCGCAGATCTTTATGGGGGAGATCCAGAATGTTCTGATCGTTGGTGTACGAGTGCACCGTCGTCATCGAACCGCGAGCTATCCCGAAATTTTCGAGGAGCACCTTCGCCACCGGTGCGAGGCAGTTTGTCGTGCACGAGGCGCAGCTCACTACGTTATGGGTGTCCGGGCGGTATTCCGTGTGGTTGACCCCAACCACGAACGTAGCGTCAGCATCGGGGGAGGGGGCGGAGATGATTACCTTGCGTGCACCCGCTTTGAGGTGGGCTGCCGCTTTCTCCTTCTTGGTAAAAACCCCGGAGCATTCGAGTACCGTTTCCACTCCCAGGCTCTTCCACGGGAGCGCCGCGGGATCCTTTTCAGCGGAGATTCGGATCTCATCGCCGTTCACCGTTATCTTGTTGTCGCTGACCTCCACCTGGCCGTCGAACCGTCCGTGCACCGAGTCGTACTTAAGGAGGTGGGCCAGGGTTTGGGCATCGGTGAGGTCGTTAATCGCTGCGACTTTCAGCCGATCCTTGCCGTGTCCCGCATAGTATTTCCGTAAAATATTA
>JBJOHD010000023.1:0-5235 GCA_046047875.1 Pseudomonadota bacterium | reverse complement strand
ATTAAAAAGCTCGCGCGGGTAACGTTCTGCCTCGCCGAGGATATTCCCGCAGAACTCGCGCTTCGCCGCCCGTTCTCAGGGGGGGTGGTCGTGTGCGAGGTCGAGGGTAAGGAGAATTACCGCAAACGGCTGGAGAAGGACCTCGAGCTGAATCGGGGCACGATCGTAAATCTTGAGCAGAAACTCGGGGGAGCGTTCGCAGCGAACGCGAAACCGGAGATCGTTGAGAAGGAGCGTGAACGGCTCGTTCAATCAAAAAACGCGGTCACCGAGCTAGAAAAGGAGCTTTCCCTCCTCGGGGCGTAACACCACCGCCCCATGCCTCAGAAATTGAGTGGGAGCGCCGACAGGAGTACGATCTCAAGTTAAAGGGAGCGCCCCAGTGGTACAGCTAGCCAAAGATAAAGATCGGATCCCGTCGGAGCAGTTCTCCCCGAAGGGGGAGGGTCTGAGCATCGCGTTCCTTATCGCCGGTCTCGCGACCGCCTCCTTCGCAAGTCGCTCAAACGAGATAAACCGGCACCTCCCTATCGGCGGTCACCTCGGGGCCGCGATCGGTGACATGGGAACCGGATCGAGTCGTCGGTTGATCGAGGCTGCTCGGCGGGAGCTTGGTTGCCACGCCCCGTGCCACGAGACACCAACAGAGGAAAACGCTCTCGAAGGCCGCCGCGCGAATCTCCGCTGACATTCCCCAAAACACCCCAACTATCGGCAAAAGACCTGGAGCGTGAACTCGGCCCGAGTCAAAGACATCGGGGCATCGAGGGGATTCGGTGCTTTCTTTCGCGTCCTAATGCAACAGGGTTGCATTAGCTTGCGATCTCTGATTTAATCCTCGCGGCTCAAGCAGAAGCTTAATTCCGTAAAGATTAGGGGTAATTTATGCTCGATGAACGTTCGAAAGCTGGTGTTGTGACCGGGATTTGGGACTCGGTGGCTGAGGTTGTAGGCGCAACCGCGCTCGCCGGAGCTCTGAGTGTAGGTGCTCATCACGCCATCGCCGGGTACCTCCCCCCCAGTGGTCCGTTTCCGGGGGGAATCAGCGGAGCCGCCTTGGGCGATATGGGCACCGGGAGCAGCCGGAGTATCGTGGATAAGGCGCGCGCTGAGTTAAAGAATCAAGGAGAGGCGGACCCTCACCCCGGTGTAACAATCGATCCCCCTTCGGAGGGATAACATCTCGTCGGCATTACGGTTAAGGGGACCTCCCCCAACATGGGGAGCGGGGCGCCGCCTCACAGCAAATCGACTAGCCCCGGGGGTTATGGCATAGTCCGCTGTCTCATCTGTGGAGGTGGCGTATGCTGGCTGAGAATCTCTTTGGTGCTCCGATGAACGATGTCGACTTTACCGTCCTCGAACCGAAAGATACGAAGAAGCTCGAACCAACCTGCCCGATCGATGTGTGGGTGTACAAATACACCCATAAAAAAAACGGTTGGACCTTCAGCATCGGTACCCACGGAGAACCGCAGTCAAACAAGCTCTCCCTCGGTGGATTCCGGATCGCCCCGGCGAATCGGGTGAGCCTACCGGGATACAGCAACGATCGTGAGGCGATCGGGCTTGCTACCGGCATGGAAGAGAAGGTCTTCTGGTCCCGGCTCATCAAGGTCGGGGGGCCGATCGGGATCAAGAACCTCAACCGCGTCGTCGGTGGGAAGTGCGTTTTGATGCCGAGCGCGGGGTCCCGGGTCGGGGAGGCACGTGATTTCGAACTCCTCGATTTTGCGGTGGAATGTTTCCAGCATTTCGAAGCTACCTCAGGGATACTCATCACCACCGGTCAAGACCTCGGCCACGGGGTGATGTCCGATGGAAAGACGCAGTCACTCGGATACCTCAATAAGCATTTCAAAGGGAGCATCCTCTCCGACACCTCCCAGCCTACCGCTGAGGGAAATTTTTACATGGTGCGGGGAGCCCTCCGCGCGCTCGGTATCGAGCTCAAAAACTCGCGGCTCGGTCTCATCGGGTGCGGAAATATCGGCCGACACCTTCTCGAGCGCTTCCTGGCTGAGGGCGCTGAGTGCGTCGTTGTTGAGGGTAATCCGACCCGTGTCGCTGAGCTGAAAGCGCTCGGGGTTAAGGTGTATCTCCCCGAAGAGAAGACAAAGTTTCTTACTGAGCCGATCGACGCGCTAAGCCTCAACGCGAACGGCGGTTCGCTCGACATGGGGTCGATAGAGCTTATCTGCAAGAACCCTCGACTAAAGTTTGTCGGGGGATGCGAGAACCTCGTGATGCCCGACCCGAGAGGAGCGCTCGTGCTCCAAGAGGCGGGGAAGATCTACTGCCACACCGAGCTGTGCGGCATGATGGGATATCTCACCGCTGTCGAGGAGTACCTCTCCGCCCGCGAAGGTGCCTCATACGATATGCAATCGATGTTCAAAGCCGCGGAGAAACTCGACGAAGCCGGCTACAAGGCGACCAAGTGTCTTATCGAAAAGAATTTTTCGATGAGTTTCGAAGACGCCACCCGCGCAGTCTACGGGCCGGCGTAGCGCGAGCCCGCAGAAACGAAAAACACCACCGGATATTCCCCCGCAGCCCTGGAAGGCCGGACTCCGTTCGGCCGACGACCACCACCGACGATTCAAATCGATTGGAGGGTCGGACTCTGTCCGACCGGCAGGCACCACCGGGTGTGCGTGAATGTGGAGGGCCGGATTCTATCCGGCCTCATCCGGTGTCGGTAACTCCCCCACCGCCGGATGGATGGCATCACCCCTTCCCCGCGGGATCGATCCCACACCACCTCACCCGACCACCCGGTTTAATTGATGAAAATACTCAACCACTTACTATACAACCCCCTGCTTCCAAGCATTGAGGTACGGTGCTAAAACGTGATTAAATGAGATGATAAACCTGTTCCTTGAGGGGACACTATGGACGATGCGGTAAAGGTACACGAATTCGAGGCGCGAATTGCGCGGGGCGAATCGATCGAACCGAAAGATTGGATGCCGGAGCGATTTCGAAAACAACTGATCCGGATGATCTCGCAACACGCCCACTCCGAGATCGTAGGGATGCTTCCCGAAGGGAACTGGATCACCCGGGCCCCCTCTCTCCGCCGCAAGATGGTGCTCCTCGCCAAGGTCCAAGACGAAGCGGGGCACGGGCTTTATCTCTACTGCGCCGCCGAGACTCTCGGTGCCGACCGCAGCGAGCTCGTCGATGATCTTCTCACCGGGAAAGCCAAGTACTCCAGTATTTTTAACTACCCGACCCTTTCGTGGGCCGACATGGGAGTTATCGGATGGTTCGTGGACGGCGCTGCGATCGTAAATCAAACGACCCTCGCCAAGACATCTTACGGGCCGTACGCCCGAGCGATGCTGCGGATCTGCAAGGAGGAGAATTTCCACAAACGGCAAGGTTTTGAGAGCGTCGCTACCCTCGCCCGCGGGACACCCGCCCAAAAGGCGATGGTGCAAGAGGCGGTGAATCGGTGGTGGTGGCCCTCGCTCATGATGTTCGGGCCGAACGATAAAGATTCACCGAACTCTCAAGAACTTCTCAAATGGAAGGTAAAGCGGCGCTCGAACGATGAGCTGCGGCAACGGTTTGTCGACCTTACCGTACCCCAAGTGCGTGCGGTGGGACTCACCCTCCCCGACCCCGATCTTAAGTTGAACGCCGAGACCGGACACTGGGAGTTCGGGAAGATAAACTGGGACGAGTTCAACCAGGTGATAAGCGGCAACGGCCCGTGTAACCGTGAACGGCTTCGGGCCCGCCGCAATGCTCACGACGAGGGAGCTTGGGTTCGCGCAGCTGCGGCGGCCTACGCGGAAAATGCTGCGTCCCGAACCGCCGCCTAAGCCTACCTGTCTGCCGGAGATCTCTCGATGAGCGACAAAAAGCCCGATGTAAGCCAAGGCCCCCTCTGGGAGGTCTTTGTTCAAAACGACCCGCCGAAACCCCACGAACACGCGGGGAGTCTCCACGCCGCCGACGCTGAGATGGCGCTTCAAGCCGCTCGCGACGTGTACTCGCGACGGGGTGAGGTCAAAAGTATCTGGGTCGTTCCGGCGAGCGCCATAACCGCCTCTGCGCCCGCTGAGAACGGTGCGTTCTTCGATCCTTCGAACGACAAGGTGTATCGCCACCCCCTCTTCTACAAGGTTCCCCGGGGGATGAAGGGTTTTTAACGTTCGATTCGATCTGGGGGGCCGTTGCTCACGAGCCCCCCAAGCAGCGAAATTTTAAAGCGCCGAAAGAGACATGGAAACCGAAAACGAATTAGCGGTAAACCTCGACCCGATCGAGAGCGACGCGAAACCGAAGACCAATCCGGCGGCGCACCTTTCTGCTGAGATCCAGCAGGCGCTCTTCGAGTACACCCTCCGTCTCGGCGATGATCGGCTGATACTCGGGCACCGTCTCTCCGAATGGTGTGGACACGCCCCGATCCTTGAGGAGGATATCGCGCTTGCGAACATGGCGCTTGACCTCATCGGTCAGGCCTCGGCGTTTCTAGAGCTTGCCGGGCGTATCGAAGGTGCAGGACGGTCGGAGGATGACCTTGCCTACTTCCGCGAGACCGTGGAGTTTAGAAACCTCCTGCTCGTTGAGCAGCCGCGGGGGGATTTTGCCTATACGATTTTACGGCAGTTTTTTTTCGCAGCGTTGAGCCTTCACCTCTTTGAACCCCTGGAAAAGAGCACCCTCCCCGAGCTTGCAGCGGTCGCAGCGAAGTCGCTGAAGGAGACCCGCTATCACCTCCGCCACAGCGCTGAATGGGTGCGGCGACTCGGGCTCGGTACCGAGGAGAGTCGAGCCCGCCTGCAGGCCGCGCTTGAAGATCAGTGGTATTTCATCGACGAACTCTTTGAGTCGGATACGGTGGAGACCCTTCTGGCGAACGAAAAACTCATCGGCTTAACTGCAAGCTTTAAGAGCTCGTGGGAGAAGCTTGTCCTTCCCCTTCTCAAAGAATCAGGGCTCACCCTCCCCCAAGGCACTCCGATCGCCAAGGGAGGTCGCACCGGAAATCACACCGAGTATTTAGGGCGACTCCTCGCGGAGATGCAGATCGTTGCCCGTTCACATCCGGGAGCGAAATGGTGACACCCCCTATCGATCCAAAGCTGTTCCCGTTCCTGCTCGAGGTAAAGGATCCCGAGATCCCGGTCTTAAACGTTATCGAGATGGGCATAGTACGGAGCGCTCGTCTTGAGGGCGAGACCGCTCGGATAACGATAACTCCCACCTACTCCG
>JBJOHD010000022.1:0-7009 GCA_046047875.1 Pseudomonadota bacterium | reverse complement strand
GCGCTTTTTGCTTCGCTTAAGGTCTTTGCCACCACCTCACGGGCGCGGGTGGTGCCCGCTTTAAGAAGGTTCATGACTTCGCCTTTATCGGCGGCGAATTCGGCGCGGCGGGCGCGGATCGGTTTTAACATCTCCTCAAGCACCTCACGGAGCCGCTGCTTTACAACACCGTCGCCGAGTCCTCCCCGGCGGTAGTGGGCTTTCATCTCTTCGACCTTTAGGGTGTCGGGATCGAACGCATCGAGGTAGGTGAAGACGACGTTTCCCTCCACGGTGCCGGGGTCTTCGACCCGGAGGTGTTTTGGATCGGTGAACATCATCTTTATCTTCTGCGCGACCGTTTTTTCGTCGTCGGAGAGGTACACCGCGTTGCCGAGCGATTTACTCATCTTTGAAGCGCCGTCGATACCGGGGATGAGGCCCCCCGTGGGGACGAGCGCTTTACACTCGGTGAAGACGGAGCATTTATAGATCCGGTTAAAGTTCCGTACGAGATCGTTCGTTTGCTCGATCATCGGGACCTGATCTTCACCGACCGGGACGACGGTCGCTTTAAATTGGCTGATGTCAGCCGCTTGGTTTATGGGGTAGGTGAGGAATCCGACCGGAACCCCCTCATCGAAGCCTTTCTGTTTCATCTCGGTTTTGACGGTGGGGTTTCGTTGGAGCCGTCCGAGGTTTACAAGGTTCATGTAGTAGAGGGTGAGTTCGGCGGTCTCGGGGATCGCGGAGGCGACGTAGATCGTGGAGAGCTTCGGGTCGATCCCGACCGCGAGGTAATCGAGCATCACCTCAAGGACGTTAGTGCGGACCTTCTCGGGGTTTTCCGCGTTATCGGTGAGCGCTTGGACGTCGGCGAGGAGGATATATTGAGTGCACTCGGTCTGGTACCTCACCCGGGCTTTGAGTGATCCGTAGTAGTGGCCCAGGTGGAGCGGCCCGGTCGGGCGATCGCCGGTGAGGATGACATCGGTGGGGGCCGGCTTAAAATCGTGGATGATAACCGAGGATTCGGAACGCTCGCTCATAGTGGATAAACCTCACGCTACTGTGCGTGGGGGAGCGTACCACACCGAGGGGGGTTTTTCACCGGGGAGTAATAGGGCCTACCGCCCTTTAAATCGGCTCGTGCATGTCGGGATCGTGCATCCACCGCTGAGTGATCCGGCGGATCGAGTCGGGGCTCGGGGTAACCCCCGCTGTCTCGAATCGCTGCCAGATGGGGAGGTTTCGCTGCGCGATGGGATTTTGGTCGATGGTGCGTGAGGCGTGGGCGAGTTCAACGGTCGGCCACTCCTCGCTTGTTTTTGGATCGAGACACGCCGCCCGGGTAAGAAGGGAGAGGTAGACGTTATCTTGGCGGTAGCCCAGTCGGGGAAGGAGGGCGACGTAGTCCGAGACCTCCTTAGCCGCTTCGATCTCGCTCGGTGTAATCGAGCGGATTCCGACCCGGGCGAGTTCGGCCGGGCCGTAGTCGTGATTTAGTTCGTGGAGTTTTCCTAAGAACTCTGTGACCTGCGCCGGGGTGTGCTGGAGGCAGCCGTGGCGGGGGAGAAAGCGGGTGACCTCCGTTTCGCTTAAGGAGCCAAGCGCGAGAGCGACCGCTTCCGTGCGGGAGAGGAACTCGCGCCGCTCGAGGGCGTCGCCGATGCTCTTTAAGTTCGCCTCCGAGAACGCGCCGAGTCGGCTTGTGGCGGTAAAGGTGTCCTGTCGGGAGATCCCTTGGGGGAGGGTGAGGTCGAGCTGAGCGAGGTTATAGTGATACTCAGCGTGAAGGGGGTTTGAGGTTCGGGGGTCGTTCGACATACAGCTTTTTAGAAACCGCGCACGCGGGGGAAAATAAAAACATTATGGGGATAAAGAAAAGAGCGGGGTCGCTTGAGAAGCGATACCAAAACTTTAGCATACGGAGTCCCCAGAACTCTAGCCTCTTTTAAAAGTTTAGAACCTCAAACGCCTAAGGGGTTTTAAGTCCTTTGAGGCAGCGCGGCTAACTTCGCCGCGGCTTCCTGGTCGAAGTCGAAGTAGTTCGCGGTGAGCTCCTCGCCCGCCTTGATATCTCGGGTCGCGACGGTTAATCCGCGGGGGTCGAGCGTGAAATCCTCCCCGGTGTTGGGAGTCAGAGAGTGGTTCATAAAGCGGGAGTCGTCGGCGCAAAGAACGTACCGATTATCGACTTTGCACAGGTATGAGTAACGTAACAGTTGACGGCGGCACGGGGGAGGGAGTTGGGCGAGCTCTTCGGCGGTTAAGGTGAGGTCAACTTTCGGATCGAAGCGCCAAACGACCGTCCCTTTCGGGATGTCGTGGGCTGCGAAAACTCCGAGGCCGTGGAGCGAGCTTTCTTTAAGGATCGTCTCAACAGTGAGCGCCATCGGGGGGCTCCGTTACGGTGTGGGAACGATCGCTGCGAGCGCACGGAGCGCTTTGGCGCACGCGTTTTCGACGTCCTGGTCGCGGGCGAGGGTTACCCCCATGCGGCGGTGCCCCTCGACCGAGGGTTTCCCAAAGAGCCTGAGCTGGGTGTGGGGTTCGGTAAGGGCTTGGTCGAGGTGGTGGAACGTCATCTGATGAGAGTTCCCGGAGACGACGAGCGCTGCGGAGGCGGAGGGGCCGAGGTGCTCGATGGTGGGGATCGGGAGGCCCAAGATCGCTCGGGCGTGAAGGGCGAATTCGGAGAGGTCTTGGGAGATAAGGGTCACAAGTCCTGTGTCGTGGGGGCGGGGGGAGACCTCACTGAAGTACACATCATCCCCTTTGATAAAGAGCTCGACCCCGAAGATACCCCGTCCGCCGAGCGACTCGGTGATGGCGGCGGCGATCCGTTTCGATTCGGCGAGCGCCCGCTCCGACATCGGTTGGGGCTGCCACGATTCGCGGTAGTCGCCGTCTACTTGTTTGTGTCCGATCGGCTCGCAGAACGAGGTGCCGGCTAAGTGACGGACGGTGAGGAGAGTTATCTCGAAGTCGAAATCGATAAAACCCTCGACGATCACCTTGCCCTTGCCGGCCCGTCCCCCCGCTTGAGCGTATTCCCACGCGGGCGTGATATCTTTCTCGGTGCGCACGAGGCTCTGCCCTTTGCCTGATGAGCTCATAATCGGCTTTACGACGCACGGCAGTCCGAGCACTTGGACCGCAGCGCGGTAGTCCGCCTCGGTGTCGGCGAAGCGGTAGGGGGAGGTTTTAAGTTTCAAATCCTCTGCGGCGAGCCGGCGGATCCCTTCCCGGTTCATGGTGAGTTTCGCGGCGCGGGCGGTGGGGATGACGGTGAAACCTTCTTTTTCGAGTTCAACCAAGGTGTCGGTGGCGATCGCCTCGATTTCAGGCACGATGTAGTGGGGTTTTTCCTTTTCGATGACCGCGCGGAGCGCCGCACCGTCGAGCATCGAGATGACGTGCGAGCGGTGGGCGACCTGCATCGCGGGGGCGTTGGGGTAGCGATCGACTGCGATGACCTCAACGCCGAGCCGTTGGAGTTCGATCACGACCTCTTTCCCGAGTTCACCGGAGCCGCACATAAGAACCCGGGTCGCGGTGGGTGAGAGGGGTGTGCCGATGGTGGTCATGGGGGGGCTCCGTGGGATGTTTGCCCCGGTTTATAAGATGGGGGCGAGGGAGAGTCAAAGGGAAAGGGGGATGAGGATAGGCTCGGGACGAGCCATTGGAGGTGCGCGCCGGCCGGACAGAATCTGATCCTACAATCGATTCGCAACATCGGTCGCGTTGGGGCTACGATTTCCCGACGAGCTTCTCGACGGTGGTGCCGCGGGGGAGGCGGGCGCGGGTAAAGAGGACCCGCTCGACCATCGTGGTGAGGAGTTTCTCAAGCTCGGTCTGTACCGTGGGTGATTCAAGCATCCCCAGAAGCCGCGCCACCGCTTCGAGGGTGCAGAGCTGGTGGGGCTTTTGTCCGATCCTGAGCCGATACTTTGAAGGGCCAAGATCGGGGATCGTTACCCGGCGCGCACCGGTCCGCTCCGAGATGTGCGCGGCGATGTGTTTCGCTTGGCTCCAGGTGCCGTCCGGAACGATGAGGGTTACGGGACGGGTAAGCCTGTCGATCTCTTCTTTTGTCACCGCGCGGTTGCCGGTCTCCGGAAACAATATCCAGCTCTCGCGGTCGGGGGAGACGAGCCCCGAGAGATCGAGCGGTTTATCTCGCTCCCCTTGGTAGCGGGTCTCTGAATTGGGGAGCGCGTTGGTGATAAGCCGCGCGGTGTTTGAGGATTTGTTTCGCTCAGCAACGTGCATCACCACGACGACCCGGGTTCGGGTCTCGAGGGATGGAGTCACCGGACAGAGACACAAGCTCTGAAGCATCCGGCATCTGTCGCACCGTGGAGCCATAAACGGGGGCTTTGACAAGGTCGGGGCGATAGTAAAGGTCGCGCCGGGTAGCCGCAAGGGTGGGGGTAACCCGCCAAAAAAGCATTAAAATAGGGTGGACTTGGGGGGAGAGGTTAGACTAGTCCCTCGACAAATAAGTTTTTTCACTCCGGCGGAGTGAAAAACTAACTCAGGACTAGTGGTGAGCATAAATTCTATCACCTTGCAGGTGAAAGAATTTAATGGTCGAACCACTAGGGGGCGCTGATATATTAGAATTTGATGAGGAGTTTTTGTCCGTCGAGGCGCTATGTTCAATCGTCCACCGGTCATCGATATGCGCGATCCCGAGATGCGGGAAGCGGAGTTTCAATCGAACTACGTCGCCCGTGTTTTCGGCCTAAAAGAGGCGTTTACTGAGCTGTCGAACGAGTTTAAGGGGATAGTTCCCCCGGGTGAAGTGGTGCAGGTGGGGCGGGAAAGCTGGATGCACCGAACCGAGAAGATCGACTCCTCGGGTAATGGAAATATCGGCTCCACCCGCGCGTGGCGGTATCTCGCTCTTACGAGCGAGGGGCTCCGGGTCGTTGAGGAGGAGCGGCTCTCGCCCATCCGGGGTGAGGAGTCGATGCGGCGGCGTGATGTCGTTGGTGCGCCTAACCTCGTGACGGCGATGCGGCTGGGCGGTTCGTTGACCCCAGGGGCGCTCCGTGAGCGGGTGACCGAGGTGGTGCGGGGGCTTACCGAAAAATAGGACCTCGGCTCCCCGAGGCCCTTACCCGCCCCGTTGCTAAAGCGTTGAAATCACATATTAATTCGCTCCCCCCGTGGGGCCTTTTTCATTAAAAAATAAGGATCACTTCGCCCTTCCCCCCCGATAAGGGGTTAGGAGCAGACGGAATCTCCCGTCGGCTGACTTTTTCGAAGCGAAGAGATCTATGGCGAATCTGGAAGGCGGCGCGGCGCGGCACGGGCAATCTCAAGAGATAAAAGACCTCGGGTCGGTGACCCTTGGAGCTGCGGATCGAGAGGAGTTGATCGCGGGGGCGCAGAGTGAGCTCGCCGCCCAGGAGCTATCCGCGGGCAAAAGCCGCTCGTACGGCTCGGAGCCGGAGGTGGTGAGCGATGTTGATCTCGACAACGGAACGCGGGGGCCCGCGAACGTTTTGCAGTTTCCTCGAGGAGCGTCGTATCAGAGCGCTCCGACCGAGCTCGACGCATCGCACGATATCAGAGATCCGGAGCGCGCGGGTATGACCGGACGGTACAGCTATTCTTCGGAGCCGGGTCTTGAGAGTTACGAGAACTCGGTTTCGCGGGTGACGGTGATCGGCCGAGGCGGCGAGGTGAGCTCGCGGCCGCTCGCAGCGTAAGAGATTTAGTAGCTAACCTCGATTGCGCAAAAGGGGGGCGCGCGAGGTTTTTTGGTTGGTGGGTTTTCGAGCAGGGGTAGGCGCCCTGTTCGATTTTAGGTTGTGGGTGGTTAAAATGATTCCCTCTTTCAAACGGCCGGTCGGCCGAATTAGCGGCTTAAAAACTGTTTTGATCGGGCTCACGCTCGCGATCTGTTTCGTCGGAGCCGCCGAGGCGGCTTCACCGAAGATCCGCGAGGTGCGGCTAAAGTCCCTTGGCGGAAAGATGTGTATCTTAGGTCTCGAGGTCTCGGTTCGCTCCACGCGGATGTTGACCTTAAAGCGGTACCGGGTGGAGGTGCTCGATAAAAAATCTAAGAAGTGGCGACTGCGGCGAAAAGAGCCCCTCATTCGAGCAGGGGGTAAAGAGTCGCGTATCCTCGATCGGATGGAGCAGAAATTACTGCACCGCTATACGCTCGTCGACCGGGCGGGACGAAAGCTCTCGCGCTCAAAGATCGGGCGGCTCTCGAAGCTTCCGCTCTGTCCTCGGGTCGCAGATGATCTCGTAGGTGCCGACGATCCGGTGAGCGATGGTGTTAACGACTCCGGTGCGTCGACCGGGGCAGGAGCGGGTGGCAGCGCTGTCGCGACCCCAACTCCAACTCCAACGGCGACGCCGGTGCCGACATCCACCCCTACTCCGGTCCCGACTCCAACGGCGATTCCGCCCGCGCCGGTGTGCGCCACGTTGTCCGAGCTTCTCAACGACTGGGGGTTACCCTCGGATTGTGATCTCGATAGGTCGGGGGTGGTCGATGCAGCTGATCTCACCATCTTTCTCGAAAGATGGTAGTACGGGGCCAGCAAGGGGGCCGATTTCATCGGCCGAGGGATTTAAAAGAGAACCTTTACCGCCCCGGTGAGATATCCCTCCCGCTCTCCGTTCGTAGGATCTGAAACGATCGCCTGCACCTGTAGGGAGTCCGGATCGGTACCGAGGGCCCCGAGCGAACTCTGAACGATATCAACGGGGAGGAACGGCACCTTGGTGCGGTTCGCTGAGACCGAAACCATAAAAATCGAGGCGGCGTTTGCCGAAAAGAGCTCGGGGATATCATCGTGGTCGGCTGGCATAAATCCGACGGCGGGTTTTGCGCCGAGGGATGTGCTAGGGCTCGGAACAGCAAACGCTGAGCGGGTTACCGAGACCCGATCGGCTGGGTCGAGCCAGGGGGTGGGGGTGGCTTCAGCGGGGTAGTGATCGCTCGGGTCCTCCTCCGTACCTTCTTCCTCCTCGGCGTCGTCTTCGAACTCCTCCTCGAGCT
>JBJOHD010000021.1:0-5186 GCA_046047875.1 Pseudomonadota bacterium | reverse complement strand
AGATTATGTCCTATCTTTTTTAGATGAGAACTTCACTCATAATCATCGTCTTCGTGAATGCACTCGGCGTATCCCTTTGCGCCTCCGGAGCAGCAGCCCAGCGGGTATATCGCTGTAACGGCATGATTCAGTTCTATCCCTGTGGCCAAGACCTTTTCAAAAAGCGCCCTGCTCCCCTTACCTCTCGCCGTGAGGTCTCCTCCCGAAGCGATATCCGCGCCCGCGCAGCCCTCGGCGGCGACACCCCTGGCGCCTACGCCGAAGTCGTCAAGAAGAGTTATCAGCGGGCGGGAAGCCAGGGTTGGTGGCGGGGTACCGTTAAGGGGAACGGGCAGGTTCATCTGCAGCTCCAGATATTACGAAACGGCCTTGTAGAATCGACCCGTTACATGGGGAACGTGCTCCTCAAGGATAAAGCCACCTGGTTCAGTTTTAAGAGCCCTCTTCCGGCGGGGAGCGGATGGAGTTGGGATATTCGGGCATTCGCTTCGTAAAGACTCTTAACACCCTGAATCATTTGAATTTCTGAATCCTCCTCGGATGCCCGTCGAGTCTCGATCGATGTACTTTTGTTAGGTTCGTTTTGAGGACTATCACCTCGGAAAGAGATGGACTTCATAACGCAAACATGAAACATTGTTATTGATTTAGCGGGAATCGTTTTCACCTAGTTGCCATCCGAAGTGTGGACGGGTGAAAGTGAGGAAGCAATATGGCTTTAACTCTCAGTACAACACCTTCTCGGATACCCACGGGCAATGGGCCGACCGGTGTATCGCCCGAAGCAGGCCCTTCGATTCTCGAAACCCCGCTCTCGCTCAATCCATTCAGCGCTCTGCAAGCCATAGCCGCTGCTGCAATACTCGCACTTGAAGAATCCCGACTCCCTGATTTTGAGGCGGTCGCCGAGTAGCCTCGCAAGCGTAATCGAACCCAGCGCGCCGCCCGCGGGGGCTCCGTCAGTCTTCCTGACACTCCGATTTAGAGCGCCCTTGCTATTCAACCGCCTTCGCGTGTTCCGTTAGGTTCGCCGGCTGTGCTACCATGTTCCAATGGCCGATCTTCAGAGCGCCCAACGAGCAAAACTTAGCAACTACCTCAAAGGACGAGCCCCGTACTCGGTGGTCGACCGGGGTATCGACTGCGCGATCGCGGGTCGAGTAATCGAGTGCAGCCGCTCAGGCAGCACCATCCATGGAGTAGTCGAAGAAAGCGACGGCAACGCTCACACCGTAAATTTACAGGTGACCTCACGTGAGTCGGTCGACTCCCTGTGCTCATGCTCAGATCCGGAGGAGATGAACGAACAATGGTGCCACCACTCCGTTGCGTTACTGTGGCGCGCGAGCGATCTCGGGTTCCTCGAATCGGAATCGGGTTTCGTCTCCCGGGAATCGACGTTCCGAATCAACCCCGGCTCCCCCGAGGAGATCGCGGCGGTCGTCGCCGAGATGAAGACCGCTCACCCTACCCTCATAAGACCTTTTCATCCGACCGTTTCGCTCATCCTCCACCTCCACGGCGATCGGCTCGGCGTAAAAGTATTCTTCGACGGGGCGGAGCAAACCCCCGGTCTCTTTCATGACTTCGAGAAGAAATCCGATCGCGCTCTCGACAACATCTTGCTTCAAGTCCTTGAGGACGAAGGGACGTGGGATGAAGAAAATCGACTCTGGTTCGTAAGCTCAAGCCGGGGCATCGAAATCATCTCAGGGATTGCGCAGGAGTACTCCGAGGTGGTTGCCGATAACGGCCGACGTATCAACTTCGAGCGAGAGCTTCTCGAAGCTCGACTTTCGATACATTGGCTGTCGGGAGCAGCAGAGTTGTCGATGGAGTGGATACTCCCCAACGGGTCGGTCGAACCGCGTGAGGGGGATCTCCTCGGTACAGGTCCGCACTGGACGGTGCTTGGTCAATCGCTCTACCGGATCTCCTCCAACGCTTCCCGAATAAGTTCGATCTTCCCGCACGCCTCGACATTAACCCTCCCCCGCTCGCGTGTTGGGCCGATCTTAGAGGCGATCGGTCGCTCCTCGGGGCTCGGCCCCTTTATACACATCGTCAACCCTGAGCTGCAGCCGTCGAGCGAGGTCGCCCAACCGACACCGGTCCTTGAGCTGGAGCGCCGCGAGGACTATTCGGAGCATTTCGCCTCCCGCCAAAAGTTCGAGATACGAGCATCCCTCGACTTCGAATACCCGACCCCCGCGGAGGAGCAAAATATCGTCTACCTTCCCGATCGCGTGAAGGAACAAGCCCATATCGAGCATCTCCGTTCACTCGGTTTTGAATTTCAGCCGGAGCACAACCGCTTCGCGATCGGCGGTGACCGCTCGCTCGACCTCATTTCGAAGGGAGCTACCCTCTTCCCAGACGACTGGCGTCTCAGCGGTCTTGAGTCGATTTCGAAGGGTGTTCGGTTCAGTAAACTCGCCCTCAACATTTCGATCAATACCCCCGAGGGTGCCAAACGGGGCCCGATAGATTGGTTCGATTGTTCGGTGACACTCATTCAGAACAACGCCCACCTGCCGTTGAGCACCCTCTTCAAAACGGGCTATTCGGAAAGCGACCGCTGGGTACGGCTCGATAACGGTTCGTTCGCAGAGATCCCCGGAGGCGGACTAACGAACTTAAAAACGACCCTCGGCATGCTCGATCCGAACTTCCGCTTGAGCAACACACTCAAAACCCGACTCAGCACCGCCCAGGCGATCGGATTCAGTCGAATTCAAGACGAGCAGTTCAATATCGTTCTCGACAACCGACTCAAAACCCTCTCCCGTAAACTTAAAGACTTTAAGAGCGTTGACCTTGTTCCGGTCAGCAAGAAATTTCACGGCAAGCTCCGTTCATATCAGCATGAGGGCCTTAGTTGGCTCAACTTCCTCGGCGAATTCGAGTTGGGCGGCATTTTGGCCGACGAAATGGGTCTCGGAAAAACGGTGCAGACCCTCGCCTACATCCAGCACCTCAAAGACTCCAAGAGTAAGCTCTTTAAAGGGCCTGCCCTCGTTGTCGCGCCCACGTCGGTCATCACGAACTGGCTATACGAGGCACGTCGTTTTACCCCCGGACTGAAGACGCTCCTCCTGCACGGCATTCAGCGTCGAAGCGCTTTCGAAACGATCAAGGATTACGACGTCGTTATTACTTCGTACGCACTCTTGCGGCTTGATCGCCCCCATCTTGAGAAAAATAACTTCAGCTACATCATCCTGGATGAGGCGCAGAACATTAAGAATCCAGATGCAGCCACTACGAAGGCAGCGAAGGCGCTCAAGGCGGGTCGCAGGGTAGCACTCACCGGTACCCCCACCGAGAAACGACCGATGGAGCTGTGGTCCATAATGGATTTCTTGATGCCAGGGTATCTCGGCTCCGGTGATTTTTTCAGGAACTATATCGAACGCCCGATCCTTGAGGGTGGGCCAGCGGTACAAGTCGGTAAATTCCTCAACGCGAAGACCCGTCCGTTCATTTTGCGACGGACCAAAGCAGAGGTCGAAAAAGATCTGCCGCCGAAGATCGAGTCGACTCTCCATGTCGAAATGACGAAGTCGCAGCGCGAATTATACGGGCAGATCCTAGAAGAGGTGCGACCGAAGGTCTTCGATGCAGTAAATAAACTCGGGGTGAAGCGGGCGACGGTCTCCATCTTAGCGGCGCTCCTCCGGCTGCGGCAGGTATGTAACCATCCGAACTCAATCGATGCTCTTAAGGAGCTCCCAGGTTATGATTCAGGCAAGTTCCAGCTCCTCAAAGATCTGACGCTTGAGGCACTCGAGTCAGGCCGCAAGATCCTTCTTTTCGGCCAATTCCGTGAGATGCTCTCGATTATTCGAGGGTGGCTTGATGAGGCTCAAATTAACCACCTCTACCTTGACGGCACGACGCGGGATCGTCAGTCACTCGTGGATAAGTTTAATTCCGACCCCGAGGTGAAATTGTTTCTCATCAGCCTCAAGGCGGGCGGTACCGGTCTTAACCTCACCGCTGCGGATACGGTGATCATTTACGATCCCTGGTGGAACCCGGCGGTAGAAAACCAAGCAGTCGATCGAGCCCACCGTATCGGTCAAACAAAAACCGTTTCGGTGTATCGGCTTGTGACTGAGGATTCGATCGAGCAAAAGATAATGGATCTGAAATCACGCAAGGCAAAGATCGTCGATGCGCTCATCAACGAGAACGGCCTCTCAACTCTCAGCCTTTCGAAGCGGGATCTCGAGGATCTGTTCAGTCCCCTTCCAAGTGGAGAAGGGAGCGAGGATACTCCGAGCGGGGAATAGCGCACCATGGGGGGCGTCGTCTGAGAGGCACCGTAGTCAAGTTTGACACCGGCCGACATTTCGGTTTTATCCGGGTAAACTCGGAGAGCGATGATATCTTCTTCCACGAAAGTGGGGTCATCGCCGGAGCTGAAGACCTTGCACCCGGGGCCGCCGTACAGTTCAGGATTGTTGCTGGAGACAAAGGTCCAAAAGCGGTCGAGGTAGCGGTTATCTCTCCATCCCCCCCGAGTCCGTATCGTTTCTTTTCCGGAGCAGCGATCGCTATCACCGGGCTGGTATATGGAAGCCTCATCATCTACGGAGAGCTGCCCCGTATCTGGGCCTACCTTATCGGGATAAATTCCGCGGTGTTTATCGTGTGCGGGTTCGATAAATCGAGCGCTATTTTTGGAGCGAACCGAGTCCCTGAAAAGATACTGCTCCTCTTTGCTGCCGCCGGCGGTTCCCTCGGACTCATCGCGGCGATTGGATTTTTTCGCCATAAAACCCGGAAGCCTCGCTTTCAGTTCTCACTTGCGCTTATCGTTGTGGTACAGGTCGCCATCCTCCGCGCTCTCGGGCTTCTCGGCGGATAGACCCGCGATATTCCGCCCCAGTCGACCTCCCCTTTCATGAAAAGCTTGAAAGGTCTATAGATTGCTCCGAAAACTATGAACTTCGAAATAGTTATAGCAGCGTGTCTCGCCGCTTTCAGTGCTGGACTCATCGATGCGATCGTTGGGGGTGGTGGCCTTATTCAGCTCCCAGCTCTGCTTCTCCTCTTGCCGGAGGCTCCTGTTGTGGCCCTTCTTGGAACGAACAAGCTCTCATCGATCGCGGGGACGTTTTCCGCATTAATGACGTATGCGCGGCGCATCGTGCTCCCCTGGAGACTCCTTATTCCCGCCG
>JBJOHD010000020.1:0-3553 GCA_046047875.1 Pseudomonadota bacterium | reverse complement strand
CGCCCGAGCGATCTGCGATGCTTTTGGAACTGCCCACTGCGAACGTCACGTTGTGAGAAGCGCGCGCCAATGGCTTTTCGGTAAGCTCACCCCGAAGCGCCCTTTTAGCTTCGCCTGGGTGGCGTTGCACCTCGATTTGGAACCTCTCTCCCTTCAGGACAGCCTCCGGGGCTACGAGAACAATCCGGAGGAGATTCAAGAGCGACTCACCCTGCTGCGCTAGCAGGCCGCTCACCTACAGGGGAAACGCGGCGGTGTCTCGGCGAAAACTCTGGTCTCGGTAGAAACTTCTGTCTCGGTGAAACCTGAGGAGCTCAAACTTGCGGGCCCTCAGAGCCCCTCAAGAAATCAGAGCCCCTCAAGAAAATGGGGGCGTGCCGCCCCCTCGCTCCCGCGGCGCAGATCAAACACCAGCGGGCTATCGAGCTAAAAACCGTAGTGTTAAAGACTGGCGAGTTAAAAAATCGAGGGGCGACTCTTGGGCACGCGCCTCTGAGGAGCGGGGGCAAATGAGCAAAGGGACTACGTATCAAGTGCTCCGAATTGCTCGTCACTGTGCCTAGCCCTCGACGACGAGGCGCACCACGACAGAGCCTGCCCGAGGAAAATGATTTAGATCCTCTCGGAAATCTCTGTTACGGGAGCTAGAACCTTGCCGGGCGTTTCTCAATCGCAGCCCGTACCCCCTCTTTGAACTCAGAGCTCGCATAATTTATGCTCTGCGCCAAGGCCTCCCGCTCAAGATGCGCCTCAAGCTCGGCGAGACCTCCCCGCACCGTCTCTAACACCTGGCGAGCCGCCTCCGGTCCGCAATCAGCTATCTCCCCCGCAATCCGCTCCGCTTCTCCCAAAATCGCCTCAGGAGCAACGACGTTGCTCACCAAACCAAGCGACCACGCTTTCTCCGCGTCGATCAGCCGACCGGTTAATAAGAGCTCTGTTGCCGCCGCCCGACCGATCACCCGTGGCAGGAAATAGGTTGCGCCCATCCCAGGGTGAAGCCCGAGGCGGGTAAACGTGAAACCGAGCTTCGCTTTATCGGAAGCGATTCGAATATCGCACGCGCTTGCGAGACAAAGCCCCGCCCCCACGGCATGTCCGTTGATCGCCGCAATAAGGGGAACTTTTAGGTCGAGAAGACACAGGAAGGAGTGATAGAAATCGAGCATCTTAAGGCGATTGTCCTCGCCGGTCAGCTCCGACTTGCGTTCGAGCATGTCCAGATTACCCCCAGCCGAAAAGGCTCGCCCCGCGCCGGTTAAGACGATCGCCCGAAGCTTTCTCGCGTCGCTCCCCAGATTAGTAACCATGGAGCGGAACTCCGCTGCCATCTCCTCGCCCATCGCGTTGAGATTATCGGGATCGTTCAGGGTGATCTTGCCTATGTTGCGAGATAGCAGATCAAAAAGTACGCGTGCCATAGTTATTCCTCTTTGGCGGGGTTTTGCTCGGAAATGCCCGACGACCGATATCGTTCACGACATTCCCCGACGAGCCCCATCGCTATCACGTTTCCCGCCCCCTGGCGAGGAGCTCGCGATAAGCCGTTAAAAAAGCTGACTCCGGCGGCGCCGAAATTCTTCCCTCAGTGCGGGGCCCATTTGGCGCAAGGTTCTAAAAAATAGCGTCTCCGCATCTGTCGCATTAAACCATTTATCGGTGACCATCCCCGTCGAAACGGCTCGCCGAGCTACCTCGAAAAAACATGGCTCTCTACCAAAAAGCCGATCTCCCACGACAAAGGCCCGCGCGGGAGCAAGACCGCGAGCACTGGCTAGCGTCTTCCATCCAGCCTCCCCAAGCTCAACGATCACGACACCTGCAGCGCTTCGCTGCAGCACCTCTGCTTGCCGGCGCTTATCGCACAGCTCCTCGTAGTGAGCCCCGATGAGATTGATCATAACTTTCTCATCCTCCGGCCCAAGCACTCGCTGCTGAACCTTCGCTCGAACACTAGGGAGCGCCGTCTCTACGATGAAATAATTGGTGAGCAGCTCGACTCCCGCACGCTCCAGCTGACTGATGCGCTCGCGACAAAGCGAGAGATCCTTCCCAATTGCAGCGAGCGTTGATGGCCTCCCAGATCTCCCTTCACTTCCAACCGAGGAAAAACGGCGCTCCATTACAGTCCGAAATTTCCCCTCAAAGAGCCGCTCAAGCGCCCGTCCCACTCGGCTCCGCGCTTCCGCTGCATCAAGGCGCTGAATCTCCACCCCGGGGTCCCCCGGAAGACTCTCCATGAAATCGATCTCGCTTGATTCAGCGGTCGTTCGGCTGGAATCGATGAAGGCACGCTTCCCCCGCCGGAGGGCCTCCTCTTCTCGAGCTGAAAGCTCCATTCGAGCGATCACTTCCTCCTCCCCGGGCTCGATACCCTGCTCACGCGTGAGCTTCTCCCGCACTTTCCGCTCCCACGATACAAGCTGTCGAACCTGATGAGGTAAAGCGATGAGGGCGTCCGCTTCATTACTCTTTCCGATCGCCTGATTAATCCAATGGAGCGCATAGGTGGAGAAGCGAAAACCCAATTCGGGTCGAAATCGCTCCAAAGCCGCTATTAATCCGAAGACACCCTCCTGAAATAAATCGAGACTTCCCGGCGCATCGATGCCATGGGAGCCGACACGGGACTTGAAACTACCGACAGCTCTCGCTACCAGTCGCAGATTCGACTCAACCATAACCTGCTTGCTTGGGGCTATCTCACGCTCGCAGCTATCGATGATACGGGAGCTTCTCAGAATATCTTCGAACGGACGCTTCGCCAGCGCCTCATACCGATCCCGATACTCGGCTTGTCTTTCCTCGGGGATCCCTGTGTCGAAAGAGCTCGCGCCGCGGCATAGCTCCCTCACCCGATTCTCCATCTCCTTGATCTCGGCGTACGGCCGCTCTGAAATATCGAACAACTCCTCGAACGCCTTTAGAGCAAGCTCTGAATTTTGCGCGAGCCGCTCTGCATAGCGCCCCTCCCAGCTCGCCTCGCCGCGCCGTCTCCACAGCGCTTGGGTCTGCGCGCGAGCATCTTCTAACTGGCGCCGCTGAGAGAACTCCGCACCAGAAAACTCGTGCTGCAAAAGGTCGTCGAGAATCGGCGGGAACTGGGCAACTTCAGCTCGAACGGCCAGGATTCCCCGCCGGATAATCACGAGGTGTTCACGCTGTTGTTCATGCGAAAGTGGGGGGCTCTCGCAGACCTTACGAATGACCGAACCATCGCGGAACTCGGCAGCGGAAAGATCACCCCCTGACTCAAAGTCGCGCTGTGCTTGTTCCTGCTTCCTCATGGACCTTTGCCGAATTCGTGTGCGCTTCCATCCCCCGGGTACGACCAGCTGGGTACGGTATCATACTTTAGAGACCTTTTCACCGCCCTCAAAACAACGATTCGAGATAGGCAGCCGAGCGGTTACCTCATCGTCCGTTGCCAGATCGACCGAGTCAATTTCGACAAATTTGCGCAACCTCTGTGAAATTGGCGCTCAGCTCGAGTCGAATCGAGAGGGAGGCTCGGCAGCTGTTGAGAATCTCCCCTGTCGACGGAAAACACACC
>JBJOHD010000019.1:0-5950 GCA_046047875.1 Pseudomonadota bacterium | reverse complement strand
TTTTGAGAAAGGTTATGAATCGGCGAGATCTTCTTAAACTCTTCCCAGCAGCTTTTGTCTCCGGATGCGCCTTAACCCGACTCGATCCGTGGAACGTGCTTATCCGGAGCGATAAGATCCGCTCGGTTGAGCAGGAACGGGAGATCGTATCCCGCGCGAAGCTCGGTTGGACCGAGGATGGTCGGATTCGGGTCATATATCTGAAGGGCAACGCTTACGAGCGCGGGTATCAGCAGGGTGTTCTTTTAAGGAAAGAGGTCGAGGATAATCTCGGCTACCTCTACGAAGGGGCGATCGACAAGTTCTACTTCGAAGAGATCTTCGATGAGGTTTATGAGCGGCTCCGGCCGTATATCCCGCAAGACTATATCGACGAGATGCACGGGCTCTCTCACGGTGCCCGGATGCCGCTTCGCACGATTCATAACATTCATGCTCTACCAGAGATGGGGGAGTGGGGTGGGAAGAAACGGGTTCACGGCATCATCAAGAAGATGATGGCGGGGGAGGATTTCGGCACATCGTGCAGCAATATCGGGGCGAGCCCTGAGATGACCGCGGATGGGGAGATGTATACCGTGCGGGTGCTCGATTGGGGACTCCATAAGGTCTCAAAACTCCACCAGTATCCGCTTCTTGCGGTTCACCGCCCCGATAATGGCAACCCCTACGTCAACATCGGCTGGGTCGGTTTTCTGGGGGCGATCTCTGGGATGAACGCGCAGAAGATCACCTTAGGTGAGATGGGTTATGGAGATCCCCCAAACGAGCGGCTTGAGGGGGTACCGATGCCGTTCCTGCTAGGAGAGGTACTTTTGAAGGCGAATAACCTCGCCGATGTTCGAAAAATTATCGGCGAATCGCGGGGCACTAATTCCTTCGCTTACCTCATGACCGATGGAAAAAACGGCGATTCCGAGTTGTATGTGAAAGACGCCGATCGATTCGTCGTGTTCAAACCGGGGGAGGACATGGCGGATCGGGACAAGGAGTTCCCGGGGGTCGCTGGTGCGGTGTACGGCGGGCACGGTGGGAAGCAGATCGCCGATGTCCTTGAGGGATGCCGTGGAAAAATTACTCCGGAGCACCTCATGCAGGAGGTCATCCCTAAGATCGCCTTGAAATCAAATTTTCAAAACGTGATCTATAAACCGAAGCACCTCCAGTTCTGGGTAAACAACGCCCGTAGTAAAGCGGATCGCGCAGCTGAGCAGCCGTACACCTTCTTTGATCTTGGAAAGGCGCTCGCGGAGTTTCCCGCATAAGCTGAGCGTTCTCGGAATGCCGGAATTTAGTCCGATTTCGGACGAGGGGCTGGTGTTAAAAGCTTAATAGTTTAAGACCATCGGGAGGTTAGGTCGCCCGGTCTTGAGGCGCCGATGCGTTGAATGGCTCCCTCGATTGGCATATAACTGGAGGTCCCGTTTTAAATGGCGAGACCGCATCATGACCGAGCGAGATGTTTCGAGACAATCAGCCGTTGAATCCTTTGAGGGAAGCGCCCTGCCGAGGGGGAGAGACGGTTGGGCTGCGCTGCCCTACGTGGAAGCCGATGAGATATTCGCGCTCGATGCCGCTTTCAAGCGGGATCCCCGCCTCGAGGTGAGCTCGAGTGAGGTTGATGTCGGAAACGGCAAGATGAATCTCTCGATCGGGGTTTTTGTTAATGAAGCGGGAGCTCTTCACGTATCGGAAGCGGTAACCCACGCGCGTGGTCGGCGGCAGCGCTTTGAGGGGGTGCCCTCTCCCTATCTAAATCAAACGGGATACGCCCCCTTTATTGAGGGGGTAGATCGGCTTCTCTACGGGGCTGAATCCTCGGCGATGGCCGATGGTCGTATCTCCACCGTTCAAAGTGTTGGGGGAGGGAATGCTCTCTTCCTAGGAGCAATGCTTTACAAGGAGTCGTGCGACGGAGTGGAGCCCCGGTTACTACTGTAGGAGAACTCTTGGGTAAATCACCCTAAGATCTTTGGCCGTCTGCGTTACGATATTTCTACGGTAGCCGACTTTAGTCGGAAGACCCGAGAGTTCAACGGCGAGGCGTTCCTCGAATCGGTAGACGCCCTTTCAGCTCCTACGTTGATCCTGCTTCAGGCAAGCTGCGGCAATCCAACCGGCAATGTGGCGTCGAAGGAGTGGTGGAGCACGCTCAAAGATCTGGTCCTCCGAAAAATCGATTCGGGGGTTGATCTCACCGTGTTTTTCGATGCGGCGTATCAAGGGTTCGGAAAGGGACTTCAGGAGGATGTCGCCCCGGTGCGGCTTTTTGTGGATGCCGGGATCCCCGTGATGACGGCGTGGAGCGGTTCAAAGAATTTCGGTCTTTACGGCGCCCGCGTTGGGGCGTTGTCGGTCGCTACCCAAAGCTCAGCTGAAAAGGCGCTCGTGCACACCAATCTGTGTGAGATCGTTCGGTCGGTTCAATCGAATTGCCCCCGTGATGGCGCTGAACTTGTGGGAGATGTGTTGTCGAATCCGATGTTGATAACAGTGTGGAACCAAGAGCTCGCAAGACTTCGGAGCGAGCTTAAGTCCCGTCGGGAGCTTGTGGCCTCCGCCCTTGAATCGCATATCCCTGGTTTCGATACCCGCTTCATCCGTAACGGCGAGGGATTTTTCAGCCATTTCGGCCTTACCGATTCTCAGAGCGCGAGCCTCAAGGAGGCGGGGATCTATCTTCCGATGAAGGGGCGGGTAGCCTATCCCCTCTTCCGTTCAGGCAACGTCGATTATTTTGCGCGGGCCCTTAAAAAAGCGCTGAGTATGGGGGAGCGGCCGCTGCACTAGCCTCGCAAAGGGCCAGCTCGCATTTCCCTCGGGACACCTTTATCGCTCCGGGGTATCATAAGCAGCGATGCTCCTCGTTTATTCCCGAAATGAATCGATCGCCGGTGCGCTCTCAGCCCCCGGCACCGCCGCGTTGAGGGAGCCGAGTCTCTCCGAAAGGGGAGATATGGCGTGGTCACTTGAGGGGGGACTCCTTTCGAACCTCACCGAAGTTGTTCCAAGTATTTCTGACATCGGCTCAATCGATCTGCGGAGTCGCTTCGTTGTTCGAGGTGTAAGCCATGACGGGAGGGTGGGAGAGGTGCGGCTCGACTGGATCGGTGGCGAGACACTCCGACCGGAGGCGATAGGCGATCCCGGGCCGTTGAAAATCGAGATCGATACAGTTGTGGTGACCGAGCCCCTTCGTTCGTGCGAATTGCGGCTTGAATTCGGGGGTGGGGTGCGTCCCTCTCGGGATGCTCTTATAACCCTAAGCCTGCGGGGTCCCCGGGGGCAGGCGTATCCCGACTTGGCGCTCCTTGAGGGAACTTTAAAGGTGCCGCCGTTTAGCCAATTCGAACAGTCGTCTACTATCGGGCCCCGGATCTGCTCTCCGACCTCGGTGGCGATGATCTTAAATTACTATGGATTCGCGGTGTCTCCGGTGGAGATCGCGGAACGAAGTTACGCCGAAGCTCACGATCTGTACGGGGTTTGGCCCCGCAATATCTGGGCCGCATCGCTTCACGGTGTCGCGGGCTGTCTTATGCATATCGAATCGTGGAGCACGGTCGACTATTTCTTACGGCGGGACATCCCGATTGCTGCCTCGATACGCTATCGCCGCTCCGATCTCAACGATGCGGCGTTTTATCGGCCAAACGACGAACTTACGAGTCATTTAGTTGTAGTGACGGGGCACGGCGGGGGCAAGATATTCGTCAACGACCCAGCTGCGCAGGGGGTGGGTAAGGTCCCGTGTGCTTACGATCGAAGGGAGTTCGAGCGTGTCTGGTTCGGTGGAAGCGGTATCGGATATATTTTATTACCCCCCTTATCCCGGAGGTAGGTAACGGAGTTCTAGTCCTTCGACAAATAAGTTTTTTCACTCCCGCGGAGTGAAAAACTAACTCAGGACTAGTGGTGAGCATAAATTCCAGTACCTTGCAGGTGAATGAATTTAATGGTCGAACCACTAGCACCGATCCCCCCTCATTGCAGCACAGAACTACCGCCTGACCTTGAGGGAGACCGTAGAGCCCCGCAGCCTGGGAGATCCTATTGATTTCGAGCGGGATGTCGGGCTGGGGGTGTCTTTATACGGTGTTGCTCCGTTTCACTCCGCCCTAAACAGCGCTGCTAGCCCCACGACCCACCCGATGATTCGTCGAGGGCTACGAGGGCGAGCTTTCGAAGAAGGGCGCGCCACCGCGGCTCATCCTCCCCGGAATTCTGTTCAAGCACGACTTTCAAAGAGTCGGATGGGATATCGGCAAGCCCAAGTCGATCTACTAACACGGTGGCGAGTCTCTGCCAAAATTCACGGGAGGTTTCGATAGCAACCGAGTCGTCAGATGAGATTACCCCCCGCCCCCACCGCTCGTCACAGATCGAGAGGAGCTCCTCAAGTACCGATATCTTTCGCTCCTTTGCTACGAGGTCGAGAAGGGGGGAGGCGCCGATCCTTGGTCCGATTATACGAACGAACCCCACTTGATCGACTTCGTTCAAATGGTCGATTCGAGGATCGTAAAGCTGGGTCACCGGCATACGGAGACCACGCGGAAGCCGGCTTGTCGCGAGATCGGCGAGGAGATAGTAGGCGGCCCGGGCTGCAAAGATATCGGCTCCCTTATCATACCCACCGCGAAGGACGGCTTCAGCGAATTCGAAGATATCCTGACGCTCCGACTCTTTGAGGTCGCGCCAATGGAGTCTGCCGTGCATCGCCTCGATGATCACCCCCCGAACTCTTTTATTCGACTCGAAGTCGTAGAGGTCGCGTAGTCCTCCGACCACCGAATTTGCGCCGAATCGCCCGACCAATACCGCCCGAATCTCTGGGTAGGGAAAGCTCAGGAGCTCAACCGGGCAGAGGACGGCGAATTTGTCGGCCGCGAGCGCCCGGGCCTCCTCGTGGGAGATAGCACCATCGGACTGTTCAGTGAGGTCTTGGATAAACGCGTTGAGGTCGTTCTCCGAGATCGAACGTAACCCCCGTGCGTAGGTATCTTGATCGATCACTCGAAGTGTATGCGGTGGAAGGCGGACCGAGAGCTCTCGAACCGTACGCATGACCTCATCGAAGTCAGCCTCGGGGGTCGGTGCCGCTTCTTGCGGGGGATCGGCGATATCCCTCACAAAACGCCGCCACAAGGTATCGGGGGAGGATCGTTCCATCGAGGAGCCTCTTAATCGTCCTCAAAATCAGCCACCGCTCGAAGAGCGAGTTTTTTCAAAAAAGCTTGCGCCGGAGGCTCTTGGCCCCACGGCTCCGAGCGAAGAAGGTCGTTCCGCAGAGATGGAGCTGCATCCTCAAGCCCCAATTTTGATAACAGAACAAAGGCGACCCGTTTTGAGAACTCGGTCCGGGTATGCTCCTCGTCGAAGCCGTCCGGGGAGACTCCGAGCTCCCAGTTCGTCTCTAAATGCCGCAGCAGCTCCCCAACCACGCCGACATCCCGCTCCTTTGCGATGTATTCGAGGAGCTCTGGGGCGGTCATATATCCCCCGAAAAAGCGTAGAACCCCGAGCCGTTCCAACCGGGGGAGCTCGGTGAGATCTTTACCGCTCCAATAGGTGGTCTTAATTCCCGTTAAGGCGGGTGGAAGGGAGACATCATCCCGACTGCGGAGTGCGCTAAAAGCGGTCAGCGCAGCGTCGAGCTCGATCCCTGCATAAAATCCTTGAGCGATGACCGTCTCTGCGAAGGAAATGAGCTGCCATTTCTCCTGATCTTTGATATCCGGAAATCCGAGACGCCGACCTACTACCAGCATAATTTCGGCTTTTACCTCCGAATCTCGGTCGAGGTCGAAGATGTCTTGAAGGCATGCAGCGGAAGACGCGGCACCGAATCGGGAGATGAGTGCGGCGCGGATCTCAGGATGGGGAAAACTAAGAAGATCGACCGGCTTCAGTATCGCCCCCCGAACGATCTCACGCTCGCGGATCTGCT
>JBJOHD010000018.1:0-4986 GCA_046047875.1 Pseudomonadota bacterium | reverse complement strand
CTTGTAAAGATTCCGGCCGCTCGGAGGAGAGACCGAGCGGATTTCCGTGGCGGGCGAAAACACATCCGGTCACGTTTAACCCGTTCACGTTGTTCGCATAAACACCGGCAGCCCAGCCGTTAAACTGACCGTTCATAGCATAGAGGTCGACGAAGACGTTGCGGATGGAGGCAACACGGCGGGCGAGTTGCGTGCCGGTATCCCCGGCGCCGGTTATAAATATTCCGGTCGTATAGGTACGGAATGCGGAGAGTTGAACGAGTATCCGACTTACACCTCCGTTGATTCGGATAGCGGCGAGATCGGGGGCGTTGGGATCGAAATGCGGGCCGATCGGATCACGGGCGCGATTATAAAAGAAGAGCCCAGTTAAGGCGATGTTCTTGAGACTACCGTTGATCTGCACCGGGCGAAGCATCGCGGGACGGGGAAGATTCGTCGGCCCGTAGTCCCCGATAACGAACGGGATATCGGGACTCCACCCGCTCATGAAGGAGAGCTGGTCGTCGTAGACACCACCCCGCTCGAAGCGGATCTGGTGGGGGGTGACCCCGAAGTTACTTGCCTGAGTAAGCAGCTGCCAGGCGCGCGCAAATGTCCGAACCGCACCCTCGGGGGAAAGTCCGTTCTCAGCGTCGTTTCCGCGGTAGGAGACGTAAAAGACGATGCTTAACTCTGAGGGGTCAAGCTTCACAGTGCCGTCGAGGTTACGGCTCAGTCTCGGGAAAGGGGAGTCTTCGAAGGTGTACTCCTCTTCGGGATCCTCTGGATCCTCAACCGGAGGGGTGGCGATGGGGGTTGGGGGGACGCCTGGGGTGAATTTAGCGCAGCCGTTTAGCGCGGAGCGCGCTTGCTTAAAAGCTGCAAGGCGCAGTCTTAGCTTCGCCCGTATCTGGTTTATGAGGGCGCGGCTTGCATCTCTATTCCGTTCCCGAGCGAGGCGGGAGCGGAGACTCAATATCTGTTTATTGTACTTTCTTTGAAGGTTTCGAACGAATGTCCGCCCCCGACTTATGAACGTCTGGCGGGGTAAGCCGCTCGCATCCATCACCGTCTCGATCTCCCCGTAGAGGGTCTCGGTCGCCCCAGCGGGGCGGTGACAGGCGAGTCCAAGGGACCCCTTGATAATAAGGAATTGATGCCGGTTGGCGGCGGTAATCGGAATCTCTTGGGCCGCGGTAGGGGCAGAGTCGAACGCAGTGAAGACGATAAGTGCGAGTGTGGCGAGCAGGTAACGAAACTTCATAGCAACCGGACTTCCCTGAAACCTTGCAACCATCCGCTCCGCTCCCCTGCGGTTTCGACGGGGGGCAGTGGGGGATATGACGGAGAGAGGGTGAAAAGAGGCCACAAAACCCGTATTCGAGGCAACAAATGTGGTTCCCCCGGGCTCGATGCCCTCACCTCCACCGGTAACGGTGGCTCCGAAAAGAACGTCAAACTATCCCGTAGTAGCATAAGCAAAACCCGTACCACCCCCCAAAAGACTGTTTTGACGGGTAGTTCCTAGATAAATCGGTTCCCGGGAAGGTGTTTTTCAGGTTTGATCGCTCGCCGATTACGGGCGATTAAATCCTACCCGTAACCAATGGGAGAGCCTCTGCCCGACGAACCGAACGTCGAGGTTCCCGCGATCCTGCGCCGTCACGTAATCGATGTAGTCGTCCAACGTTGTTCCCGGGATGTTGTGTCCCCCCAGCATCTCTCCCACGGTGCGCTCTGGGTCAAGATAAGTGGTCGGAGCTATGACCGAGCCTTCATCATCAGCGTACTGGCCCCACTTCGCCTGATTCACCCGCTGCTGAGCGGTGTACAGACCGGTGTGATAGCCGCCGAGACACTCATCGAATTCGAATCTATTCGGGTTATTCGACTCGTCAGCTGCGTGCGCAACACCCTGGTGGATGATAAACCCGGCATACCAGTTATTCGATTGCATGCGAAGACTCGGAGAGACGCGGAGTTCGAGTCCGGTACAGTGCCAGTTAAACCAGCTCCACCAGCCGAGTTGATTCACATCGATAATCGTACCCTCCTCGATGATTCGGTAGAGGCGTTGGCCTGGGTCGGAGGCATTTCGAAGCCGGAGTCTTCGAAAGTCGCTCTTTAAGACCGATGCAGGGAGCCCCTGAAGGGTGATGAGCGGTTCATTCGCACCGGCCGTCACGGTGTTTTGAATCGAGGAGTCCTTAAAGGCAAGCGAGAAAGGAACCTTATCAGAGTCCCAGGTGAATCCGCCAACATGGAGGTCCCCGGCATTATAAATATCGAGTCCGGCGACATCATAGAAGCCGAATTGCGCGACTCCGCTGAATTTCATCGCAAAGTCAGCCGGTACAAGGGGGCTCATCACGTTTGCGATCACGTTGCGGTAGACCTGTACTGCGGAGGCGTTTCTCACATCGAAACCCCATCCTCGGTTTAACGAACCGATATCGGTGCCCTCGTGGACGGTGTTCTCGCCGATGTAGACCCCCCGTGCATCGACTACCCCAGCGATCCCGCTCCGTACGATGGCGTTCGCGTGGAGGTGCGCCATCGCAACTTCAGAGTTACTCGTGAGTACGATCCCGGTGGGGGAGCGGAAGATCTGATTACCGCGGACGACGGCTCCGTGAAGGGTGTCCGAAATTGAGATGGCGGTGCTCTCCTCGTGTGGGGTGAATCCGACGCTCGCGCTTTGGCCGATCCGGTCGAGGACGTTACTCGAGACGATTGCCCGTGAGATGTTACGCAGCTTGACTCCGTACGACGGGCCCGCTGAGCTTGATAGATCAGATATAATGTTCCGAAAGATCGAAATATCCTTTGACTGCCCGCTGCCTTGAATCACGATGCCGTGGCGGAACCCGGAGATACGTGAGTTTTGTACAAGCAGACTATCAACCGTGCCGTTCACCGTGAACGCTGTTCCGGAGCCGGGGCTCGGCGCTTCAAAGAGGAGGTCGGAAAAAACTAAATTGGAGAGATTTCCGCCGAGGGTTATCGGTGCGACCTGGGGACGCACCTGTTCGAGCTCTCCGTACGCCCCAAAGACGAGAGGAACCTCGCGGCTTTGTCCACTCAAGCCGAGCCCAGAGATCGAATAGCTCCCCCCCCTTCGTAAATACACCTGCGCGTTAACCCGTCCATTTACCGCAATGCTCGAGAGGTATTGGAGAGCGCGTCCGACCGTTTGGAACGCGTCTTCGTCGGTGAACCCCTTGTTAAGGGAGTCGCTTCCACTCAATGAATCGACGAAGAGGAGCGTGGTGTCGTATCGGGGAGGGATGAGTCCTAATCCGTGTGGGTCGTACGTCTTTTGACCAAAGAAATTCTCTTCGAGGTTGGTGATTTCGTCACCCTCATTCGTTTCCGGCGTCGCGGTTGGGATAGGCGTAGCAACGAGCCCGAGAACCCGCGCATGGTGATCTCTACACGGTGGTCCCAGCACGGCGTTGGTCTGATTAAGAACTCGCTGATAGGCGCGGGTGGCCCTCTTGAGTCGGCGTTGGAGCACCCGGCGCTGCGAACCGCTAGCGCGACGAAGGGCGAGTTTAATCTCCCGTATCTCCCGTCCCGCAACGTTGCGCTGTCGCTTTATCCAGGCGGCTCCCCGATTTTCAAAAAGCTCGATAGGGATACCGCTCGATGGGTCGGTTGAACTCACGGTGCGCCCAAGAAGAAGATCCTGCCCCTGAACGTAGCAGGCGAGACGAAGTGAGCCCTTGAATTTGAGGAGCCGAAACTGCTCGGATACCGGATAGCTATCGGCTAATACGGTGTTTGATAGTGTCGTCGCGGCCGCGAATGCAACCGCGCTGAAAAGCGCCGAGAAACGCATAAAACCTGACTCCAACCGTGGAGTCTAAGTTCGCTGCGTACTCTCGAGGAGGCTCTCGACCACCTTTTCCCCCGGTGATCGAAAGCTACTTCGCTTCCCAGAGACCGCCCCGACTCCAAGGGGCGGCACCTGAGGCTTTAAGCTGACCGGTGGCTTACGGACCACCAACCGGGTAACAGGTGTTAAAGAGCTGAACGAGAGCGTCCTGCTTGGCAAGCTCGCGATCCACCTTGGCAACTTTAGGGATTCGACCCGAGGCGCGCTTCGTAAGGAAGCTTGCCATGAGCGCTAAAACCCTATCGCGTTGATATTTCATCCGATCGGCCAGTGATTTATTTTTGGATATACATTGACCGATATCTTGTCCACCGAGGAACCCACCCAAGTAGCAGTTCTCCTGATAATTCTCGATATAGGTCTGCCGCTTCGCCTGATAATTCGCCGCACGAGTCTCGTAGCTGAGCTGTCGATTCGCGGTCGAGGCGTCGTACTTCTCGACGCCATCGCGAGCCTTCTCGACCCGTTGGTTTTGGCGCTCGATCTTGCGCGTCAGAGAATTCTGACTTGGACACGTCGGCGGTGACTGAGCCAACGCCCCTTGAGCGTACGCCACAATACACGTTGTAACGAAAATAGCCTTAGCAGATTTTGATACCATCGTTCGTTCCTCTAAAACTCCGCGATATGCCCCGAACCACTAGTGCTTCTACGAATGCTTGGGAGGGGCCGCTCGGCATTCTAATGCGTTTAGAGAAGTTATGTAAGGTTTAAGCTGAGATGCTTCATAAGCACCTCTTTGAGAGCGCGTATCGTAATTTTACTAGGAAATTTCGTGTGTTCGGATGCTTTTGGTGTCTTTCGCGCTCCCAAAGGCGGTGAAGAACGCTAAGAAAAAAGCCTTAAAAAGGCTTAAAATGCTCGAAAGGCTGGAGGCAGCCGTTACAAAACAGGAGGCTTTTACAGGCGGTTGAGCCGAACTCGCTCCGCAGCGAGGTGTTTTTCGAGCCGCAATAGGGGCACGGGGTATTTTCGCGGGTGCCGATCGATACGAGGTCATTTGAGGGGCCACCTGGGGGAGCGATGCCGTACGAACGGAGCTTCTCCTTCGCCTCAGGGGAGAGCCAATCGGTCGTCCAAGGAGGAGAGTACACGAGCTCAACGAC
>JBJOHD010000017.1:0-5363 GCA_046047875.1 Pseudomonadota bacterium | reverse complement strand
ATCACCCTTGAAGGAGGAGCGCTTACCGTTTCTCGGGAAGTCGATGGCGGGTTAGAGACAATTAAGATTTCGGCGCCGGCGGTGGTCTCCGCCGATCTGCGGCTGAACGAGCCCCGCTACGCATCGCTTCCCGGCATCATGAAAGCGAAGAAAAAGCCCCTTGAGGAGATGCCGATAGAGTCGCTCGGTCTCGATCTTGCTCCCCGGATGACCCTCAAGAAGATGTCACCCCCCACCCAGCGGAGCGGGGGGCGGAAGGTGGAGAGCGTTGAGGAGCTGGTGCGGGTGCTTCAGCAGGAAGCGAAGGTCTTGTAGTTTTTGGGTTTCAGCTTATGAGCAACGTTATCGTTTTTTTACAGCAGACCGACGGAGTCATTCCCAAGGCAACCCTCGTGGCGATCACCGCCGCTCGCGAGCTTCAAAAAGTATGGAGCAAAGGTGAACTCATCGGAGTATGTCTCGGCGATAAGGCGAAGGCTGCGGCCGAGGCGGCGCTCTCCTATGGATTTAAAGAGGTGTTTTTTAGTGAAGCCCCGGAGCTGGGGAAGTACCTGGCAGTGCCGTATGCGGCGGCGGTGGTTGAGGCTTTTAATGTGAGTGGTGCCGATACTATCGTCGCAGCCGCGACGACGACCGGTAAAGATCTCCTTCCCCGCGTAGCGGCGCTCATCGATGCTGGCCAGGCCTCCGATATCTCAGCGATAAACCCCGATGGGTCGCTGAGACGCCCGATGTATGCTGGAAACGCGTTCGCTGATGTCGATATGACTACCCCGAAAAGGGTCGTCACCGTTCGCGCTACCGCCTTCGCACCCGCAGAGCCGCTCGGCGGCGGAGGAGGTGTGAAGGAGCTGACCTTTACCTTCGACCGCGCTGCGGCGGGAGAGGTGATCGGTTATTCGATATCGGGGGGTGATCGTCCGGAGCTCGGCGATGCCGCGATCGTCGTGAGTGGTGGACGCGCCCTTCAATCGAAGGAGAATTTTGAGCAGTATATGTTCCCCCTCGCCGACGCGTTCGGCGCTGCGGTAGGAGCCTCCCGCGCTGCGGTCGACTCGGGCTACGCTCCGAACGATTGGCAGGTGGGGCAGACCGGTAAGGTCGTAGCCCCCTCGCTCTATGTGGCGGTTGGGATTTCCGGTGCGATTCAACACCTCGCCGGTATGAAAGACTCGAAGACTATCGTCGCTGTCAACAAAGACCCCGAGGCGCCGATCTTTGAGGTCGCCGACTACGGGCTGGTCGCTGACCTCTATCAGGCGGTTCCGGCGTTAACCGAGGCGGTGAAAAAGGCGAAAGCGGGCTAAACGAGAGGGAGAGCGATGGGAACGAACGAACGGAAGCGGCGGCGGCTTTCCCGCGAGATTCTCGCGCTGATCATGATCGTCGTGGTCGGATTCCTCGGCTTCAAGTTTCTGGAGCATAATCGGCTCGCCGCATCGACGGTCGGGGTTACTTTTAAAAATCCCGATGGATCCACTTCCCCGGAATTCAACCTTGAGCTCGCGCTTGATGGGCCCGCCCGCGCCAAAGGGCTTATGTTTCGAAAGCCCGACTCGATCCCCACCCGCGGGGGGATGATGTTCGTCTTTCCGGAGGATCAGCGGCTCTCCTTTTGGATGAAAAACACGATGACCTCGCTCGATATGATCTTTCTCGATAGTTCGCTCAAAGTGCAGGGGGTGCTCGCCGACGTTCCGATTATGAACGAGGCTCCGCGCACCCTCGGTACGATCGGCAGGTACGTCATCGAACTCCACGCCGGCACCGCAGCGAAGCACGGGATCAGAGAGGGATCAGTCGCGGTACCGAACCGGGCGCTGCCTCGCGGGCGGTGAGCGGCTTCCATGCTCTCAGCGGCCCGTTTCTTCCCGTGACCGCTCAAGATATTTCGGGCTAGGGTCAGGTTGTACGCTCACTCCCCACTTCGAGGATCGTGGGAGCACACCGTTCCGACCACAACTCCCCGCCGCCGAGCGAGTCGATGAATCCCATATGCCCGCCGTTCCGGGGGATCTGGAGGGTGAGGTTCGGATTCGCTTGGGCCTCCGGAACCGGAAAACAATCGGGGGGAAGGAACGGATCGTCGTGCGCAGAGATTACGGTGGTGGGTATTTTGATAGCAGGGATTAAGCGGCGGGAGCTTGAACGACGCCAGTAGTCCTCCGCACTCTTAAAACCATGAAGGGGCGCGGTCCAGCGCTCGTCGTACTCAATAAAATTCTTTATGGAATCGTATCCTGAGAGATCGATCGCAGTGGGGTGAAGGCGCGATTTTTCGCGGAGTTTTGCGCCGAGGTTTTTTAAGAAATGGCGCATATAGATTCGATTCCGTGGGGCCGCGAGCCGGTACGCGCACGCTTTTAAGTCGCACGGCACCGAGAACACAACTGCGCTCGAAATCGCAGCGGGCACCGCCCCTTCCTCTTCACCGAGGTATTTTAAGGTTACGTTGCCGCCAAGGCTAAATCCGATTAGGGCGATGGAAGCGAAGCGATTTTGATTCACCGCGTGGGTAATAACCGTGCGGAGCTGATCGGAGGAGCCGCTATGGTACCAGCCGATTCCGCGGTTAATCTCTTCGCTTGCGCCTAAAAAGTTCCACGCAAGCACGTTCCATCCACGGAGGTGAAGTGCCTGCGCCATCCGAGAGACGTGTCGGCCCCGAGACGATCCGGTAAGCCCGTGGGTGATGATGGCGAGCCGATTCGATGCGCCGGCGAGCCAGTCGAGATCGAGAAAGTCACCGTCGCCGAACGAAATCCGCTCGCGGTGATAGGGGAGCGAGGCTGCTGGCCGGATGGCGCCGGTAAATATCGTGAGGAGATCGGGGTTCGTGCAAAATCGGGGTGGGGAGTAATCGCACGGGGCAATCGGCATCTGACCGTACTTACGCCGAGCCGAGCTTCACGAGAAGCTGACCGTTTTCGACCTGTTGGCCGGGCTTTACCAGGATCTCTTTAACGACCCCGGCCCCTCCAGCGGTGATGTTGTTCTCCATCTTCATCGCCTCCATGACGAGGATGCTCTGCCCTGCGGTAACCGACTGTCCGACCGTGACCGCGACCGAGACGATGATGCCGGGCATCGGTGCAACGATATCTCCCGCGCCTTTTTGCACTTTCGGCTTCGCTGCCGGTCGGGGTGCGACCGTGCCGGTGGGCGCTGCTGAGCGCTCGCGCACCACCAGCTGCGGGGCGATGTCGACCTCGTAGGTCGTGCCCCCTGTCTCAAAACGAACGAAGGTGCCCCGCTGCTCGATGAGCTCAACATCGTGGGTGCGGCCGTTTACCGTTACGGAATATCGATTCATACCTTCAAAGCCTCTGACTTACCCCTTCAACCCGCGCCGAACGGCTCCACCCCTTCGTCTCCGGAAACGCTTCGGTCTCCTTCGAGCATAAAAGCCTGAGTGCCAACGCGATCGCCGCGACCTCGGAGTCTTTAAGCTTTCGTTCCTCCGCTTCGAGGAGGTCGTATGCTGGAACGAAGGGGATCTCTTCGGTCATACCGTGTCTCTAAAGCGGAATATTGCCGTGTTTTTTCTTCGGATTCGTTTGGCGCTTGTTTTTAAGGAGCGCAAGCGCCTCGACCACCTTGCCGCGAGTTGTGCGCGGTTCGATAACACCGTCGATAAAGCCGAGTTCAGCGACCTCCCACGGATTAGCGAACTTCGCTTTGTAGTCAGCGATGAGCGCGGCGCGGGTTTCTTTAAGAGTTCCCTTTTTCGCCGCCTCGTCGAGCTCCCGCTTAAAGATTATGTTTACAGCCCCGTCCGGCCCCATCACCGCGACCTCAGCGGTGGGGAACGCGAAGTTAATGTCACCCCGGATATGTTTCGAGCTCATGACGTCGTACGCCCCGCCGTACGCTTTTCGGGTAATCACGGTAACCTTCGGCACCGTGGCTTCCGCATACGCGTAGAGGAGCTTCGCCCCGTGGCGGATGATCCCCCCGTGCTCTTGATTTACTCCGGGCAAGAACCCCGGCACATCGACCAAGGTAAGAAGCGGGATATTAAACGCATCACAGAACCGCACGAACCGCGCCGCCTTCACACTCGCATTGATATCGAGACATCCTGCCAGTACGTTCGGCTGGTTAGCAACGACGCCCACCGAATAACCGTCGAGTCGGATAAAGCCGACGATGATATTCTGAGCGAAAAACGGTTGAATCTCAAAGAACTCTCCACCATCGGCTATAAGCGCGATAAGCCGCCGCATATCGTACGGTTGATTGGGGGAATCGGGCACAAGGGTGTCGAGCTCGGTCTCCTCGCGTGCGGGAAGATCGCCGCACATCACCCGAGGGGCTTCCCCGAGGTTATTAAGTGGCAGGTACCCCAAAAGCTCACGGCACGTGGCGATGCACTCCTCGTCGCTCGGGCTCATAAGGTGCGCGACCCCAGAGATCCCGTTGTGGGTCATCGCGCCGCCCAAGTCCTCTTTCGTTACATCCTCGTGGGTCACGGTCTTGATGACATCGGGGCCCGTGATGAACATGTGGCTTTTGCCCTCGACCATGAGGACGAAGTCGGTGATGGCGGGGGAGTAAACCGCGCCGCCCGCGCACGGTCCCATGACGAGCGATATCTGGGGGATGACCCCTGAGCACATGACGTTTCTTAAGAAGATATCGGCGTACCCACCGAGGCTTTCGACTCCCTCTTGAATACGCGCGCCCCCTGAGTCGTTAAGCCCAATCACCGGGCACCCCGTGCTCGCCGCAAGGTCCATCACCTTACAGATTTTTTTTGCGTGGTACGCCGCGAGCGATCCGCCGAAGACGGTGAAATCCTGCGCAAAGACAAAAACGTTGCGCCCGTCGATGTGGCCCGAGCCGGTGACGACCCCGTCACCGTAAAATTTTTTCTCTTTGAGCCCAAAGTTGTCAGATTTATGGGTGACGAATTTGTCGAGCTCATTAAAGCTCCCCGGATCTAGGAGGAGATTGATCCGCTCACGCGCGGTGAGTTTCCCCGCCTCGTGATGTTTTTGTATCCGCTCCTCGCCGCCGCCAAGTTCAGCGAGTTCGTTTCGTCGTTTTAGTTCATCAAGCGCGCTCATATCGGGCGAGTCTAATGATATGCGTTTAACGATGTCAATTACTTAGCGCCCCTCAACGGGGTGGTTTCGCCAACGGACGTGGGTGCTATAGTCGCGCTGAAGCATATGGCGACCAAGGAACGAAAAACAAACTTTATTACCCCCTCGGAGCACGAGGTGGGGCGGTTTTACACCTCGAAAGATGGGGGTACGCCGGCGCCTGACCCCGGAGAGTTTCCCTATACCCGGGGTATTCACGACACGATGTATCGGGGGCGGCTCTGGACGATGCGGCAGTACGCCGGGTTCGGCACC
>JBJOHD010000016.1:0-3444 GCA_046047875.1 Pseudomonadota bacterium | reverse complement strand
AGCCCCGTGAGACTCACCCGGGGGTAGTACTCCGCAACTGCCACTCCGATGCGCGCGGTGGCGCTTTTTAGATCCTCTTCAGCTGCTCTGATATCGGGGCGGTTCTTCACCAGTTCCGCGGGAAGTCCGGCGGGTATAGCGATGACGTTATCTAACTCGTCGATCGTCCTTCCCCGATCGATACCCCGGGGGTTCGAGCCAAGGAGGAGCGAGAGGAGGTTCTCGCGCCGCGAGATCGCAAGCTCGATATCGGGAATCGTAATCTCAACTGACAGGTACTCGCTTTCAGCCTGCTTGATATCGAGCTTTGAAACGACCCCGTTTGAAAACCGTTCTTTCGCTATCCGGAGCGCTTCGGCGCGGCTCGTCAACGTACGTTTCGATATCTCGAGTCTTTGGTCTAGTTCACGGAGCTCCACATAAGCTTGCACCACACCGGTTACGACCCCCACGAGCACCGCTCGGGCGTTCGCCTCCTCGGACAGGAGATCGGCAAGGGCCGCTTCGTTGCTGCGCCGGATCCGCCCCCAGAGATCAACCTCCCACGAAAGCCCCCCGTCGATAGCGTAGGTATTAAAAAGGTCCCCTGATGTCGGCGGCGTGCCGGTTTCGGATGGCCCGGTGCGGGCGTATCCACCCGTTACAGAGAGCTCCGGATAAAGCGCCGAGCGGGAGATCCCGTAGAGTGCGCGAAACTGCTCGATCCGAGCGGCGGCGATATGAAGATCGGTGTTCGCTTGCAGCGCTTCAACAACGAGGGCGTTAAGGGCGGTGTCGTTAAACCGCTCCCACCATTTCGCGGCTAAAAGCTCCTCTGTGACCGGGGCGGGATTACGCCACTCAGCAGGAGAGTTGACCGCTGGGGGGGCGTAATTGGGGCCGACCGTGCAGCCAGACAACCACGCCACTATGGGAAGGAGTATCTTTTTCATCTTAGGCAACCTTTTCAAGGATCGGCTCGTTCGGGGGAGTGCCCTCTGTAGAGGTCTTTCCCCGACCACTGAACCGTTCAACGAGGAGATAAAAGAGGGGCACGAAAAATACCGCGAGGAGGGTCGCCGAAAGCATCCCCCCAAAGACCCCGATTCCGATCGAGTGACGGCTCGCTGCCCCCGCGCCCGAGCTCGTGAGTAGCGGTACAACTCCGAGGATAAAAGCGAGCGAGGTCATGAGAATCGGCCGGAAGCGGAGCCGTGCGGCCTCAACCGCAGCTTCGAGAGGCGGGAGACCTTCGTGAGACTTCAGCACGGCGAACTCGACTATCAATATCGCATTCTTCGCGGCGAGTCCGATCAAGGTAATAAGCCCTATCTGAAAGTAGACGTCGTTCGTCTGTCCGGTAAGTGTCACCGCGATAAGCGCACCGAATAGACCGAGGGGCACCGCAAGGATGACCGAAAAGGGGAGGCTCCACCGCTCGTACTGCGCGGCAAGGATCAAGAACACCATCACCACACCGAAAAGAAACACGATCGCGGAGCTGCCGCTCGCTTTTTTCTGCTGGAAGTATTCACCGCTGAAGGCGTAGCTATACCCGCTCGGAAGCTCTGCTCCCAGCTCCTCGAGGGCAGCGAGTGCTTGGCCGGAGCTGACGCCGGGGGCGGGATTTCCCATAATCTTCGCAGCGGGGAAGCCGTTAAACCGATCGAGCGCCTCGGCGCCGCTCGAGTATTTAAGGGTTACGAGGGTCGCGAGCGGAATCATCGTCCCGTTACGGCCCCTGACAAAAAGCCGCCCGATATCCTCGGGGGTGGCCCTAAACTGGGGCTCCGCTTGGAGCTGCACCCGATAGACCCGTCCGAACTTATTAAAGTCGTTGACGTAGAGCGAACCGAACGAGGCTTGGATCGTTTGAAAGAGATCGGTTATCGAGACCCCGAGCGATTTCGCCTTTTCGCGATCGACCTCGACATACAATTCGGGCGAATTCGCCCGGAGGGTGCTCACGATCCCACCGAATTCTGGGCGTTTCCGAGCTTTCGCGAGAAATTCCTGAGCGACCTCGTTTAAGCGCTGGATATCACCCTCGCCCCGCGATTGGATGTAATACTCAAACCCTCCGGTGGTCGATAATCCGGGGATGGTGGGGGGGTTAAACCCGATCACGTTCGCGGTCGGAACCGCCCGAAGGTCGTGGGTGAGTTTACGGAGCACCGTGAAGGCGTGGAGCTCCCGGGTGGGGCGTTCCTCCCACGGCTTTAATATTACAAAGAGGGACGCGACCCGGCTCTTGTTTTGACCGACGATGAGGTCATACCCCACGAACGAGATGATATCTTGTACCGCGGGATGAGCGCGCACGATCGCTTCAACCTCATCGGTAGTCGCCTTCGTCCGGGTAAGGGACGAGCCCTCGGGGAGCTGCACCGAGAACATCAGGTACCCTTGGTCTTCTGGGGGCACAAATCCCCCCGGCACCCGGTTAAAAAGACCAGCGACCGAGAAGAGGATAACGCCAAAGACCCCGATAAAGAGCCCTCCCCGTTTTAAGACCTGCTTTACTCCCGCGGTGTAGGCGTTGGTGAGCCGGTCAAAAAAAGAGTTAAACGCCCTGAAAAATCGCCCCTTCTCCCCGTGCGTGGGTTTTAAGAGAAGCGCACAGAGAGCGGGGCTTAAGGTGAGCGCCACGATACCGGAGAGCACTACCGATACCGCGATAGTGACGGCAAACTGCTTATAAAGCTGCCCCGTCATGCCGCCCAAAAACGCCACCGGAACGAACACCGAGACCAGCACAAGCACGATCGCTATTACGGGGCCGGTAACCTCGTCCATCGCCTTTCGGGCCGCCTCTTTCGCCGACAACTTTTCGTCGTGCATCAAACGCTCGACGTTCTCGACAACGACGATGGCATCATCAACAACGATACCGATGGCGAGCACCATGCCGAAGAGGGTGAGGGTGTTTATCGAGAAATCGAGTGCCGCCATGCCAGCGAACGTGCCGATGAGCGATATCGGCACCGCTATAAGGGGCACAAGGGTCGCACGGAGGCTCTGGAGGAATAGAAAAACTACGAGGAGCACGAGGGCGACCGCCTCAAAGAGGGTATGTATCACCTCCTCGATCGAGACCTCGACGAACCGGGTCGTGTCGTACGGAATCGAGTATTCAAGCCCTTTGGGAAAGCTCTTCGAGAGCTCATCCATAGTCTTTCGGACATGCTCGGCGAGGTCGAGCGCGTTTGAGCCCGGTTGCTGGTACACGATAATTAAGGTGCCCGGTTTGCCATTTAAAAGACCGAGGCTTTCGTAATCCTTCGTGCCGAGCTCCGCTCGACCGATATCACGGATCTGAATCATCGTCCCGTCGGGGTTCGCCCGCACGATGACGTCCTCGAACTCACTCGGCTCAACGAGTCGCCCCTTGGTGGAAACGGGAAAGGTGAGTTGTTGGGGGCCCGCCATCGGCTGCTGGCCGACCTTGCCCGCTGCGAACTGCTG
>JBJOHD010000015.1:0-3135 GCA_046047875.1 Pseudomonadota bacterium | reverse complement strand
ACGCTCGTTTATTATAAAACCGGGGGCGGACGGGTGCTCTGCGGGGATCGTGCGGATCTATTCGGCGCGCGACCTCGCGGTGTACGTTGAGCATCTTTTAAAGCGCTCGACCCGGCTCCCGAAGGAATCGCTCACCAATCAAAACGAGATCATCGAGATGCCGGTCGATCTCCCGAGTGCGCTTCTCGTGGAGCAGTTTATCGAAACCGATCGGGTCAACGTCCATCGGAACAAACTCACCTGGACCCACGTGACCGGATGGGTCGAGGTCACAGTCGGGGTCGTGGGCAAGAAGGGGCGGATGCGCGCGATGAGCCCCAGCATTACGGTCGCAAGCGGCAACGTCTTGAGCGTTGAGGAGAAGTTTCAAGGGGGCACCGGAATCAACATCACCCCGCCGCCGCTAAAGCACGTGCCCTCCCGGGTAGTTGAGGGAGCGAAGCGGCGCATCGAGCGGGTAGCGAAGGCGCTCGGCCTCGGTGGATACGCCCGGATCGACGCGTTTTTAAATATAAAAACGGGAGAGATCTACGTCATCGAGGCGAACACCCTTCCGGGGCTTACCCCCTCGACCGTTATTTACCACCAAGCGCTCGCTGAGAAGACGCCGCTCAATCCCCGCGAGTTTCTAGAGCGGATCTTAAGCCTCGCCTAATCGGGGAGGGATCGGCGGCCCGGGTTCTAACCGGCCAACGAACACCACCGATGATTCAAATCGATTGGAGGGGAGGATTCCGTCCGACCGGCGGGCACCACGGGTGATGCGAACACGGCCCGACAGAATCCGGCCGTTGAACGCGAGCGCCCCCCACCGAAACTCTCCGTTGTGAGCCCGTAAAACACCGTGGTACGCTCAACCGACGCTCCGGTGACGATAGGCCAGCGATGAAGATCCTCCTTACGAACGACGACAGCCATATCTCGCCGCTCCTCGGCTTTATCATCAAAAAGCTCCGCTCGTTAGGGGAGCTCACCGTCGTTGTGCCGAAGCACGAGCAGAGCTGGAAGGGTAAATCGATGACCCGCTTTGCGTTCGTGCACGCCGAGCCGATCGAGCTCTTCGGTCACCCCTCGTTCACCGTCGACGGCACCCCCGCGGATTGCGTGAACGTCGGGATCTACCATCTTTGCAACGGCAAACCGGACCTCGTCGTCTCCGGTATTAACGCCGGGCTCAACGCGGGGATGGGGTTCGTCTTTAGCTCCGGTACGATCGGGGCGTGCCTTGAGGGGAATATCGGGGGTATCCCGGGCATCGCGCTCAGTCAGGCGTTCGATACCGAGACGATGAACCACTACGCCGCTGAGTACGCGCTCCCCCCGGAGACCCATACCCGGCTCGAAGCCCAGACCGGCCCCCTCCTCGATCGGGTATTCAAGGTCTTCGCCGCTCACCCGAGCCTCCTCGGACAGCCAATTACGTGGAATGTGAACCTGCCGTTCCACGCCGACCCCGCGGTGGAGCTCCGGCCCACCTCGATGGGACGCTCGACCTACGGGAATTTCTTCGCCCGCACCGAGATCCATTTTGAGCACCGACTCCGCGAGGTCTTTCCCGATATGACCCCGGGGAACGATATCCACACGATTCGAGCGGGACACATCTCGATAACCCCCCTCGATATGCGCGCGTTCGGCCAGATCGACGGAGAGAACGCCGAGCGGCTGGCGCAGATCTTTTCAACGGGGAGGGAGCGATGATCAATCTCCACGGAGTTACCAAACACTATCCGCCGGAGCAGATGGCGTTAAAGGGGCTCGACCTCAAAGTCGAAGCGGGGGAGTTCGTCTTTATCGCCGGCGCGAGCGGTGCGGGTAAATCGACCCTCCTCAAGCTCCTCTTCGGTTCGGAGCGGGCGACGAAGGGACAGGTGGTGGTCGGGGGGCGCAACCTCTCGAACGTCCACGGCCACGACATCGCGCTGCTGCGCCGTGAGATCGGCTTTATCTTCCAAGATTATAAACTGCTGCCCCGCCGCTCCGTCGTCGACAACGTGGCGTTCGGTCTCGAGGTGCAGGGGGTCAACTACGCCGAGCGGCGCGAGCTTGCGGTGCGGATGTTATCGTCGATGGGGCTCCACGATCGCGCCGATTCCCTCCCGCTTACCCTCTCCGGCGGTGAGCAGCAGCGGGTGGCGATCGCACGGGCGCTGATCCACCGTCCCCGGTTGATCCTCGCTGATGAGCCGACCGGCAACCTCGACCCCGATATGGCGCGGGTCGTGTTTGATCTCCTCCTTGAAGCGAACGCAGCTGGGGTGACGATAGTCGTGGCGACCCACGATCTCGCCCGGATCGAGGAGTTGAATCTGCGCACGGTGGTGATCGACAGCGGAAAGATCATCGGGGACTTCGAGCGGATGCGGAGGGTGCAATGAGTGTTCACGGAGCGCACGAGGTGGCCAGCACCTCGGGGCAAAAAGACTCGGCGTTCGGTCTTACCGAGATCTGGTCCCGGGGGGAGCGCCTCACCCGCCTCGGCCGGTGGGCGATGGTGAAGCAGTTGGTCACCCTCGCGTGGCGGAGCGTGGTTTCCGCCCCACTGACCTCCCTGTTGACCCTCGCGACGATGAGCGTCGCCCTTTTTCTCCTCGCGGCATTTTGTCTCCTCCTTCAGACCTTAAACCGCGTCGCCGTTGAGACTCGCACCGATGTGGCGTTGACGATCTACCTCAAAGACGCTGCTCCGAGCGAGGCGCGGGCTGCCCTTGAAGGGGAGCTTAAGAGCCAACCTGAGGTGGGAAGCCTCACCTTTAAGTCGAGCGATGCAGCGCTCGCCGAGTTTAGCGCTTCGCTCGGCGACGATGCGGCGCTCCTTGAGGGACTTGCGGATAAGAACCCGCTCCCCGCGTCGTTCGATGTGAAATTTAAGCCGGAGTTCGGCTCGATCGAGGTCTACCGGAGCTTCGCTGCCCGGTATGAAGGCAATCCCCTGGTCGATCACATCCACTACAGCGGTGGAGTGGTGGGGCGCCTCGGCGCGATCATGCAGACCCTGCGGGTCGGGGGTGGGGGAGCGATCCTCTTTATGCTCATCGCGACCGGATTTTTGATGGCGAACACGATCAAGCTCGCCCTCTACGCCCACCGGAGCGAGATCGAGATTATGCGGCTCGTCGGGGCGACCCAAGGGTT
>JBJOHD010000014.1:0-3924 GCA_046047875.1 Pseudomonadota bacterium | reverse complement strand
CGGAAACGTCGTTGGTTCGAGCATCGCCAACATCACCCTCATTCTCGGTGCAGCTGCCCTCATCGGAGGTCTCGCGATCGGGGGGCGCACGATTAAGCTTGAGTATCCGGTCCTTGCGCTTATCACCTGGGCGTTTATCGTCCTCGCAAAGGACGGTTCGATCGATCGTTTCGACGGCTCGCTTTTACTCATTATCTACCTTCTCTTCACCGTCTATATGGTCTCACTCGTTCGGGGTCAGATGACCGTTGCAGAGGAAGCCGAATTCGCCGCTGAAACTGAAAAGGCGGGAGGAGCTGCAAGTGGCTTCTCGGCGGCTTCGGCCTACCTCATCGCTGGTATCGCACTCCTGTGGGGGGGCGCTGAGGTCACCGTGGCCGGTGCGATCGATATCGCGAAGGCGCTTGGGATGAGCGACCGGGTCGTAGGTCTCACTATCGTTGCGATTGGAACCTCACTACCCGAGATAGTAGCGAGCGTCATCTCGAGTATTAAAGGGCGGGACGACGTGGCGGTTGGAAACCTCATCGGATCGAATCTCTTCAACGTGCTCGTGATCCTCGGGATTACAGCCCTCGTTAAGCCGATCGGAATAAATCCTGAGATCATCTCTTGGGACAACTGGTGGATGTTGGGGGTTACCCTCCTCATATTCCCGCTTATGTACTCCCACCTCAGGATCTCGAGAGCTGAGGGTGGAATCCTGGTGGGTAGCTACACCGTCTACATCGCGGTTCTCCTCAGTCGTGGGTAACCACCCGAATTCACTTGGTGGCAATTGCCCAGCGTTCGAACAACCGTTCTGGGTTTCCCTTAGTAAGGTCGAAAGCTTCCGCGACAACTCCATAACCTACGTCGGGAAGAGTGTATCGTCACCTTTCCGGTTTTAGATCGACCGACGCAGCGGTTTTGTTGTCCCGTGGGGAACGGTTTCATGACGATGCAGCCCTCAACGACTCAACCTAGCCGCGAACACGAGCGCCAACTGCCCTCGCTGACAGATGGATCCATCGGAGGAAGGGAGTCTCTCCTCAATGCTCCGCACGCTCATCAAAGCACCGATATTCTAAAAAAGGGTTCCTCAGGGATCGCTGTCTTCGAGCTTCAGGAGCGAATCAACCATCACCGCATCGCTAACGGTATGCCCCGCCTCAACGTCGACGGGCACTTTGGACCTAAAACAGAAGCAGCGGTAAAGCTGATTCAAGAGAGCCTGAACAGGGAACTTCAACTCTCCCCGCCCCTCACGGTCGACGGAAAGTGGGGGCCCCGCTCAGAAAGTGCCCTACAAAGCTGGGAGAAATTACAGGCAACTCGGGTCAAGGAGGGCGGCTCGCCCGAGGCAGCCCCGAGCCGTACCTTCATGCAGGAGGGGTATCATCGAGGAAAACATTATGAATTCGAGGCAAAGGAGGTCCTCGACGTCGAGGGAACCCCATTCATCCTTTGCGCAGCCGCCGCGGAGTCTTTTGAGAAAATGCGTGCCGCCGCTGCAAAAGATGGTATTACGTTAAAGATTAATAGCGCATTTCGAACAAACGAAGAACAGGCCAAACTTCGCGCCGATTGGGAGGCGGGAGTTGGCAATCCAGCAAACAGACCCGGCTACTCCGACCACCAAAGCGGCTTTGCGGTAGATATCAGACTCCGTGAGGACCCCCGGGTCCTGGGCTGGCTCGATAAGAACGGAGAGCGGTTCGGTTTTGATCGACCGAAGCGGGGTCAGATCGAAAATGGACGCAAGGTTAGCAACGAACCGTGGCATTGGGAGCACGTAGCAGAGCGTGAGCGTCTTAAGAGTAAGCGGTAATTTCGTCGAAGGGGGGTAATGTTTCGCCATCAAAAGTTCGGTTCCCACGACATCTCTCCCAAGAGCGGAATCGGGGCAGGGGGTGACCTCCGCGCACAAACAGCGGAGCTTAATCAGTCGCGGCTTCCTCACGAAGCGGCCGAGGGTCCTCGAGCTCGCTTTCATCGCGCGGAGGCCTCCGTCCTTCACCAGGTTCGAAGCGGTGCCCTCTCGGCTCCACGAGAGCTGCTGCCGGTTATTGCGGCTCTTACCGCGCTCGAGCTTCCCGTAGTACGGGCGACGAGCGGATTCGAAACCTCGGCTAAAGGCGCGTTCCCGGGTTTTCCAACCGTTGTGGTAAGTGAATCCCCACGACCTTTTGAGCTGCGGTTCAACGGGCAACGCGAGGTATTCGCCGAAAATCTTCGTGAAATCTCCGTTCCGATCGGGCTCCGGATACGGCATTTTTTCTCTATCGGTCTTGGCGCCCTTACGCCAGAAGGATGTGTCCCGGTTCTCCAAGCTGCCGAGCGAGTTCGCTATCCGAATTTTCTAAGTGCTATCGAGAGGGCTTACGACTCTTCCGTTGAGGCGACGAAAGCGAATCGCCCGAGCGAAGACGAGGGTTTCCGGCGGGAGAGCAACGTGGCACTCGCCAAGATTTTAGAGGGATATATCAACGATTTTCGCTCCGATCATCGGGCCTCAGTTGGGACTCCGATCACCCTCTGTGGAAAGCGGGGTGAGCCGGTTTGCCTCGTCGCCGGCAACCCGCTTGAATCAGATTCAAGTTTCTACGACCTCTCGAGAGACTCTCTTCGAGCCCGCGTTATCGGTGAGCGTCAAAGGGCCCTCCTCGATTTCGCCTCGTTCTTGAAGGATCGTGCCTTGTTGGGTCAGTAAGCTCCGTCCTTTAAAACGGTGCTTTGTGCGGGAGGGCCCCCCTCCCGATAGAACACCCTCCCAAAGAGCCTTATAGTGATAAGAGCGGAACACCCCGCCGTGCGATAAGCATCTGATACCTAGGAAGAAGACTCTGTTAATCTCGCCGCCAAGAAGATATGTTCTCCCGCTCAATCGCTCTCTTTTTTATCACCATGCTCGCGGGGTGTTACGCTCTCCCCCTCGACCCGAATTACCGTGGGCCGGTCCCTCGCTCAAATGAGCTCCTCACCTACTATTCGGTTGGTGAATCTTACAAGACTCATACGGTAGAGATCGTCTACCAAGATCCTCGATTCACCCTCAAAAGAATCACTATCGATACAGAGGTCGGTAAGACTTTAATCGATTTCTATGATCGACCGGAAACGAGCGATAGCCTGATCCTCGTCTTCCCCGTACTCGGAGGACGTAAAAACGTCATCGAAAATTATTTTGCTGAGTATTTTGCTCGCTACGGCTTCGACACCGCGATCGTTCATCGGAGTGAGGACTTTAAAAAGCCGGAGAATATCGATCGTCTTGAGGATCTCTTCCGCGCGAACGTAGTGCGGGATAGGGTCGCTATCGACCTCTTCGAGCGTGAATACGGGAAAAAGCGATTCGGCAGCTTCGGCATCAGTCGGGGCGCGATTAACGTCGCGATGACCGCAGGAGTTGAGCCGCGCCTCTCTCATAACGTTATGCTTCTCGGAGGCTCAGACCTGGTGAGCGTCTTCAAACGTTCGGACCAAAGTCGGATCCGTAAATATATTCAGAGCGTTACGGCAGCGAAGAACATCACCCCCGAGCAGTTCTTTGAGCAGCTTCGCGCTCAACTACGAACCGAACCGGGGCATGTCGTTCAACACATCGATGCACGCAACACCCTTCTCTTCCTCGGGATGTTCGACCGCACCGTACCTTTTCGTTACGGTTTAAAATTACGCCGGCAGCTTGGGCTCCCTCAGACGGTATTCCTCCCCGCCGGCCACTACACCAGTATTCTCTATACTCAGTTTGCAAAGCTGCTCCCGCCGAGCGACGAGTACGCACTCTTTCCGATCGACTACATCGAGCTTGAAGCGCTCCACTTCTACCGACGCGCTTTCGATCCGAGTTACCGAAACTCTCTACGCTTAATGTTACTGCGCGCCCTGCGGGTGCCGTTCGACCTCGTGGGGGGGATAGTAAACTCGCTGCGAGGCATCTCT
>JBJOHD010000013.1:0-8753 GCA_046047875.1 Pseudomonadota bacterium | reverse complement strand
GATATATTCGCGGGACTCATGCCGATCAGCCACTTGATCGGAGAGAAGGGAAACGAACAGCTCGATCGCCCCCAGCGGATTCCGCACTTCGTGCGCCATGGCAGCGGCGGTCTTGCCGAGCGCGGCGAGACGCTCGGTTCGTTTAATCTCCGCATCTTTCATCTTGAGCTGACCACGGAGCTCTTCGACCTCGCGGCGAAGCACATCATATTTACCTTGAAGCCGCTCACTCGCTTGACTAAAGCGGGCGAACGCCTCTTCCAGCGCTGCCGCGGCCTGCGGTCCGGGCCCCGATTCGGGGGTTGTCGTTGCTGTTGGCGTTAACATCGTCTACGTCCTTTCCCTAAAAACCTATCGCTGTAAAACCTGCCATTCATACGCTTCGGCCGCTGCGTTCAGCAGCGTCAACCAGCCATCAGATGCTGGATACTTCGATTGGGCTGTCGAGCGCAGCTCGCGAACCTCTGAGAGATCCCCCCGATGAATCGCAGCTCGTACCAGAGCATAGTCGGTCCAGCTGTCGAGGAATCGATCGGGGTGCTCAGATCGTCCCCGCGTCAGCCAAAATGCAGCACTCGGATAGTTCTTCGCTTCAAGAGCGAGCTCAGCCAGATGTCGCATCGTTTCCGCGGTGCGTTCATGACGCAGCGGCACCTTCTCAAAGTGTTCCCGAGCGAGCTCAAGACGACCGAGCCGCCGCTCACATACACCGATTGCGAAATGAATCTCGGGCTTGTCCTCGGGCGCGCCCTCCGCCAATGCCTGCGAATACCGCTCAGCCGCTCCACCGGGGCTTCCGAGCCGATACAGCGATTCACCCCAAAGAAAGAGCGCCTTGGAGCGGAGTGGGCCCGCTTCATCGATCAGTTCCACAGCTTTTTCGGCTTTCACAACCGCGACTTGATACCGGCCCTCCTGAAAATGAACAATCCCTGAGGACAGGTGGAGTCGGGCTTGCGCGGTGTGATCAAGCGCCGGGTCAAGCACTGCCCGCTCAAACTCATCGATCGCCCGGTCGGGCATACTCAGGGCCCAGGCACTTCGCGCTGCGGCGATACGAGCATCCGACGTAACAACACGACGAGGGAGCTTTTCGTAGGTCACCAGGGCGGTCAGATGCTCCGCTTCTGCGGATCGGCGCTGGACATCAACAGGATGTTGTCCATGGGCGCTGTGGGGCCCAGTACATACTACCCCAACGGCAGATAGTAAAAGAAACGGGACGCGCATGATCGCCTCCTTATTCTTGGCCAGCGATAAATGAGTCGAACGACCGTCCCTCTGGCTCATCGCTCTCTTCATCGCGCACCACTTCGATCTTACGCTCTAATCCCTTCTTTTTAATTTTCTCTACAAGGGTTGTTCGGTTGAGCCGCAGCAGTTTCGCCGCCGCTTTTTTATTGCCGTTCGTCTTCGCGAGCGCCATCGAAATGAGATGAGTCTCGAAGCGATTCACAAGCTCGTTAAAATCGAGTCCATCCGAGGGGATCTCTTCTGTCATGGTCACCGCGGCAGCAGCCACCGACTCCGTTCCCGCGACATAGTCTGGGAGGTCAGCGCTATCAAGCACCGAACTTTCCGCAAGAATGGCGAGACGCTCGATAAGATTCTCGAGCTCACGGATGTTGCCGGGCCATGAGTAGCTCGCAAGCTGACTCATCGCATCCTTGGTGAACGCAATCGTCGGTTTGCTCATCCCCTCGCAGACCCGCTCCATGAAGTACTGAGCGAGCAGCGCAACGTCGCTGCCACGCTCCCGCAGGGGGGGAAGATTCACCGGAACGACCTGAAGGCGATAGTAAAGATCCTCACGGAAACGGCCCGCCTTTACCTCCTCCCGTAGGTCTTTATTGGTGGCGGCAACGACCCGGACATCAACGTCGACTGAGCGGGTGGAACCGACCGGCTCAACTTTACGCTCTTGCAGCACACGGAGGAGCTTTACTTGGAGCTTCGGGCTCATCTCTCCGATCTCATCGAGGAATATCGTCCCCCCATCGGCCATCTGAAAACGCCCAATCCGCGAGTTAATGGCACCGGTGAACGACCCCTTTTCGTGACCGAAGAGCTCACTCTCGAGGATCTCCTCCGGGATCGCCCCGCAATTTACGGGGACAAGCCGTCCGCTGCGGCCGCTGAGCCGATGAATCGCCCGCGCGACCAGCTCTTTACCTGTCCCGCTCTCACCAAGGACAAGAACGGTCGATGAGGTCTTAGCCACTTTGTCGATGAGAGCGAATATGCGCCGCATCTCGGGACTATCGCTGATGATGCCAGCGAAAGACGTTTGGCGAAGCGCCAGCCTCTCGGTGGAGCTTGGGCGAATAAAATCAGAGATTGAGTTTTGGATCTCAGCGACTGTGGGCTGCATGGGCGCTCTCCTTAGCGAAAACCTCGTCCTTCCTTAGAACCTGCCGAGCACCGAACATCTTGCGCGGTGCGGCGGGCGTGTCAGTTCTATGGCAACTCCCGTACCAAGCGAGCTCGCCGTGGCGAATCTTTGACCTCCACACCACGGGATAGAATCAACACCCGAGAACGCTTAGCAAAAACCGCTGTGTCCGCTTTTTGTAAAATTTTTATCTTCGTTGAATCCCTTTCCTGATCGAAAAAATGTGTACAGTTTTTGCGCGATCCAGCCGAGGAGGTGCGCAGTTTTTTCACCCCAGACTAAGGACGTATCTGTGGAAAAGTGAGCTAAATCGCACAAAACGTCGTGCCTGGGACGGAGAACGTGTTAACAGCTCGTTAGAGGGTCAAATAATCGTCTCAAAGACTATCTCAACCCTCTAATTTTACTGTCAAAAATTCGTCTCAATGGATTAAACACACCTGAGATGGCATACTCCCGCCACACGCCGATAGGTGGCTAGAAAGGAACCCGCGGAGTGGTTTCCGACCCCCGCACGTCCCGCTGACAAGCCCCCTGTTAGCTCAACATAACCCTCTCACGAAAGATTGTATGACCACGAACCTCGGCGGAGCCGAAGATAAAATGCGTCCCGCAAACGTTACCGAAAAGGTAAAGGCGCTCAGCGAGCGCCTCACCCACGGCCGAAACAGCGGGCAAAAGAGCTCCTCCGGCGCAGACCTCCTCAATGAGGAATCCCTCGCTGCCCACCTGTTCGCGAAAGCTCCAACCGAGTTCCTTGAGAATCAGACGCTCGATGAGCTCGTCGAGATCTCGGAGCGAAGCTTGAGCTGCCTACAGGAGTATTTGAGCTCTTCCGCGCTCTCGATAAAAACGTATCGTCGCGAACATCGAGGGGAGCAGATTACCTGTCTCAATCTAGCCCTGGGGGATCGGCCGTTCATTATCAACACCGTTACCGAGTGCCTCCGTGCCCACGGCATCGGCATTCGCGCCCTCCTTCATCCGATTATTATGACGGGCGGCTGTCGGGCCTCGCTCTCGTATCTCGAACTTCCGGCTCTTGCGGAGTCGACCGTAGCAACTCTTACCGCCGAGCTGCGCGAATCTCTCGAACAGGTCGTCCTTGTTACCGAGGATTTTACACCGATGATCGTCCGCGCCGAGACCTGCGCGCGAGTCTTAGACAATTCCCGGTACTCCTCCTCCTTTCCAATCAGCGAGCGAAAAGAGATCGCGGACTTTTTAAGGTGGCTTACCGACGGGGGCTACATCTTTCTCGGGCACGCGGAATGGAGGGTGACCGACAAAGAGGCGATCGTTCCAAATCCCGAGGCAACGCTCGGTCTCTTTCGCAGTGGCAGCGCTCGCTGCGCTTCGATACACCCTGAATTACTCGAAGATGCCCAGCGGCTCATCGAGGGCAATAAGCTCATCACGATCACCCGCCTCTGCTCGGAGAGCCATGTCCACCGACGTATTCGGCTCACCCATATCGCGGTGCGGGAACTCTCGCCTGAGGGGCGTCTCCTCTCGATTCATAGCTTTATCGGTATGCTGACATCGCGGGGAGTCTCCCAAGAAGCATCGAGCATACCGCTGATTCGAAGAAAATTGCAGACGATCATTGAGCGTGAAGCGGTCCTCGAGGGATCGTACGATTACAAAAACATCGTTAACGTCATCGACAGCATGCCGAAAGATGAGGCGTTGCGGATGGACGTCGACACATTGCGCGATGTGGTGCATGTGATTATCGGAGACATTAGCCGAGACGAGACCCGGATACACATGTACCTTGACCCCGAAAAACGCGGGGTATCTATGCTTACGGCGATCCCGCGAGATCGCTTCAACACAGCGGTGCGCCACAAGATTCAGCGTCACGTGGAGGAGCTTCTTGGAGCTAAGCCGGACTCGAGTGAGTTTCATGTCGGCGTCAGCAATAAACCGCTCGTGCGCCTTTACTTCTACATTCCGGTCGCTCGAGGCGCTGCGCCGGTTGTCGATCTCCCAAAACTCCGCACCGATATCGTCGAACTATCCCAAACGTGGCGCGACAACTTAGGTAGTCTTGTTCGCAGCTCTAATCTTTTCTCGGATCGTGAAAGGATTTGGAGTGACTACGCCGAGGCTTTTCCTGAAGACTATCAAGCGATCCAGTCAGCGGAGGAAACGCTGCACGACATCGCCGCGATCGAGCGTTTGAGTGCCGATCACCTGGTACACGTCAGCATGATTCCGGCTGTCGCCGGGGATTCCGCGATATCGCTCATGGTTTACAACCGTGATTCCCAGATCTCTCTCAGCACTGCCCTACCGGTACTGGAGTTCGCCGGCTTCGATGTCCTCAATGAGAGAACGACCGAGGTGTGCCCCCGTGGCAGCGCCGCGGTATTCGTCCACCGCTTCACCGTGCGGCCAGCTTCGGGCAACTCGGTGAATGAGAAGCGATTCCATGATGTGGTAGCACCAGGCCTCGCGTTAGTTCTTTCCGGAAAGGCCGACAATGACCCGCTCAATACTCTCATGCTTGAGGCGGGGCTCTCCACTCGGGCACTCGCGTTACTCCGTACCTACTGCCGCCTCCTGTGGCAGGTGAGCAAGACCGGCACCCGTCGCGGTATGCGTCGTTCACTCGCCAGCGTGCCTCACCTCGCGGTGCAGCTCTGGGAAATGTTCGACCTTCGCTTCAATCCAGCGCTGAAAATCTCATTGGATGAGCGCGCGGCGCGGTTTACCACTGCAGCTAATTCGTTTCAAGATGCGCTCCGCGAGGTCTCGGACATCTCGAAAGACAAGATACTGCGCTCACTCCTCATGCTTTTGGAGCATACACTGCGGACGAACTTCTACGCCGGCAACCCGACTATCGCGCTGAAGCTCGATTCATCGAAGATCGATGTGATGCCCCAACCCAGACCCCTCTTCGAGATCTTCGTGAGCTCTCCGACGGTCGAGGGGGTTCACCTTAGGGGCTCTCGCGTTGCCCGCGGCGGGCTCCGATGGAGCGAACGCCCCGATGACTTCCGTAGCGAGGTCTTAGGCCTGGTAAAGACGCAGACGGTCAAAAACGTAGTGATCGTACCGGGGGGCGCGAAAGGCGGCTTTATCGTGAAACGCATGCCGAGCGACCCGAAACTCGTGCCGCAAGCGGTTGAGGATGCCTACAAAGAGTTCGTGCGTTCCCTTCTCACGCTCACCGACAATCGAATCGGAGATGCGATCGTGCCCCCCGCCGATATGGTGATATACGACGCTCCCGATCCATATCTCGTGGTCGCAGCCGACAAAGGCACCGCCAAATTCAGCGACATGGCAAACAAGCTGGCTATTGACGAGTTTAAATTCTGGCTCGGTGACGCTTTCGCCTCGGGAGGCTCGAATGGATATGACCACAAGTTATACGCAATCACCGCCAAAGGTGCGTGGGAATGCGTAAAGCGGCACTTCGCGGATACCGGACTCGACTACTCGACGACGCCGTTCACCGTGGTAGGTATCGGCGATATGTCGGGCGACGTCTTCGGTAACGGTCTCATCCTGTCCGATAAAATGAAGCTTTTGGCGGCGTTCGATCACCGGCACATCCTTATCGACCCAAGCCCCGATCCGGCAGCCTCGTTCGCTGAACGGAAAAGAATGTTCAATCTGCCCCGCTCCCAATGGACCGATTACGACGCCAAGCTCTTGAGCAAAGGCGGGGGAATTTACGGTCGGTTCGACAAGGAAATAAAGCTCTCTGTCGAAGCGCGCGCGGCGCTCGGGATCGCCGCTGAGACCCCCGCAGTCATGAACGGCGAGCAGATAATCAATCTTGTTTTGAAGGCACCGGTGGATCTCATATGGAATGGAGGTATCGGCACGTACTTCAAATCCCCAATTGAGTCTCACGCGGACGTGGGGGATGGCACAAACGATCGAGTACGTATCAACTCTGACGAGATCCGCGCAAAGGTCATCGGGGAAGGCGGCAACCTCGGCTTCACTCAGAAGGCGCGTATCGACTTTGCCATGGCGGGGGGACGGATCAATACAGACGCTATCGATAACTCCGGCGGCGTTGACATGTCAGATCACGAGGTCAACCTGAAGATACTCTGCGCTGATCTGATGCGGCAAAAGAGGCTCTCTCTTGAGGATCGCAACAAACTCCTCAAGGAGATGTCGAGTGATGTCACCGAGCTCGTCCTCGATCACAACCGTCGTCACGGACTTCTCCTCACACTCGGCGTCGATCGCTCGCTCAGAAATATCGATTATTTCCGCGCCTTAATGCGAGACATGGCCCGATTAGGATATGTCAATCGGAGCCTGGAGTCGCTCCCCGATGACGACGACCTCAATGACCGTATTCGGGAGAAGAAGGGGCTGACCCGCCCTGAGCTCGCAATCTGCGTTGCCACGGTAAAGATGTGGGTTAAAGATCTCATCCTTAACTCCCCCCTCCCGAAGGATCCGGTTATGCAATCGTATCTCCTCGGCTATTTCCCGAGGGCGATCCGCGAGCGATTTACCGCGGATATCCCGAATCACGCGCTCTCGGCGAATATCATTGCGACCGAGGTCTCCAACATGCTCGTCGATATGCTGGGAACGACGTTTATTCATCGGAATGCGCTCTCCTTCGGGGTGCCCCCGATAACAGTAATCACCTCGGCACTCGCTGCCGAGGCGATACTAAAGACGGAGCAGATTCGGCAGGATCTCTGGCGTATCGACAACGTACAGACCAACGGTGAATTCCTCGAGCTTGTCCGACGCACTGGACGGGCGCTCGCGGAGACAACGATCTGGCTCTTATCCGCCCATCAGGGGATGAAGGGGGTCGGTGAATTGACTGCGCTCTATGCCGTGCCGTTTGGAAAAGTTATTGAGGGGCTCTCCCCCGATGAAGGTTTCTTGCGGTATGGATTTACCCCGCTTTCAGCGAAGAGCTTGACTGTATTCCCACACCTGGTCCCGACCCTTGAGATGTTGTGGACTGCCCAAGATGCAGGTCGCGATGTCGCAATCACTGACGGGGTATTCAGTGAGGTTATGCATCTTTTATCGGTAGACACCCTGGTGAAAGCTGGACGGGCTCTTGAGCCCCAGAATCGTTGGGAGCAAGAGATATTGAAAGCTGCTCTCTCTGATATTCGGCGCAGCGTTTCAAATATTACGGCCAAACTGCTCGGTCGAAACGTTACGGAGAAGGCTCAGGTCATGGCCGAGCTGCGGCGCTCCCCCTCGTACGACCGTCTGTTCGCATTGTTGGATGAAGGCAAGCAGCAAGGCTTACACCTCGCATCGCTCGCGGTTATCGCCAAGCAGCTGCGAACCTTCGAGCTCGCCGACGGGGCATCACAGAGTTAAGTCGTAGGGCGCGGATCTCGAGCTGTATGGAGATTCTAATCTACGATGATGATGGGGTGGTCGAGCGCTCTCGAAGCGAAACTCCCCGTGCCCTCGGGCAGGTTGTTAATCTCAGGAGGCATACGATCCGGACCGTTGACCGGAGGTATCTTGCGTCGGCTGACTGGGAGGGTCAAACACGAGCGATAGTAATGCCAGGGGGACGAGATGTTCCCTACCATCAGGCGCTCCAAGGGGAGATAAACGCCCGTATTCGCCGTTTTGTCGAAAAGGGAGGTGCCTACCTCGGTTTTTGTGCGGGGGCGTATTACGGCTCAGGTGCGGTCGAGTTTGATAAGGGGCACCCCCTTGAAGTAACTGGGGAGCGGGAGCTGGCGTTCTTTCCGGGAACGGCTGTGGGTCCCGCATTCGGCGGGGGTACCTTTGCTTACAACAACGATAGTGGTGCTCGAGCCGCGCGGATCAGCTGGGCGAGCGAGTCCCATCGCTCGATGGTCTCCCGTGTTTTCTATAACGGTGGATGTTTTTTTCGGGAGGCAGAACTCTTCTCAGACGTCGAAGTCGTAGCCCGCTATGCCGAGCTTACGGGGGAGCCAGCAGCGATCGTGTGCTGCAAGGTAGGTGCGGGGGTAGCGGTTCTCTCAGGTGTACACCCCGAGTACGCCGCAGAGTCCTTTCGCGGAGCACGGGGGAGACTTGGAGCTGTTCATGCCGGGATTCTTCAAGACGAGGTGCCGCGAATGGCGCTGCTCTCCGCTTTACTCACGCGGGCTCAGATAGAGTTATCGGAGTCATGAGATGATCGACCCGCGAGCGCAAGCATCTGCCCACAATATCTCCGCAAGCTCGCCGACCCTCCCCTCGTGTGGCGCGCAGTTCGACCCAACCATCATCTCGGAGATCTTGGGGGGGGCGCAGCGCTGTTTTGAGGTTCATTTCACTCCGGAGTTGGATTCGACTATGAATCTCCGCACTTTCTGCGAGAAAGCGGATATTCCGATACGAGCGGGGCTTGTCCTTATCG
>JBJOHD010000012.1:0-11465 GCA_046047875.1 Pseudomonadota bacterium | reverse complement strand
CGCTGCGCGCTGATATACCACGTGCCGTGGTTGTTCCATTGAAACGCCTCGGCGAGCGCATCGCGGAGCCCAAAATTGAGCCCTCCCCGCAAAATCGTAAGTACTGAGGTAGAGCGCTCTGTCCCGTTGAAGAGACCGCTCTTTTGGAGCGCTTGGAGCGCCTTTGCCGAGGCTGCTGCAAGATTACGGGTGTAGTTGATACCCATCACGTGGGGGTCGTTACAGATCGCCCGAGACTCCGGGGTCGAGACGATTACCTCGGTCACTCCCTCGAGGGGAAACTGCCGCAACGCCGTATACGCCCCGAATGTCGGGGTTACTGAGCCGATTTTTGTGAGGGTGTACATCGCGCCTCCTTGAAAGACGACCGATTCTTCGTAACGCGTTGAAAAGAGTAAGTCAAAGTCGGGGGGAGCTCTCCCCCAACTTAAAATGCCGTGTAATTTTGCGGCATTACGGGTGGGCCGATAAAACTTTTTCGGCTCAAACAGTATGTTAAGGCTCCGGTAACCGATATAAAAGAAGGGATCGATCGAGTGTTTTTGACGAGGTGAATCGAATGTCGGGAGATTTCGCAAAACCGGGAAAGTCGGAGATTAATACCACGACGAACGGAGCAGCCGCTGAGCTGGGCGGTGGTTCGATGGGGAACCGAGACCTTCACATCTCCGAGGTCTTCTCCGAATACGCGCTCCTTCTGCTGGGTGGCAACAACGCGATGAAGGTGCTCGATTCGAGTAGCCTTAAGTCCCTCTCGTACCACTTTAATACCCAAGATATCTATCAGTTACTCGATCGCTATAAGGCTTCGCCGATGATCTGTGTGAACGGCACAGCACGAGATGTTGCGGTGAATCCGGAGATGCGAGAGTTCAACGAAGCGTTGGCGCGCCGGCTCGTTGCCGATGGAGTAGGGCTTGTCTGTGGTGGTGCTGAGACCGGAGCGATGGGAGCTTCGATTAAGGCGTTTCGACTCTCGCGTGATAGCTACCAGCAGATGAAGGGCCACGAAGCTCCCGCCGAGATAGCAACCGTAACGCTGAAATTGATGGGAGAGCACGCAAATTACGAGCCCCCAGCCGATCTAAGCCGTCACGGTAAAGCCTCCGAGCCCCAAGATTCGTGGCTCAACCGCACGTTGGCGCTCCATGCAGTTGGTCGGCAGCTGGTACAGCTTATGGAGCCGGGTGGTGCGGGAACGATATTTGAGCTCCGGTTCCAGCTTGTTAATCGCCAGCTTAAGGACAAGGGCCCGGTCGGGGTTTTCGATGCAGCTCGACCCCCGTCACAGATCGTGCTGGTTTCCTCCGCTTTGCCGGACGGGGCGGATTTTTGGCAGCCGACGGTCGACCAAATAAAGGAGATGGAGCGGTGCGGCGCGATTAAGAGCACCGAGTCGCTCATCCATCATTTTGGTGCGCATCAGCTGCATGAGGCAGTTAATTTTATCAGCGAGGTTTACCAGCAGAATCTCCAGTCGATCGGTTCACGGGTCATGAATGGAGAGGATCGCCGATACGCCAAAAAAGCGGTCGACTCGTTGATGGAGAGCGGGATGGGTCCCCGCGATATCACGGCTGAGGTCGATAATAAGTTTCTAGCGTTACTCGATAATATCGTTGCCACTCACCGCACCGTCTACCACCTTCGCGAGACGATGGCGCGGTTCGGTCGAGGAGATGTTGCGGGAGCCGATGCATACCTCGAGTCGGTGAAGCTCTCTGCTCCATCGGAGCGGGTTGAGACCCTCGCCGCGATCAAACGATTCTCCGATAAGCCGGCGGTCTACCTCTGTGGTTCAGCGAAAGATATCTGGAACGAGCAGCTCGAGGCGTTCTCCGAAACGGTCATTGAGGGGGCTGTTCGTCGGGGCCATACGATCGTTATCGATGGGAAAGGCACCGACGGGATGGCGGGTAAGTGGAGCGAGATGTGGGCAGAGAAGATGACCGCCTACGAACGTGAGTGCGGCGTTTCTTCAAAGAGCGAGTTAGTGCGGGTGCAGCTCGCTTATACAGGGGAAGAGATACCCGCGCGGAAACTCGCTGGCGGGTACACCGAGACGGTGCTCCCTGCGGTATTGAATGTGGAGACCAAGACCGCGGTCGCAGCGAGCATCGGCAGTAAGCGGGCGTTCGTTCTTGCACCGGGGGGGCACGCTGAGATGTTTGCTTTCGATCAGATCTATCTCGATAGTCAGCTCGCTGGATCGATTCGAGGTATCTATAACTCGAAAGAGGAGCGCCCAATAATCGAGGTACTGAACGTTCCAGGGAAACCGGGGCATCAACGCTTCTACGATCCAACGATTCGCCAGCTCCACGCGATGGTTGACGCTAAAACAATCAGCCCGGGGGATCTCAATCTGGCGCGGTTTGACTCGCTCCATAATCCGGTTCAATCGGCGCTCGATCTTTTAGCCAAGTTGGGGTAGTGACTCTTTCAAAAAGTTTTTTCATTTTCTGAAAGGGTTAGCCGCCGACGCAGCACGAAGGCGGCTGGAGGGGCGCGTAAGGGAGGCCCGTTTCAGCCCTTCCGAAGCTTAGCGCGTGCTTTTCTCAGGGGTAGGACAGCTAATAAAAAACTAGTGCTCCACCGGGTGTGCGTGAATGTGGAGGGCCGGATTCTATCCGGCCGACGAACACCACCGATGATTCAAATCGATCGAAGATCTAGAGGGAGAATCCGCCCGAACCACCGTTCATCGCCCCGCCCCGATTTCGTTAAATTTGGCATCGGAACATTAAGTGGGGGCAATCGGAACCCGATCGTAAAATCAGGGGGTTAGCTTAACCTGTGAAGCAATCGAGGTTAACCCCTCGATATGGGGAAAAGGGGCCGTTACGGCGGCTCTCTTTAGAGGCAGGTTTTGAAGTCGGTGCTCTTATGAGAAAAAACGGCGCAACGCGGATTCGACGCTCATTAAACGGCTCTCTTAAGCGCCTCTTCGTTACCGACTACCACTTTCTTCGAAACGCCGGTCTTACCCGGATGCAAGCGTTCAAGATCTGCAAACAACGGTATGCGAAAGCGGCCTAGTTACTCGATTTCCCCCCCCTAGTGGTTCGACCATTAAATTCTTTCACCTGCAAGATAATAGAATTTATGCTCACCACTAGTCCTGAGTTAGTTTTTCACTCGGCGGGAGTGAAGGAACTTATTTGTCGAAGGACTAGCATCTGTTCTTTCTTCGGATAAGGCTTTTCTCCTCCAAGCTCGTGTAACCCCGTCTACTAAAAATTATGTGGTCGAGCACCGCTATACCGAGGGTTTCTCCCGCGGTGCAGAGGAGCTCGGTTGCTCGGATATCCTCCGCGCTCGGGGTCACATCCCCCGATGGGTGGTTGTGGGCAAAGATAACCGCGGCGGCGCGATCGGTGAGGACATCGCTAAATACCTCGCGGGGATGCACCTGGGCGGTGTTGAGAAGCCCGACTGTAATAACCCGAGTCGCGATCACCTCGTGGGCGCCGTTCAGCGATACACAGATAAAATGCTCCTGCTTCCGATCAGCCAAGTGGTTAACGAGCGGCAGCACATCGGCGGCGCTCCGCACCTTTATCCCCTCCGGGCGTATACGTCGGCGCGAGAATTCGATCATCGCCGCAATGAGGGTCGCTTTCGCTTGGCCCACCCCCTTTATCGCCTCGAGCGCTGCCACATCAACCGCCCCCCGTTGGCTATCGAGCACACCGATGATCTCACGTGCAATCGCGCTGGCGCTCATCCCGGGCAGCCCGGTGCCGAGCGCGATCGTCACAAGTTCTGTATCGGAGAGGGCGTGGGCACCCCGGCGGCATAGTTTTTCCCGGGGACGCTGATCCTCGGTAGTAATAATCTCGGTATTCATGGAAATGGTATCGGCGATTTCGTTGGGGTGTTGCCGAAATAGCCCCGGGTTACATGGTGGATGTACATGATTGGGGCCCCGCTTCCTTTGGCAGCTATCCGACCGGCGAATACCATCGGTGCACCGAATCACGGCTCGATAGAATCGAGCCCTCCACCCGTCTTCTTGGGTGATTCGAGCAGGGACGGGGGCGTGATCCTATTACGCCGATGAATGCCACTGCTGATTCAGATTGATCGGAGGGCTGGATTCTATCCGGCTGGCGGGCCTCACCGTTGACGCGCGCACGGCTCGATAGAGTCGAACCCTCCACAGGTCTCCTTCGGTGATTCGAACCCGGTAGCCGACCCGATTGTCTCCAACCGACGAATACCACCAGGTCTGGGTTATTTTCCCCGCACGACGATATCGCAGCTCTCATCCTTCTCATCAAAGACGATCACCGCATCACCCTGCTCAAGTAGTCGCTTGACCTGAGCTACCTTTTCTTCCAGGGAAAATTCGCGCTGGCCGTAATCGGTGCCCTCACGGAGAACAAAATGCTCTATGAGGCTGTTGAGCACCTCAGCGTTTAATCGTTCGTACGGAATCTCCATCTTACGTTCCTTTTCTTCGCCCCGTTTCAAAATTGTGCGTGAGCCCTGGCGTTACAAACAACAACGTCGCCGAGATCGCCTCCCGAGGCAACCGAGTAAACTGCTCTGCTGCGTCGATATACGCTTCGATCTGCGGGGTGTAAAAAGCGATTCTCGATTCTATCTGAGCCTCATCCCGCACCCGATCGGTCTTATAATCGATGATATGAGCGCAGCACGGCCGACCCGATCGCACACCGATCACGAGTCGATCGAACGTTCCGGTCATTACGGCATCGCCGACGCGCACCGCAAAAGATTGCTCACGAAGCACCTCGAGGGCCTCAACTCCCCACGCTTTGTAACGCATCGGGGTAAGCTCTGCCGTTATCTCTGACGCAGCGATGAGGCTGCGGAACTGGGCAATCGTCTGGTGGGGGTCATCGACCCCGATAAAGTCCCGCTCTAAAAGGGTTAAAAGCTCAGCCTCGTCCGGAATTTCGTGGGCCCACTCAACCTGTTGAAAGAGTCGGTGAATAAGTCTTCCGTACTCCGCAGCCTCAGCTCCCCGCACCCGAAGAATATCTTTCAGAGCTATCTCTGTGCCACCTTCCCGGCCGGACGGTGTTTCGCGAAGGAGCCCCCGGCGACGCTTCACCGGCGAGGGGGCGAGGATTGCGGCCCCACCTTTGTGGGTGAGCCGGGGTACCGGCTTATCCTCCGGCTCGTATCCGGTGTACCACGTGCGGCTTCCTGTCTCGTAGCGGAGCCCCGGAGCATCCCCCCCGCCCAGCCCGAATCGAAGAACCTTTCCGAGCGATAACTCTTTGTCGCTCATCCCCGTAATTGCGTAGAGAGCATAGCGCGCTCGGGTCATGGCGACGTAGAGAACGCTTAAATTATCCTTTATTGTCTCCGCATCGCCTTGGGCCGCCATCGCCCCGAGTCGGGGCTCGAGCTTCAAAAGCTCGCTTCGGGGGCGTCGGGAGACCCGGGTTGGAGGCTCGGTCGGATCCTCTGAGTAGGTGAGGATCGGCACTGAGTTCACAGCCCCGCGCTTAATCATCGCACCGTCGATATCGACCAGTATCACCGCATCAAATTCGAGTCCTTTCGATTGATGTATCGTCATCACCCGCACCCGCTCGCTCCGCCCCGTCTCAAGCGACACGTGTTCGAGCCACCGATTAAATTCCGAGATACGCGTTGCCTCCCCCAGGGTATAAAGGTGGGCTTGTTCGATGCATTGAGCGACCCGCGATCTATCCCGGTCGCTGCACCCGGGCAAAAGGAGCTCGCCGTAGTGCGCCAGCGCAGCACCGAAGCCCCGGGTCGCCGCCTCCTCGCGAATTTGGCGGCCGAGCTCCGCAGCGGCATGGTCGCTCTCCCAATCGTGATACCCGAGCGCGTCACCGAGGGGGGAATTCGCGAGATGAAAGCGGCTAACTGTATCCGCCGGGTGGTCAGCTAACCGTAAGAGGGCGCGGAGAGTCTCTACCGCTGGGGAATCAAGGAGTGAGCTCTTACTCTCATCGCTCGCCCGGATCTGAGCGTTTTGCAAGGCAAACATGATTCGCCCTACCGCAGCGTTCCCGCGAGTAAGGATCCCGATAGTGAAATCACCCGGCTTTTGCAAAAGATCGGCGACGATTTCTATCGCACGCGCCTCCACTCCGCCGCGTATGGCCTCCGCGGTCGCTCCGTCGACGCACTCGAGCGCCGTGTAACCGGCCCGCTCGGTTTTGACGGTGCGGTGGGGGTCGAATCTCTGTCCCCACGACTCCGCACCCTCCCTATAGTCGGCGAGAGCGGGGTTCGCCGCGATCGAGGTAAAGATCGCGTTTACCCCATCTATCACCCCGACTGAGCACCGCCGTGTTTCAGCGAGCGGAAGCTCCTTCAGTTGATCCCACCGTCTTTTAAGCCGCTGAAAGATCTCAGCGACTCCGCCCCGCCATCCGTAGATCGCCTGCTTGGTGTCTCCCACACAGAGGAACGAGTGCTCGCCCGCCGATTTGGACAAGATCTCTTCGACCATTGGTTCAACGATCGACCACTCCGCTCGCGACGTGTCTTGAAATTCATCGAAGAGGATATGAGCTATTCGGGTATCGAGCCGGTAATACACCTCGTCAAGCGCGCCGAGCGCCGCTGAGCTGCTTAATCGATGTTTCACATCGCTGAAGTCGAGGATACGGGTAGCACGTTTTAACTCCTCGATCTCGTCGTTCAGGTGGGCGAGGAGGGTAAAGGTCGAACTGTTTTGCGCGGCGAGTTTTGTGAGGAGATCGCGCGCTGCATGGACGAGGAGCTCTTCGCACACCGGCCTCAGCGGATCCTCGAGGGGGATCGAATCAAAAGTCGCTTCATCGCTGATGACCTTTTTAACGATCCCATTCGCAAACAGCGCTTCCCAGTCTCCCGTCTCGGCGGCGGCGGCAAGCCGCGGGAGCGCAGCGGCCCAGTGCTTTCGGGGGGTGCCGCTCTTTGTTAATGGTATCGGAAACCCCCGCACCGCGCCCACGAGCGCCGCGAGCGACACCTGCGGTTGAGGAATCGAGTTGTTGAGCCACTCCCACTGTCGTCGCTCGGTCGAGCGGAAAACGTCGAGAAGCGCCGTGACCAGGGTCTTCAGATCATCGATAACCCGTCGCCCCGCCTTGCCCCCGCGCATAAGCTGGAGGAGGGTGCTAAGCTCGTCGTACCCCTCTTTGTCGCACAAACGTTTTACCCCTTCCTCGAGGAGCCGCTCGACCGCAAAGCTATCCGCAACGGTCCAGCCTGGCTGGAGCCCGATCTCTAGACCGAACGCCGCGGCGATACCGTGAAAGAAACTATCGAGGGTGCAGATATTAAGTCGGTGCTCGTGGAGCACGAGGCGCCGGAGCGCTCCTCCCGCTTCTCGCCGGGTGAGCTTCGGAAGCTCGAGCTCGTGGGCGAGCGCGCGCAGCTTCTTCTCGTCAAGGATAGCGTCGCTGAGCCGCGAAAACACCCGCTCCGCGATCTCTCCTGCCGCTTTGCGGGTGAAGGTCGTCGCTAAGATCCTATCGGGGGATTCGCCGAGAAGCAGCAGCTTTAAAAAGCGGTTCGTCAGTTGGAATGTTTTGCCGGAGCCGGCGCTCGCACGAATCAAGGTCGGCGGAAGGGAGATCGTCGTGCTCACGGGGCACCCCCCTGGGCGGCTTGAAATTGAGCGACTCCGCAGAGCGCCGCGAAATCATCGACGACAAGCTGCTCATCGGTCGGCGGCCAAAAGACCTCTCTCCGCACCGCCTCCGCAATTGCCACCGCTCGCGCGACTGCATCCTCGAGCTCTGCGGCGTTGAATTCAGCTACTGAGACCCCCTCATCTCCGGAGGCGCTGAGCAATATGTAACCGAGCTCCGCGGAGGTGCCGAGTCCCGTTTTCGTAAAAGCGAGGTGGTAGAGCGGGAGTTGCAGATCAAGCCACCCTTTCGAGGGATGAAGGTGCGCCTTTTTCGCATCGAGCTCACCATCTGAGACTTTATAGTCAAATATCGCCCACTCCCCCGTTCGGGGATTATGGTCGATCCGGTCGATGCGTCCCACCACGGTCATCGGGGAACCCTGCGAGAGCTCAAGCTGCACCGTGCCCGGTTCGATCTCGAGCTCGGCGTGGGCGATCCGCCACCCGAGAGCGGTGCGCGCCGCCTGCCACCGAGCGAAGTTTTTGAGGCGTTGCATCAGTTGGCGGTGTTGGACGAATACCACCGGAAGAGCGTCGCTGCCGAATCGCGCCCGCGCTATCCGGGCGAGTTCCTCGCCGAGAAACGCTTCGATATCCTCCGCAGCGGTACTTCCGGCGGCCGGGGATAGGGCGAAATTCCTGAGCACATCGTGGGCGAGAACCCCGAAATCGAGGGGCGAGAGCTCGTACGCTGAATCGTCGTGCCGTCTCAGTTTCAGGATATGCTTGAGGTAAAATCGATACGGACATTGCAGATAGCTCTTAAACGCTGAAACCGAGAGCGCGGTTATCTCGCTCTTTAAAGGTTTCGGCGGGGGAGGGACCACGAAGCGGGAGTTTCCCCCGTTGGATGACCCCTCTATCGTATCGGGTACGGGAGCGTAGAACCCTTTGAGCGCGGCGGCTATCTCCTCCGGCTCTCCGGTCAAAAGAAGTCGGCTCGGTTTGAGCGGGTCACCCGAGCTCGATCGGCGGCCCTGAATAACGGTCACCCGGGCAGGCCCCTGAGCGAGAGCGGTGAGAGCGAACGCATCGCGCGCGTAGCGGCGATCGTTGTGGAGGAGTCCGAGGGCGCGGCGGAGACTCTCCGGGAGGAAGGGGTCGCTATTCAATGACTCCGGCACGAAACCTTCGTTGAATCCGGTGACGATGATCTCCCGCGCGTCATCGAACGGCAGCTCAAGCCATCCCAGTATCTCAACCGCGGCTTCGCTTCGGGTGACTTCCACGGTGCGGGATTGGAGACGCCGCATCACAAGCCGAATAGCCTCGCTTGAAGAGATTTCCGGTAGACCTGGAGCATCGAATCGAAACAGCTCGGCGAGCACGGTCTGGAGCTCCTCCACTCCACGGAGCACCACCGCATCGGTCGGGGAGAAGCGGTTGATTGTACGGTCCCCGTAAAGCCGAGCAACCACCTCGGCGATCGGTTCAGCCCACCCCGCGAGCGCCCGTTTGCCGCCGAGGAGCTCGCTGATCAGCTCTTCGAGGAGCCCAGCGAGGCGTCGGGTGTAGTCCGCCGCTATGGAGTCACCGAACGGCACACCGTTGACCCGCGCTTGGAGATGCTCTTCATGATAGCGATCGAGCACCCCGATCGATTCACGGAGGATCCACCGCTCACTCGTTTCTACCCCCGGAGCGGAGGTGAGCCACCGCTGCACATCGGGGTGACGAATCAGCGAGCGCAGCTCGTGCATACTCCGTGCACCAGCATACCGACCCGCGGCCTCGAGGAAAGTAAAGGGAGGGGTAGCCGTCACCGCGGATCCCTCAGCCCGAAATACCTTTATACCGTGCCGGTGAAGCGCCTCTCCGACGACCGGTGCGATCGTCGTATCGGCCACACCGACGGTGACCTCTTCAGCGCTTGGAGGGGGGGAAGCGTTAGCGATCGCATCGAGTACCCCTTCGGCGATATCACGGGGGCTGCCTCGCACATCGAGGTGGAGTTTCTCGAGAGAAAGGGGAGCTCCGACCCACTCCCCGAGAGCAATCGCTCCGCAGCTTTCAAACTTAGCCGAGATAGATTCCTCGGCGTAGATAAGCGCCACCACCTCACCGTTCACCGTTTCTACGAGCCGCTTATGCAGGGGATTCATATCAGCGACGCCGATGAGCACGATAGGACCGGGAGCAACCACACGTTGCTGAAGGAGCGCTTCGATCCTCTCTCGATTTCTATCCCCGAGACGGCGCTCGGTGAGTCGTTCAAAATATCGTGCCTCTAAATGCGCCAGCGCCTCCCACCGCTCGTCGTTGAAGAGATCGAGCTCGGGGGCCCGGGTGGCAACCGCAGCACACGAAAGCGACGCTCCCCCCAGTTCGTTGGTGAGCGACATCATCTGCTGCACGAGCCCGAGCCACCCGCCGAGATCCTCCCGGGATGGTGGGGCTGGCATCAGGCGTTTCACGGAGTCGGTCGATTCGCCGAGCGCTCCGTACCACGCCATCATCCGCTCCAGCTCCCCGGCGAGCGGGAGGGTGGGGGTGTAGAGAAGCTCCGGTAATCCCCCGATCGTAATCGTGCGGGGAGGGTAGAAACTAAGTGCGCGCTCCGCGGCGCGTTCGACGAGGAGTTCGGTGAGCCGTCGCCCCGCTCGAGCGCCGGGGAAGACGAGGGTCACCCCCCGAAGGTCGAGCTTTTCGCCGGTGGTGTAACGCGTGACGAGATACTCCGCCGCCCCGTGAAGGAGGTGGTGGTGCCAGCCGAGAAATACCCGTTGAACGCTCATACGGGGCGATTTTAGGGGTGAAAATCGGAGAGGGGAAGAAAAAAGGAGAAACTTTTTCTTGTTCCCCCCAGCGTGATTTTGGGGATAAGGCGCCTCAGAGGCGTGCGAGCCCCTCTTTGACAGCTTGGGCGCGCACCTCACTGGCGACTCGGTCGACGATCGCCCGCTCAAAAATACCGGGGATGATGCAATCTTCGCTCAGTTGCTCGGCAGGAACGAACGTCGCGATCGCGTGAGCTGCGGCTACTTTCATCCCATCCGAGATATCTCGAGCGCGGCACTGGAGCGCCCCTTTAAATATCCCGGGGAAGCACAGCGCGTTATTCACTTGATTCGCATAGTCGGAGCGTCCAGTCGCGATGATTCGGGCGATCCCTTTAATCTCATCCGGCATAATCTCCGGCGTGGGGTTCGCCAGTGCGAAGACGATCGGATCGTTCGCCATCGAACGGACCATCTCCCGCGTGATCGCTCCCGGGGAGGAGACGCCAATAAAGACGTCAGCACCTTTTAACGCGTCCGCCACCGAGCCTTTAAGGTTCTCAGGATTTGTGATCCCCACGAGCGACTCCTTCACCGAATTCATCCGCTCCTTTCGGCCGCGATACACCGTGCCTGCGGTATCACACGCGATGATGTGTTTTACCCCGGCGCTTAATAAGATCTTGGTGCACGCGACCCCGCCCGCACCGAAGCCGTTCACAACGACCTTGAGGTCAGCGAGCTTCTTCCCAACGATCGTCACCGCATTCATCAGTCCGGCGAGAACCACAACCGCGGTCCCGTGTTGGTCATCGTGGAAGACCGGAATGTCGAGCTCCCGGCGCAAGGTTTCCTCGATTTCGAAGCAGCGGGGCGCGCTGATATCTTCGAGGTTGATTCCGCCGAAGCCGGGCGCGATATTCTTGACCGCTGTTATAATCTCAGCGGTGTCTTGAGTGTTAAGACAGATCGGGAACGCGTTGAGCCCCGAGAACTCACGGAAGAGCATCGCCTTGCCTTCCATGACCGGTAGCGCACCCTTCGGACCGATATTGCCCAGCCCTAAGACCGCGCTCCCATCGGTAACGACCGCGACGGTGTTCCCCCGAATAGTA
>JBJOHD010000011.1:0-4798 GCA_046047875.1 Pseudomonadota bacterium | reverse complement strand
GCGATGAGCGCGAGGAGGAGCCACAGGTCGACCCCCACGATCCACAACCCGATGCCGTAGAGCAGAAACAAGATCGTCCCGATCATGAACTGGCCCCGCACAAAAGCGGAGACGTAGCCGTCGATCTCAAGGGTGATCGAGCGGATCTTTTTTCGCGCTCCCACCGGGAAAAGAGCGAGCGCTCTCTGGTGAAGGGAATTGAAATCGACCGCGATGTAAAAAGTGAGAAACGGGAGGAGTGCGAGGTTGAGCAGTGTTAACGTCAATGAATATCCGCTGAGGAGCGCCGCGAGCGCCCCTTTAAGAAGCTTTTCAACCGCGCCGGTCGGGATATCGGGGATCGTCGGCCCCGGCCCCTCGGCCCCCGCCGGAGGGAGGAAGCGGGCTGGGAGGTGCTCTTTCAGGGAGATAACCAGTCCGCCGACCCGCTCACGCGCGACCTCAACGTACGCCGGCAGGTTGTTTGCAAGTTTCAAGTACTCCCGCTCGAGGGTTGGAATGGCGGTGATCCCGAGGAGGAAAAGCCCCACGAGCACCCCGCCGCAGATAAAGAAAAACCCGAGAACGCGCGGAAGTTTCCGCCGCTCGAGGCCGCCGAGGATGGGGTCGATAATGTAGGCTATGGCGTAGGCCACCACCAAGAGCACGACGATCTCTTTGAGCTGCACGATGAGCCAGAGCCCCAGCACGATGGCGATCAGGAGGGTTATCCACGGCGGCGGAAGTATCGACGCCTGCTCCTTCGTTCGACTCATATCTCCTCGCTACATAAACGACAGTACGGGACGTCCGAATATCTGCTCGACCTCGTCGCACAACGCTTCCGAGGGCACCACGCTCACCGGAGCGTCGCGCTTATCTTGGAGCATGAGTGAGACCTCGAGTCCTTCGACCTCGATCCTGACCTTTACCGGGCAGCTCCCGGCGTGTTTCCTGAAGATTCCAAGGAGCGCATCGAGTCGATCCTCGTAATCATCGTTCTCTTTCAAAACCAACAACCCCTGGGTGGCGTTCCGATCGCGGAGCGCGGTGAGCGACTCGATCTTGTCGGTGATAAGGGTGCACCGCTCCTCGGTCACGTCGATCTTACCGCCGACGATCACCGGGTCATCGCCCGCTAATATGTGAGCGACGTTTTTATAAGTATCGGGCCACACGATCGTCTCAACGGTGCCGGAGTAGTCCTCGAGGGTAAATGTCGCGTAGCGGTCTCCCTTCTTCGTATTTTTAAGCTTCAAAGCGGTCACCACCCCCGCCACCCGCGCCTGGGCTTGGTGGGTTTTCGCGCGCACATCCGCCACCGAGATCGCCCCGAGCTTTCGAATCTCGAGCTTAAATTTCTCGAGCGGATGACCTGAGATGTAAAAGCCGAGCGCTTCCCGCTCGAAGGCGAGTTTTTGGTTTACCGGCCACTCTGGGCGATTAGTCGAGCGGCGCGGCACCGCCGCTACCGCGGAACTGGCGCCGAAGAGCGAGATCTGATTGGTGTCTTTCTCCCGTTGGAGCGACTGAGCAGCCGCGAGGGCGTCGTCGAGTCGTTCGATAAGTTCACGCCGCGAGAAGCCCGCGAAATCAAACGCGCCGCACTTAATGAGGCTTTCCAGGACCCGTCGATTCATCGCGTGGAGATCAACCCGGGTTAAGAAGTCTTCAAGATCCTTGAACGGGCCACGTTCCCGTGCTGCGATCGCCGCGAGCACCGCCTTTTCTCCGATACCCTTCACCGCCTCAAGTCCGTACCGAATCTTGCCGTCGTGCACAGAGAAGCCAGCAAGGCTCACGTTCACATCGGGGGGGAGCACTGCGATCCCCTGCTTTCGGCACTCGTTGAGGTTCTTCAACGTTTTGTCGCTATCCCCCATCTCGAGGGACATGAGCGCCGCCATGAACTCGACACCGTAGTGGGCTTTGAGGTACGCGGTCTGAAACGACACCAGTGCGTACGCCGCCGAGTGCGAGCGGTTGAAGCCGTACCGCGCGAAGGTCTCCATCTGACTAAAGATCTCTTCGGCGAGTTTTTTGTCGATCTTCCGCTCAACAGCCCCCTGAACGAAGCGATCGTGCTGTTTCGCCATCTCCTCAGGGATCTTTTTACCCATCGCTTTACGGAGGAGATCGGCTTCCGCAAGGGAGTAGCCGGCGAGCTCCCGTGCGAGCTGCATGATCTGCTCCTGATAGAGGATAATTCCGTAAGTATCGGAGAGGGAGGTTTTCATCAGCGGATGGAGGTACTGCACCGGCTGCCGGCCGTGTTTCCGCTCGATGTAGTGGTCGACCATCCCGGCATCGAGGGGGCCTGGCCGATAGAGCGCCAAGATAGCGACGAGGTCGTCGAAGCAGTTGGGCTTAAGCCGCATCGTCATCTCGGTTATCCCGGAGGACTCAAGCTGGAACACCCCAGTGGTGTTGCCTGCGCAAAGGATCGAGTACGTCTTCGGGTCAGCGAGCGGCAGCGTCTCGAGATTGAGGTCGATCCCCCGGCTCTCTTTGATGATCTTAAGCGCAGTATAGATTACGGTGAGGGTTTTAAGCCCCAAGAAGTCGAACTTCACCAGTCCGATCTTCTCCACATACGTCATCGAGTACTGGGTGACGTCGTTCCCGTCTTTGTCGACCATCATGGGGAGCAGATCGACCAGAGGACGATCGCCGATGACGACCCCCGCCGCGTGGGTCGAGGTGTGGCGAGTGAGTCCTTCGAGCTTTTGGGCGAGTCCGATAAGCTCCTTCCCCTCGTTCTCCGCATACTCAGCAAGGCGCGGCTCCATCTTAAGCGCTTCGGGGAGGCTGAAATCGAACCCTTGTCGGGGTGCGGGCACGAGCTGTGCAACCTTGTCGGTTTCGGCGTAGCTTAACCCCAACGCGCGACCCACGTCTTTTATCGCCGCTTTCGCTTTGAGGGTTCCGAACGTCGCGATCTGAGCGACGTTGTCTTTCCCGTATTTCTCGACGACGTATTTTACCACCCGGTCACGCCCGTTGATGCAGAAATCGACGTCGATATCGGGGAGCGATACACGCTCGGGGTTCAGGAACCGCTCGAAGAGAAGTTTATTGGCGATCGGTTCGATATCGGTGATTCGCATCGCGTACGCTACGAGCGAACCGGCAGCGCTCCCTCGCCCCGGGCCTACGGGGACACCATTCGTCTTGGCCCACACGATGAAGTCAGAGACAACGAGGAAGTAGCCCGCGAAACCCATCTTATCGATGAGCCGTATCTCCTCCTCGAGCCGCTCATCGTAGATCTTTTTCTTTGCGGGTCCCCAATCGGGGGTCTGCTCAGCGATGATCTCAAGGCGCTGCTTTAACCCCTCTCGCGCCCGCTCCGCCATCATCTCGATGAGCGGTCGGCCGTCGCTCTTAAACTGGGGCATGTAATGGGTTTTGAACTCGAAATTGACGCTGCACTGCTCCCCGATGACGAGGGCATTTTTAAGCGCTTCATCGGCGTATGCGGCTGAGCCAAACTCCGCGCGCATTTCATCGTACGATTTCAGGTGCAGGTCGACCCCTTCGTGGCGAAGTCGATCGGGATCGGTCACCTGCTTACCGGTGGAGACGCACATAAGCACCTCTTGAGCGTAGTGGTCGTCTTTGCCGGAATAGTGGCAATCGGTGGTCGCGACGAGGGGGATCCCCATCGACTTTGCGAACTCGATGCACCCCTGGTTAAGCTTCTGCTGCTCCGGGATCGGGTGGGGCTGTACCTCGAGGTAAAAGCGATCTTTGAAATTGAGGGCGTAGAACTCGATTACTTTACGCGCTGCGGTGAGGTCGTCGTATTTAAGCGCCCACGAGAGCTCCCCGTTTAAGCACCCGCTCATCACGATAAGCCCTTTGGAGTAGCGCTCCAGAAGTTCGTGGTCGACCCGGGGTTTAAAATAAAAGCCCTCTTTGAAGGCGAGGCTCGAGAGGCGGCACAGATTATGGTACCCCTCCATGTCTTTCGCCAGCACGGTGATGTGGTGGGTGCCTCCCCCGCCCTGCGCCTTGGTCTTACGCTCAAAGCGTGAGGTCGGGGTCACGTACAGTTCGCATCCGATAATCGGTTTAATCCCGATCTTTTTCGCCTCGGTGTAGAACTCGATCGCGCCGTGGAGGTTGCCGTGATCGGTCATCGCGATAGCGGGCTGCCCCATCTTGTGGGCCTGCTCAAGGACGTCCGGGATCTTGTTCGCCCCGTCGAGGAGGCTGTATTGGGTGTGAAGATGGAGGTGAACGAACTGATTCGCCATGTACTGCGCGCGCTCGGCCGAAAGCTAGTTTAACCGAAAGAAAGTACTATAGACGGAGCGCCGTGACTAGCACGATCGCCGTCATATTTTTATCACAAATACAGATAGTTAGCTCCGTTTTCCGGATCGACGTTGGAACCACCTGCAAGGCTTATGAGATACTGCAGAGCGATATGAGCGAGTCACGCCGTTTTCAACGTCGAATTGAGGATTTCACCTGCCTTCACTGCGGCCACGCCGTTTCGGGGGACGGGTACACAAACCACTGCCCGATGTGCCTGTGGAGCCGCCACGTCGATGTAAATCCAGGGGATCGCGCAGCTCCGTGCAAGGGCCCGATGGAGCCGATCGAATATACGATAAAGGGGGGGGAGACGATCCTCCTCCACCGCTGCACCGTGTGCGGCTTCGAGCGAAAAAACCGCACCTCCCCCGATGACAACCTCGACGCCCTGCTCTCTCTATAAGCCCCCCCTCGTCCGCCCCAACATCGAATTTCGCGTAAAGCCCTGCTCCCTTTTTCTCCGACTCAACCTCAACGTAATGAAATTATCTCGGAA
>JBJOHD010000010.1:0-2794 GCA_046047875.1 Pseudomonadota bacterium | reverse complement strand
TAACAAACATTTTCCGCGAGCCCCTTACATGCGAGTTCTCATGAGGGATATCGGATGAAGGTTGATCTTTACTTAAGGGGAGTTGTTGAGACCCCGTTTGTTCTCAGGGGGTTAATCACCTGAGCGGGGCGCTATTGTGTCGCAAGCTCACCCCGGTTTTAACCAGTAGCACCTCATTTTGAGGGAGGGTGTGAGGTTAGTCGTGTCCCTCAACTATTACGGTACCCCTGCACCGATAACGGCGGGGTATACGGAGGTTGAGCGCTGAAAGAACCTCGTGAGGAACCGTTCCGATGATCCGCGCGAGTTCAAGGACGGTAATCGTCTCCGAACCTTGGGAGCCAAGGAGCACGACCTCGTCCCCGTTATACGCTTCCCCTTGGCCGATATCGACCATTATCTGGTCCATGCAGACGTTGCCGACGACCGGGTATCTCTTCCCCCGGATAAGAACATCAGCTCTATTCGAAAGCGCTCGAGAGTACCCATCGCCGTATCCGATCGGCACGGTCACCACCCGCGAGTCTTGGGGGGCGCGCCAGGAAGAGCCGTAGCTAACCCCCGCCCCCTTCTTAACCACCTTGAAATACACCACGCGGGAGCTTATCGACATCACCGGCTTTAGGGGGATTCTCCCCTCTAGATGGCTCTCCGGGGGGATCCCGTAGAGCGAGATCCCAACCCGCACCATATCGAGTCGAGCCTCGGGATGTTGGAGCACCCCTCCGGAGTTCGAGATGTGGGCGAGGGGAGGGGGGGTGATCGTCTTCGCCTCTTCGATACACCGCTGAAAGACTGTGAGCTGCTCCTTGGTTTGGGTCGAGTCGACCCCGTCGGCGCTCGCAAAGTGCGAGAAGATTCCCCGCACCTCGATATGCTTAAGCTGGGCCGCGGCAGCGCAGAGCTCACCCGCCCGCTCCGGTCGAACCCCGATCCTTCCCATCCCCGTATCTATCTTGAGGTGCACCTTCGCCCGCGCTCCTCTGCTTGCTGCGATCTCATCGATCGAGCGAAGCTTATCGACCGAGGAGGCGGTGAGTTCAAGATCGAAATCGAGGTACCGTCCGATCTGGCCTCCGAAGATCCCTCCGAATATAAGTATCGGGGTTTTAATCCCCGCTTTGCGGAGAGCGATTCCCTCCTCCACGAGCGCCACACCGAGGTAGTCTACCCCCAACTGCTCAAGATGGGCGGCGCACCGAAGAAGCCCGTGCCCGTAAGCATTCGCCTTAAGAACCGCCATAAACCGTGCCGGGGCGATCAGGGCTCTGAGGGTGCGGTAGTTATCGCCGAGCGCATCGAGGTCGATATCCATCACCGTGGGGCGGAGCTCAAGGGGGGAGATATCTGGGGGAAGGGAGGTCATAGGTGGCGGAGCGGTACCTTGAGAACCGATTCGATCGCGGTAATCGGCAGCGAGTCGGAGAGGTCATACGTGCCGCTCAGTATCCCCATGATCAGATCAAGTCCAACCCCTGAAAGCTCGTGGAGGGTATAGGCGGTCATGTTGAGGCGCTCAAGCCCCCGAGCGACCTCACGAGCGATGAGCTCCTGCGAGTCGCTGACGGGGAGAAGCGCATCGCGAAACGGGGACGAGTCTCCGGTAAGATCAGCGAAAAGCTCGCTGACATCAAGTGATCGTTTTGACTGGTGAGGATCCATCGAGGCGCTCAATAAAAAAGCCTGCTACGCCGATATCGTAGCAGGCTTTTGGGCGGGTCTCCAGCTAACCCTCCCGTCTTAAAAATATTAGTCGTAACGCCGCGAGCCGTCAGGGATCATCCACGTTCTAACGCTCCCATCGCTCAACTCGAGCCGCACGGTGAGGTCATCGCCGTAGTCACCACCTTTTTTATTGAAGCTATACTTAGTTCGCCCCCCCTCACCGGTGCCGTCGGAGGTGAACCGTCCCTCCTCAACCACGTTTCCGGTTGAATCGAGAAGCTTGAGCGCCGAGATCGAGCCGGTCAGCTCCGGGGGAAGGAGAACCGCTAACGTCCCCTGATTGTTTGAGATCGGTTTCCAGAGGAATCCCCCCGATCCGTCAACGACCTGGCCGGTGGGGGATACATCGGCGTTACCCCCAACAGGGAGGGCGGGGGCTGTACCCGGTGCGCCGCCCCCTACACCTTTAGCGCCGGTCTGAGCCGCGCCGGTGAGTGAGCGCGGATCGGCGCTCTTTGATCCGTCATCGAACCCACCGATCATCGCCTTCGCCGCGATAAGAGCGGTCTCCATGATCTCCACCGCCATCGTCGGGTCGTTCGCTCCCCCGCGGTTATCGAAGAGGGTGGAGGTATTCGAATCGAGTTGGGCCCCGGCGAACGCCTGCGCATAAACCGAGTCTCCCTCCGCTGCGGTCAGGGTGCCGTCTTGAGTTAGCTTCGTGAGGGCGTTGATCGCGGCTTGCTCGTGGGGGATATGCCCATCGGCCCGCCGGAGAGCGTTCTGCTCCCCCTGGAGCGCGGTCTTATACGCCTCCGCCGCCTCTTTACCCTTCAGCTTGTTAATCCGCTCGTAGGCGAGGCCGGCAAAGAGTTCCTCCTCGCTGACCTTATTTGCCGAGTCGGGCTTTAAAAGTCCCTTTAAAATGGTGTCGAAGTCGGAGCTCTCGGTCGGCGGAGCCCCGCCGTCGGGGGATTTCTCGGTGGCGGGAGCAAGGCTAAGTGCCTTTGCTGCCAACGATTTTACGGTGTTGATAGTTGAGTACATAGTTCCTTGTCCTCTTTGTCCTAAATAACCCTTCCTGGGTTACACCGAGGGAGGAGCACAACCTGTGCCAACCGAGACCGGT
>JBJOHD010000009.1:0-3650 GCA_046047875.1 Pseudomonadota bacterium | reverse complement strand
GGAAGGCATGTGTGCGCACTTGAACTTCTCTTTTGCCTCGCCGGATGGCTTCTTTACTCTCCGCTTGCCGGTTTTGCTGTGTGGTTTATCGGTCGACACAGTCGGGGGCATCTCCGATTTTGTCGTGAACGCCTCACCGCGGGGAGGGCGTTAATTACCGCGGAGTTCCTCGTCGTCTCCGCCGCTGCGATCCTCCTCATCCTCCCGCTTGGGCTTCGTTTCGATCTGAATCACATCGAGCAACTCTTCGCAGCGAGCATCGTAGTTATCGCCGGATTGACCCTGCCCCATATGTTCGTGACGCACCGAGTGATGGCGACCCTTGAGCGTTCCGATGAGTCGCTCTCGCGCGTTTAGGGGAGAGATTTCCGCTCGACGTTGAGCTTCGCAGCGACAATCGCCAGCGAGCTCGCGATTGAGAGGGAGTGGGTGAGCCCGACAAAAAACAACGGACCCCCGACCGTAACCGCGTACCATAATCCCGTTATATCTTTTAACAGAAACCCGATCTCCCGCGCCCACGAGACCCCAGCGCTGCGGCGAAGCTGTACCATCTGACGCGCTTGGGAGATCTTCGCCGCAAAGAGCGAGAACCCGATACACGTGATGACCGTATCGACCACCATCGGAAGAGGACTGACGCCGAGATCTAATCCAAACGGGAGAGCGATAAGCCCGGCGAGGAGAATGCAGTTACCAACCACGGCGGCGACGAGGAGCCTCTCGGCTCCCGGAGCGCGGTGCCGGGCGAGGAGATAGAGGATGCCGGTGGAGAGGACGATTATCGGTGTTCGACTCACGATGAGAAACCAATCGGGGGTGGGGCGGGTGAGTCCGGCGAGCGCAAAAGAAAGAAAGCCGGAGAAGCTCCAGAACTCGCGAACCGGATGAAGCCCCGCGTATATCTCATCCTCCGGTAGTTCGCCGTTCGCGAAGAGCTTTCCGCGGGAGCTAATCTTTACGATCTGAGCGGCTCCGCCTGTCCCAGTGAGGAGGAGGAAAACAACGGCAGCGATAAGACCGGGAGCCATGAAACTAGCCTAACGGGGCGGGAGATCTGGGGCAATCGGAAAGACGCAAAGGGCTACGAGGGAGACGAGGATACCTTGAGTCGCTTCATTATCGTCCTCGCCCGAACTGCGTCGCTGTCACTCGCCGCCCCACTGCACGTACTACACTCGCCGATCTCGCGGAGCTGCGATTCGATGTTTTCCCGAATCCCATCGTAGGCTCCGGTCATTCGGTGTGCGGTTTCGAGAAGTTCGATACGCATATGTTGATTCGCCGGTGCAAGGTCTCGAGCGAAGGAATACAGAATCGCTGCAGTCGCTTGCATTTCGACGTTGGTTTCGCACCCCCCTTCACGGGCGAGCGTGCAAAGCGAGCGGGCAAACGCCGCGCGAGTCTGGGGCTCTTCCAGCGTCGCGGCCAGGGATCGCGCGTTCGAAAGTGCGAATCGGGCGAGTTCCTTCAGCGCGGGGAGATTGGTGTAGCGATTTGTTAACTCACCATCGATGCGGGCGATAAGCCGCGCTGCTTCGGGGCTGTGTGAACCGAGCTGCTCGACACACTCGATGAGACCGCAGACGCCTTTTGCAAAGAGCTGCGCCCCGGCGGAATCGCCGAGGTACGAGATACAGCGCTCACCTTGGGAAAAGAGCTGTTGAATCGCCGGGCCCGTTTCTTGGATCGAGTCCAAGTCAGGGGATGCTGCAATAGCGTCGTTACGTGAGGAGCGATTGAATGCGGCCGCGGTGTCGTGCTCGATTCGAAAAGCGCGAACTATCGAGAGAGCGCCGATCGCTCCACACAGGAGGGCGATCCCATTCGATATCGGGTGCTGGAAGGGCCACGGAGGAGCAAGGTAGAGATTCGCTGCGGCGCATCCGAGAAGCACCGCGCCCACTGTCCGGTTATGGAAGGCGTCGAACTTCCCGGCCCGAGCCTCACTGGTGCGAGCTTCGGCACTCAGCTGGAGGGCGATCTCAACATTCAGCCGGGGGTTGAGCGCGAGATTCTCAGAGGAGCGCTCCACGCTCGGTGCGTGGTCCGGGGTTCGGAGCTGTGAGAGCGACTCAGCTGTAGGGGAGGAGGCCTCCCTGGTCCCCTCATCGGTACGCTCTGCTCTCCGTTGTTGAAACATATGACCCTCCCCGTCAGTGTTATGACTGAGGTGCTGCTCTCGAAGCAAATCGAGACGGTAGGATGGGGGTATTTTTTAATTTCCTGAGCTCTTTCAGTTGTTTCCCTTCGGTAACCGTTTGGTGTTTTTGCTTCAATTTCGATTGGCCCAGCTCTTGCTCCCGCACTTCTGCTGTATTCGCAGAAAGCGGGTTTTATGGGGTGCGTCGATGACTCGGTTCCTTTGGGTTCTGTTATTTTTTGTTCTGGCTAACACAATGAATAGTCCCGGGCCCGTGAGGGCGGCAACCGACGGCACGACGTCTTCGGCTGGGCATTAAGCTGCCCTCTCATCCCCATCCTCTCTTTTTTACTACTCGCTCTTCACCTGTCCCCTCAGTACAATAGCGGTCTGAGGATCTCTAAAGGGGGCAGGCGTATATGGGTTCGTCGTCTGGCATCATACTACGCGGGCAGGTCGTCGATATCGAGAACTCCCGGATATTCCCGGGGGAGATCACCGTTCGCCGGGGTTTTATCGAGCAGGTCAAAGAGGACGTGACCGCGCCACGCGATAGGTTTATTACCCCAGCGTTAGTTAATGCGCATAACCACGTTGAGAGTATGCTCATGCCCCCGCGGGCGGCGAGTGTTGCGGTTGTGCCCCACGGTGTTTTGAGGATGGTGAGCGACCCCCATGAGATCGCAAACGTCTGTGGTCTTGAGGGGGTGCGGTATATGATCGCCGACGCCGTTGGCACGACGTTGAAGTTTCACTTCGGCGCTCCATCGTGTGTGCCCGCCACAAACCTCGGGATTGAGACTGCAGGGGCGGCCCTGTCACCAGCTGAGGTCGTCGAGCTGCTGCGGTCCCCCGATATCGGCTATCTCGCTGAGGTTATGAATTATCCCGCGGTACTCGCGCGCGACCCGGGGTTTATCGAGATGATCGCGGCGGCAAAGGCGCTCGGAAAACCGGTCGATGGGCACGCGCCGGGGCTACGCGGCGACGAGGCCTATCGCTACGCTTCGGCGGGAATCTCAACTGATCACGAGTGTTTTTCAGCGGCGGAGGCGCGTGACAAGATCGCCGCAGGTATGAAGATCATCGTACGTGAAGGGAGTGCAGCTCGGAATCTTGCGGCGCTGACCGAGATCGTCGATGAGTTTCCGGAAAAGACGATGCTCTGCACCGACGACCTTCATCCCGACCTCGCTATGAAGGGTAGTATCGATCGGCACGTATCCACCCTTATCTGTGCGGGTGTCGATCCGCTCAAGGTGTTGAAAGCGGCGTCGAGAAACCCGAATCGTCACTACGGACTCGGTTTAGGTGAGCTACGGGTAGGCGACCCCGCCGATATGTTGGTTGTGCGGGGGTTAAAGGAGTTCGATGTCGAGGAGGTCTACAGTCGGGGAACATTGGTGGCGCGCGGTGGGGAAAGCTTAGTGGATGCGCTCGGGAGTGCTGCGATTAAACGCTTTGATGCGATGCCGATCGGCGTGCTCGATCTCAAAGTACCGGCGGT
>JBJOHD010000008.1:0-4185 GCA_046047875.1 Pseudomonadota bacterium | reverse complement strand
AGTATATCCCCACCTCGGTTGAGCCAAAGGTTGAGCCGATCTTGATGACCGAAAGTGAACGCCCCCCACCGAGCGCGTTGAGGGAGGGGAAGTGTCCGGTCCGGGTCGCTCCGGGGGTATTCGAAGAGATCTGAACACCGTCTTCGGGTGCCTCTCCGAACGTATCGATCGTGATACCTCGGGCATCTTCAGCGTGACAGAGATATGCCACCAAAAATACGATGCTCAAGAACGGTGAAGTAAATCGCCCAAAACGCATAAGAGAACCTGACGGGATTTACTGAGCACGGTAGCACCGCCGCAGTAACCTCACAATCGGGTGTTTTTGCGCGGCGCGTTACCTCTGTCGACGAACCAGGGTGAGGATCGTGTACAACGCCACCGGTTCGTTCAGCTGGTTTAATACCTCAACATCCCACGCCACAACTCCTTGGGGGATCACCCCCTCGGGGGTATCTTTAGCGGTTTTCTGCTTACAGGTGAGCTTTACGTAGATTGTGTCGCCGATGCCCACCGGTTTTACAAAACGAAGATTCTCCAGACCGTAGTTCGCGAGCACCGGCCCCGGAGCGGGGTCGACAAAGAGTCCCGCGGCGGCGGCGATGACGAAATACCCGTGGGCTACCCGCTTCTCAAAGATCGACTCGCGTGCGGCGATATCATCCATGTGGGCATAAAAGTGGTCACCACTGATACCGGCGAAATTGACGATATCCGCCTCGGTTATCGTGCGCCGGTGGGTGACGAGGGTCTCCCCGATCTCGAGGTCATCGAAGAACTTACGGAACGGATGGATCCGATCACTCGGTTGATTGGCTCCCTTCATCCACTCGTGGCAGACCGCGGTAAGGGTTTCCGGTGAGCCTTGGAGGGCGGTGCGCTGCATATAGTGCAGCACCCCCCGTGCACCACCCATCTCCTCTCCACCACCAGCTCGACCGGGTCCGCCGTGAACGAGGTGGGGCATCGGGGATCCGTGACCGGTTGACTCCTTCGCGCTGTGGCGATTCAGGAGCACCATCCGCCCATGCCACGGCGCGGCACCGAGAACTACCTCACGGGCAACCTTGTTATCGTTTGTAAAGAGCGAACCGACGAGGCTCCCCCGGCCGAGACGGGCGAGCTCGACCGCTTCCTCAACGGAGCAGTAGGGGATGACGGTACTGACCGGCCCGAACACCTCGACGTCGTGAACCTGACGGTTCTGGAGCGGTTTATCGGCGAGCAGAAGGAGAGAGGGGAAGAACGCCCCTTTGTTCTTATCACCGCCGATCACCTCGAAGTTCTCCGGATCGCCGTACACCAGCTCGGCCCCTTTGCGGAGTTCGGCGAGCGCAGAGCGCACCTCGCCGACCTGACTTCGCCCGGCAAGCGGTCCCATACGCACCCCATCGACCGCAGGGTCCCCGAGCGCGATAGTTCCGAGCCGTTTTTTCAGCGCCGCGATGACGTCGCTCACCATATCATCCGGCACGATCGTACGGCGAATGGCGGTGCATTTCTGGCCGGATTTTACCGTCATCTCACGGGCGACCTCTTTAATAAAAAGATCGAATTCATCGGTGCCCGGCCGGGCATCGGGCCCGAGGATCGAGCAGTTGAGGGAGTCCGCTTCCATATTAAACCGCACCGCGTTTTCGATGATCGCCGGGTGGTTTTTGAGTTTCTTTCCGGTTGCGGCGGAGCCGGTAAACGTCACGACATCTTGGCAGGTAACATGGTCGAGGAGGTCGCCGGCGCTGCCGCAGATAAGTTGAAGCGCCCCTGCGGGGAGGATCTGCGATTCGATCATCGCCCGCACCATCTTCTCGGTCAGATACGCGGTGACAGTCGCAGGTTTTACGATCGCGGGGACTCCGGCGAGAAAGTTCGTGGCGAGCTTCTCGAGCATCCCCCAGCACGGAAAGTTAAAGGCGTTGATGTGGATCGCTGCCCCTTCAAGAGGGACGCAGATATGCCGACCAACAAACGTTCCCCCTTTTGAGAGGTTCTCCATACCGCCGTCGACGTAGAACGTCTCGTTCGGGAATTCCCGGCGCCCTTTGCTTGCGTAGACGTAAAAAGTACCGATACCACCCTCGATATCGATCCATGAATCCGCTTTGGTTGCCCCGGTCGCGGCTGATACGGCATAGAAATCCTCTTTGCGGTCGGTGAGGTACTTCGCCATCGCCTTCAGCATCCGCGCCCGCTCATGGAACGTAAGACGGCGAAGATTCGGGCCTCCAACCGTTCGGGCGTAGGTGAGCATCGCCTTAAAGTCGAGCCCTTCGCTCGAGGCCTCGGCGATCTTGTCTCCAGAGACCGCGTGGAAAAGGTCGGTAGCTTTGCCGGTACCGGTTACCCATTGTCCGTTTGTGAAACTTTGAAGGCGCATACGGTTCTCCTCGATTACTTTTTGATCTCGTTCCAGGTCTTATAAACCGCCATCTGAGACGGTCGGTCTTTTGGTACCTCACGCAGGGGCTCACACGGCGTAAGACTCGCCCGCAGATCCGCCGGGAGCCCTTGATATAGTTTCGTCCCTTCAGTCTTCCAGGCGAGCCGATCCTCGGTGACGTCTTTCACGATCTTCGCGGGGTTTCCCACCACGATCTTACGGCTCGGGATCTTTTCGTCGGCAGCGATGAAGCACAACGCCCCCACGATGCATTCATCACCGACCTCCGCGTTGTCCATGATAACCGCATTCATCCCGATAAGGGTGTTGCGGCCGATCGTAGCCCCGTGGATTATCGCTCCGTGGCCGATATGGGCTGATTCCTTGAGCCGCACCGTGACCCCAGGAAACATATGAATCGTACAGTTTTCCTGCACGTTGCACCCGTCCTCGATAACGATCTCACCCCAATCGCCCCGGATCGCCGCGCCGGGTCCGACGTAGACATCTTTGCCGATGATGACGTTCCCGGTCACCGTGGCGTTCGGATGGATGTACGCACTTTCATGCACGACCGGCCGGAAACCTTGGAATTCGAAGATGTTCGCCATATTTTTTTATATCCCGAGCCCCGTGGATGTCTTCTACCTTAAATCCGCTCGATAATCGCCGCGACCCCTTGTCCGACTCCTACACACATCGTGCAGAGGGCGTACCTTTCTTTCCGCTCGTGGAGCTCAAGGGCAGCGGTAAGCACAAGCCGCGCTCCGCTCATTCCGAGCGGGTGGCCAAGGGCGATAGCTCCTCCGTTCGGATTTATCCGCGGGTCGTCGTCTTGGAGCCCGAGAGCCCGGGTGCAGGCGAGGCTTTGGGCCGCGAACGCCTCGTTGAGCTCGATGACGCTCATATCCTTTAACTCGAGCTTCGCCCGTGCAAGAGCGCGCCCGGTCGCAGCCACCGGGCCGATCCCCATAAACTTCGGCTCAACCCCGACCGCCGCAGAGGCGACGATGCGGGCGAGGGGACGAAGATTATGACGTTTCACCCCTGCAGCTGAGGCGATAAGGGTCGCACACGCCCCGTCGTTGATACCCGAGGAGTTTCCGGCGGTCACTGAACCTTTACCGTCGGTGCGAAAAGCGGGTTTAAGCTTTCCAAGGGTATCAAGGGTGGTGCCCGGCCGGATAAATTCATCGTGTTCTACCGTCGTGGTAGCTCCTTTCGAGCCGGGGATGACGACCGGTACGATCTCTTTGGCAAATCGCCCCCGATCACGCGCAGCGGCGGCTTTTTGCTGAGAGCGGAGCGCAAACGCATCTTGGTCTGCGCGCGTTATTCCATGTTTCTCCGCCACGTTTTCAGCGGTCTGACCCATCGAGTCGATCCCGTACATCTCCTTCATCTTGGGGTTCACAAAACGCCACCCGATACTTGTATCGAAGATCTCAGCGGTGCGCGCGAACGGGGTCGCGGATTTGCCGAGAACGAACGGCGCGCGGGTCATGCTCTCTACTCCCCCCGCCACAGCGAGCTCAGCATCCCCTGAAGCGACAAGCCGCCCAGCGTCGAGGATAGCACTCAAACCAGAGGCGCAGAGCCGATTGACCGTGATGCCGGGAACGGTCAGGGGGAGCCCTGCCAGGAGTGCTGCCATGCGTGCCACGTTCCGGTTATCCTCCCCAGCTTGGTTCGCGGAGCCGAACACCACCTCTTCGATGGCGTCTTTCGGAAGACCCGAATGCCGCTCGATGAGCGCCTGAATTACGTGGGCGGCGAGGTTGTCCGATCGCACCGGGGCAAGCGCC
>JBJOHD010000007.1:0-24949 GCA_046047875.1 Pseudomonadota bacterium | reverse complement strand
GGCATCGAGGGAAAAACACCCCGATGCCGGCCCACTGAGCGAACCACCATAGCGACCCGCCTCTCCGCTCGTTAGAACGGTATGTCGTCCTCATCGAACGCCACCGAATCTCCCCCGATTGCATCGGCAGAACGGAGAGAACTCGGCATCGCCGGGGGCGGGGTCGAAGCATCCTCACCCATACCGGAGCCCCGTCCCTCGCCTTTGCCACCACCGATAAATTGAATGGTGTTGGCGAGGATCTCGGTTGTCCACCGGTCTTTACCCTCCTTATCCTGCCACTTACGGGTTTGAATCTTCCCCTCGATGTAGCACTGCCGGCCCTTTTTCAGAAAGTTCGCTGAATTTTCCGCGGTCTTTCCGAAGGCGATGATGTTGTGCCATTCGGTGTGATCACCCCAATTACCGCTCGCATCTTTCCGACGCTCACTCGTCGCAAGGCTGAAGGAACATACCGGTGTCTGCGATTGGGTGTAGCGAAGCTCCGGATCTTTCCCAAGATTTCCGAGCAAGATTACTTTGTTGACTCCCATAAGACGTACTCCTCAATTGTTGTGATCGGCCGCTCTCACGCTCACCCCCGCTCGGGGTCGGTGAACGGTGCCGGCCCCGACTAGTTTTCACGATTTGACGGGACCTTTTAGTTTCGTAAAACTAAGGGAAACGTTGCAACTTTTACCGAAAAAATAGCTCCGTTTCAAAGCTCGGCACTATAGCACCTTAGCCCGTATTGTCGATGAATTTCAATTTTTACCCGTTATGAAGATACGCATCTCCGACATCCCCCACGATGGCCTGAAGGTCAAAGAAACCCTCTCCGTCGAAAGTATTAACGCCCGAATGCGCGAGGGGGAGGATCACGGGATCGAGTTTATCTCCCCCCCGGTTGTGGATCTCACCGTCTTTAAAACCCCGCAAGGTGCCGAGACGAGAGGTAAAGTGACCTCGCGGTATCGTCAGCCGTGCTCCCTCTGTATCGAAGGAGTGGAGCGGGATATCGAGGTGGAGTCGAACTTTATCTTTAAAGCAAAGCCCGCCGACCTCGATAACAAACCGGAGGGGGAGGAGGACGAGGACTACATCGACGATGTCGGTATCTCCTATTTTGAGGGTGAACATCTCGAACTCGAGCCGATTGTCCAAGAAACCTTGATCTTGAGCCTATCGATCTACTGGCATCCACCTGTGGATAAGGTGGGCAACTGTCAGGTTTGCGGAGATAAGTACAAATCCTCGCAGTGCGGGAAAAACGCCCCGAGCGAAAAGCCGATGACCTTAGGCCAACTCATTAAGGCGGCGACCAGTAAGAATTAACCCAAAACTAACCGAGGGAGGGCTTCGGCTTATCGGACCCAACAAAAAGTCCATTAAAAATGGCAACTTAAGTTGGGGAGATTTCCAATCCGGCGTTCTACTCATCCGCCAAAGTTATTGACGACAGGTAGCACCGGGCGTATAGTCGCGCTCCATTGCAGCTTAATGTGGTGTGGCCGAACGATCCAGTTCGGGCGGTTGCCACAAAGACGGTTTATCCTGGTGAAACTTTACGTTTACCGAGAAACGGTCGAGGAGCGATGATCTTTCAACCTGAGCGCCATCAATCTGAGCCAAACAGCTCGGACCGCGAGAGCTATCGTGGTTACGACGCAGCTGAGAGTGTCTATCAAGACCCGGTATCGCGGCTCGGAGATTCGCACCTCCCAGTTCACTCGCGGATTTCAAACCGGTTCAACGGAGCACAAAGTCGCGATATTTTTCCCGATGATATCTCCGATCAACGGACTCTCCGAATGGCCATAGCCGGTGTGCAGCATCGGGGAGATGCGGTAATCACCGATATCGCTCATGAGTTTCCTAATCTTAAATTCTCTCCGACAACCGAGCATATTTTGTTCCGTGAAGCGCTCATCGAGGCGGTACGACCCACGGGGGCTCCGCTCGACGCTCCGCACCCGCTCATCCGCCAAGAGCGACTCCACCGCGGCCTCGGTGTGGCGCTCTCGAATCTCGTAGCGCACGCCGCGAATGCACCACTCCGCGAACTCTCGTTCGACGCAGAGAGCGCTCCGGTACCGGCGGAATCTGAATCGAGCGAATATCTCGCATCGGCTTGGGCGATCCGCTCCTTTATCCGAGTCGCTGCCCCGGAGCCCGAACTTTTTCGGATCCTCGTCACCGAGATGGCGACTCTTCACGCGACCGCGGGGAGATTAACCCTCGGTGTCCCGATGTCACCGCTCCTCGTGTACGAACTTTTTAACGCTGCCGCCCGAAATCCTGAACTTACCCCTGACGTAGTGCGAGCATTCCAGATCATCGGCTACAAAGGGAACGTCGGCGAGAAGCTCTTCGCTGAGTTTGCCGCGATGCTCGAGAAGCAGTTAAAAGGCGCCTCCGCAGCCTCGTAGCTCATCGGAGAACCCGCTCTACCTCGGTCGTCAGACGATTTTCGTCCCAGCCGAAATGCTCCTGAAGAGCGGGGATAAGGCCGAGCTTTCGCGCCTCCATAGCTCCGTAGAGATCGATAAGCCCTCGTATACCGCGGCGTTCCACCACCGCCGAAAAAATCTGGCTCGCCCGCGCATAGTCGTGCGCTGTTCCCCGAAACGAACTCTCACTCCAGCCCTCTTTATCCGATCCCCGCGCAAGCTCTCGGTGATCTGCCGCGACGGTTCCCCGTGCCACGAGTGGGCTGTAGTCGGTCGCATAGCCGGTGAACCACGTGGCAAACCCCTCAGCGCGCATCCGACTCCGCTCGAACTCTCCCTGCAGGAGCTGATACTCGACCGCATGGCCGATCTCATGGATGAGAACGGTCGCAAGTGCGCCGTCAGCTGAACCCGACGAAGCTCCTCGTCCTCCGCCACACCCTGCCGCGACCCGTTGCGCGACGATGTAGATATCGGTCGGTGGAACCATCCATCCCGGATGACAATTCGAGACGAGGCTCGCCGGTATCTGTCCATCGGGCTTCGCCTCATCCATAAAAACGATCCGCCACTCAAGATCGAGTCGTTGGACTATCGGGGGAAAGGCCCCCGCTTTCAGCGCCCGACTCACCGCCCGGGTCGCCTCGGCGACCGCCCGCTCCGGAGTTCGTCCGAAGAGCGTTTCAATCGCCCGGGGCCAACGAAGCTGCACCCGACCGAGCGAGGAGGACATATCGACTCGGCGGGTGGAGCCATCGAGCTCAAACGCATCGGGCGACGGGAGGAGCTCCCCCCCCTTCATCCTCCCGGCCTCGGTAATCCGGATTGCACGAGGGGCAGCGGGACTCCGTGGACGCTCCGGCTTAATCGCCTCGCTGAAACAGCGCGCCGCGGCGCGATACTCGCTCGGAACGCTCTCGATCGAATTTACCTGAACGACCTGACCGTTTGCAGCAACATAGACACACAGCTCGCGCGGGCCGGCAAACGCCGAACACGCAGCGACCGCAGCCGCTCCGGCGATAGCCACCGCCGCGCGCCGCACGGTCTACGCCTCAGCGCTCAACGTCTTACCCCGACGTCGGCGGGTCCGAGGCTTCGCCTTCGGCTGCGGACCCATCAGCGCGATCGCCAGAACCTCGCTGATGTGCTTCACCGGAACGAACTTTAACTTCTCCCGTTGCTCCTTCGGAATCTCCTCAAGGTCTTTGATATTCTCGAACGGGATAATCACTTTCCTAATTCCGTGACGGAGGGCGGCAAGTGCTTTCTCCTTCAGCCCTCCGATCGGCAGGATATTACCCCGCAGGGTTATCTCTCCGGTCATCGCGACCTCCTTGGCGATCTTGCGGTGCGACAACGCCGAGACCAATGCCGTGGCGATCGTGATTCCAGCCGATGGTCCGTCTTTCGGCGTTGCTCCGTTCGGCACATGGACGTGAATATCGACCTTCTGCTGAAAGTCGAGATCGAGTCCGAGCGCCCCAGCATTCGAGCGCGCGTAAAACAGCGCTGCTTGCGCCGATTCCTGCATGACGCTCCCCAGCTGGCCGGTCAGCGCAAGCTGCCCGTTCCCCTTCGCAGTCGAGACCTCGATCGGCATGACCTCGCCACCGTGCACCGTCCACGCGAGCCCCCGGGCCAACCCGATCGTATCCTTAAAGTCATCCGCTTCCGGGTCGAACTTCGTGGGTCCCAGAAGCTTACCGACGACCTCAGGGGTCACCTGCTTCGGCGGCTTCCCCCCCTCCGCGAACTCACGCGCGATCTTCCGGCACAATGAGCCCACCTCGCGCTCGAGATTCCGGACCCCTGCCTCACGAGTGTAGCGCTCGATCAGAAACTCGATCGCCCGAGGCGGCACGGAGAATTTGAATCGCCCAAGACCGTTCTCTTTAATCTGCCGGGGTAAAAGATACCGCTCCGAGATGCTGACTTTCTCCTCAGTGGTGTACCCCGAGATAAAGATAACCTCCAGCCTATCAAGGAGCGCCTCCGGAATCGTATCAAGGGTATTTGCCGTAGCGATAAACATCACCTCGGAGAGGTCGAAATGAACCCCGAGGTAGTGATCGCGGAATTCGGTGTTCTGCGCCGGATCGAGCACCTCGAGAAGCGCCGCGGCAGGGTCGCCGCGGAAATCAGCCCCTACTTTATCGAGCTCGTCGAGGAGGAACACCGCGTTCTTACTCCCCGCCTGCTTCATCCCTTGGAGCACGCGGCCGGGTAATGCGCCGACGTAGGTACGCCGATGTCCCCGGATCTCCGCCTCATCCCGCACACCTCCGAGCGACATCCGGAAGAACTTACGATTAAGCGCACGAGCGATCGACTTGCCCAGCGAGGTCTTTCCCACGCCGGGGGGACCAACGAAACACAGAATCGGCCCACGCGAATCCTTATTAAGCTTCCGCACACTCAGGTACTCGAGGATCCGATCCTTCACCTTTTCGAGCCCGTAGTGGTCCTCGTCGAGCACCTCTTTGGCAAAATCGAGGTCAAGGCGATCTTTGGTTCGCTCCGACCACGGTAGGTCAGCTATCCACTCGAGGTAGGTGCGAAGCATCGAGTACTCGCCTGACTCCATCGGCATCCGCTCAAGCCGCTTCATCTGCCGCGAGACCTCCTCGAGGGCATGCTTCGGAAGCCCCACTTTATCGAGCGACTGACGGAGCGCCGCGAGATCCTCCGACGCCGCGGCTTCCCCCTCGCCGAGCTCCCGTTGAATCTGCTTAATCTGCTCCCGAAGGAAGTATTCGCGCTGCCCCTTCGTCAGCTCATCCCGCGCCTTATCGCGAATCTTCTCGGAGAGGAGAAACTGATTCAGGTCATCGGTGATAATCGAGTCGGTTGTGCGCAGCCGTTTCGCCGGATCGAGCTCCTCGAGCACCCCCTGCGCAAACGCTGGATCGAGTTTGTAGTGCGCGAGCACAACATCGGCGAGCACCCCCGGATCTTGGAGCTCTTCGGTCACCAGCAGCATCTCCTCGGGGAGATGCTCATGCTCAACCAACACCTGGAGATTCTCGCGAATCCGGTTGACGATCACTTCGTCTTCGGCCTTCAGTTCGTACCGCTCGGGCACACCGAGCGGGCGAATCTTTGCAGTCAACGGATCTCCCCCGGAAAACCGGAGGACCTCTGCCCGCACGATTCCCTGGAGGAGCACCTTGCACCGACCGTCGGGCAGCTTGAGGGTTCGCACCACGTTCGCGACGACGCCCACCCGGTAGAGATCGTCCTTCCCGGGATCCTCCGTCTCCTGGTTACACTGGGCCACAATGAAGATAAGCCGATCCCTCTCCATCGCCTGCTCGACCGCCGTGACGCTCGCACGCCGACCGACGTAGAGCGACATCATCACCGAGGGAAACGCCACCATGTCTTTTGCAGGAAGAACCGGCAGCGTCGAGGGAAGGTCGGCGAGGTATTGTGCGGGCCCAGCGGATGTCGCCCGGTCTGCGCCCTTGCCTTTACGACCCTTCCGTGAGCGAACGCCTCGTTTCGTTGATGCCATCGATTATCCTTCTGTTGAACCGTGAACTTCCCTTAAAATCTCGCCGATCTGACCGACTGAACGCTCCGCTCGGAAACCGCCCGCAGCGCCAGTCAGGGGGGCTTCAGCTGGAGCGCCATCAATCGCTTCGTTGCCGCGCATTACGAACGACGGCGTGACGGCATCGAGGAGCTCAAACACTTTATCCTCCTGGAGCTGAACCACCGTGAAGGTGCGCCGAATCTCACCGTTACCATCAATCGTCATCGTTCCGGTGAGGCCCTCATACGAACCGATGGAACCGAGCGCCGCCGCAAACGGTGCGCCGCTCTGCCGCTGCTGCGCCACCGCAGCAGCTACGAGGGTCGCCGCGTCGAAGCCTTGCGCCGCAAGGAAATCCGGTTTCACCCGATACTGATCGAGATAGCTCTGCACAAACTGAGAAACGGCCGGCCGCGGACTCTCGGCGAAGAAGAGACTCACGAACACGGCCCCGGCGAGCACCGTCCGGGAGTTCGCAAGGAGTCCGGGATTATCCCAGGTAGCGAGTCCGAGCGGCCGGATCCTCTCTCGCACCGCCGGTGCGAGACTCGAGAAGAAACGACTCGCCGCAGTCAACGAATCAGGGAAGAAGATCGCATCGATCGGCCGCGTCTCGACCTCTTGGGCGATCGCTACGAGCGCGTTCATGTCCTCCTTCGCATACGTCGTCTGGAAGACCGGTTCGATACCGAGTTCACGGAGCTTCTGGCTAAATCCATTTAAGAACTCCTGTCCGGCGATATCGCTCGGAGCGATAAGCGCGAAGCGCTTGAGCCCCAGCTTTTTGACCGCGGCTTCAGCTAGCGACCCGACCTGACTTTCAACGGTAGTTCCGAGGCGAAAGACCCCCTCACCCAGCTCTGCATCGCTCCGCTTCGAAAAGGAGAGCATCGAGGCGGCGTGCTGCCGCACAACGCCGGTCACCGCGTTGACCTGCTCCGAAAGAAGGGGGCCGATGACGATCGGTGCCCGATCAACGGTGAAAAGCTCCTGGGCGGCGACAAGCGCCTGAGTTGTCTCCTCACCGGTATCTTTGAACACCGGAGCAACCATCGCGCTATCGCGCTGTCCCTGCAGGGCAAGATCGATGCCGTTCTTAGTGCTCGTCCCGAGCGCGGTGTACCGTCCCGAGAGCGGCAGCAGCACCCCGACTGTGGTGGCTCCGCTTGGCATCGCCGCAGGATCAATCTTCTCGAGGGGCGCCGCTGCCGACGCCCAGAGTCCATCGCGCCGCGGGCCAGACGCCACAACCCCTCCGTTCGCTCGGCGATAACGCTCCTCTCCGATCAATCGTCGCACAAACTCATCGGTGCCCCACACCGCGTCGAGCGCTTCGAACCGCTCCGGTGCAACCCCCTCGAGGAAATAACGCACCCCTTGAGCTGCCGAGGCGCTCACCGTTCCCGGCCCCGCGGTTCGATCGGCCCGCGAAAACCAGGCGAGGCTCTGCTCGAGATCGCTGCCACGCCCATAAGCATACCCGAACAAGAGCGCGAACGTTGGTTCGACATCGTCAGCGGAACGACCTTCAGCCCGGAAAAAACCACTCAGAGTTGAAAGAGCGCGGGTCGGTTGGTCCAGCGAGAGTTGGGTGGCGGCGGTTCGCATCGCAAGCGCAGCGCGCTCCGCCGGGGTGAGTCCGGCCGGCTTTAGCGCGGCGTATTGAGCCGCGGCTTTTGCGAGATCCCCTTCTACATACAGCTGATCCGCCGCTGCGATGCGTGGGTCAGCGATCCGTGCTCCCGCGAGATCTCGTCCCGGAGTCCACAGATCCCACGGCCGTCGCTGTACGGCGTGCTTTCGCGGGGCTTCACGGGGGCGAACGGGAAGCGAGACCTCAGGTGTAAGGTAGGGGCTCTGTTCGGTCGAGCACCCCCCAAACACCAAACAAACGAGCGCGATGATGGAAGGGGGTATTTTGTAGAAATGCCGTTTTAGCATAACGAATCGGTGAGCGAAGTAGGCGCCCCAAGCGATAACACAACCGGAACCAAACATCACCACGCGGATAGTTAGCCCGCTCGACCTTCGTAACTATCCGTTTTTACCACAGAAGGGGCGCATCTCCCGGTAAGCCGTGTGGGCTATCGACCCCCCACCAGTATGATGAGAGCGAGGTGCAAAACGTGGCAGATTCGAGGGAGATCAAACCCTTGCTCGCGCCCGGGAGGAATTGCAAGGATGGAACGTCCCGTCTCAGTACCTGACGGGGGCTTGCCCGTTGGGACAGCTTCCAACTTTAAGGATTTCAGACCATATGAAACTCCCTCTCCACCGCTACGGCACCGCTTCCTTCATCCTCGGACTTTTGTCGGTAGCGTTGCTCGCAGGATGCGGGGGCGGGGGGAGCGATGGCGGAGATGATTCAAACTCCGGGCTCAGTACCAACGCATGTTCAACGCTCGGACTTAATACAAAGATCATCAACGGTACGGCGTGCGACACGGCGAGCTCCCCCGTGGTCGAGATCAACCTGTACGGGCGCGACGGTTCGATCGGACTCTGCTCAGGCACCGCCGTTCAATCCCGCTACGTTTTGACCGCCGGGCACTGTTTCTTGGAGGGCGGCGGGGGCTCGATCGAATCGGCGTCGGTTACCGCCGGAGGCGGCGAGATATTCGCCTCAAAGGTCTTCATTCATCCCCAGTATTCACAGAGCAACGATGGTGCGGTCTTCAACGATGTTGCGGTGCTTGAATTCCCACGGGCGCTGAATCTCCCGACGCTCCCGGTCGTTGTGAATCGGAAAGTCACGAGCGACGACATCGTCGCCATATACGGTTTCGGCTTCGATGAGAGCGGAGATTTTGGGGCGTTAAAAAGTGGAGAGATGGACGTCGCCGATGTTACCCCAAACCATATCGTCAGCGTATTCGGGAGTGCAGGCAGCAATACCTGTAACGGCGACTCGGGCGGTCCGGCGATACTTCAATTCATCGATGACAACGGCCAAACGACGACCGGAGTGGTCGGCGTAACCTCAACCGGCACAAACGAGGGCTGTACCGAAGGCGACATCTCCCTCTTTGCAAACCTGCAAGAGGAGCCGATCGTGAGCTTCCTCCGGAGTCGGGTGCCGGGAATCGCCCTCGAATAGAGCGCCCACCTTGGCGATAAATAATGGCGAGTACCTCACCCCAATTGAGGCCGCTCAGCTTTTTTAAATCCGTTTGATTTAGGTGGGCAGCTGTGGTTATCTCCGGGGTGGAGCCTGAGATAAGATGTACGACTCTCGCGACCATAACTCCGACCACGATCGAAACGACGACGAATTCGAACACAGCTCGGCGCCCCGCGATCCAGCGGCGCAGCTTGCGGCGGGGGCTGAGAGACTCGCCCGGATGTTCGAGAGGATGTGCCGCCACGAAAACCTGACGAACCGATCGGAGGAAGACGCGGCAGATATCGCAGCGGCGTCTCGTCAAATTGTTGCTGATGCTATCTCACAGAATCCTCAGTGGCTGCGCCATGTACAGGGAACTATCGGCCTTCGGTCGTTGCGGATAGCCGAAAGCGGAGAGTATTACCACGTACTCGGGATGTTGACCGATCTTGCGGAGCGATGCAGCTATCTCTTCGATGTTCCCCGGATAGTCGCTCCGCTATCGCCCGGGAACGCCGCCGCTTTTATCTGTCGAATTCCCCGACCTCTTATCGACGGAGGCGCTGCAGCTGACGGCCCGGAGGATCGGAGGCTCGCTATTCGCTCTCTTATCGAGCCCGGTGCATTTCAGCGCGAGTTCGAAGCTCTCACCGGGCCCGACAAAAACGGACTTCTCGCCACTCTTATACACAACCGCATGATCGAGGTAGGGTACGAGGAAGAGCCGATCGTCTGCATCAGAAGCGCTCGTCCGCTCACCCAGCAGCGAAAAACTACGGCGATTATCGCCCAACTCCCCTCGGTTACCGGAGTTGTCGAGGTGTTTCACGAGGTCGATAGCGGCGCGTTCTCTGTCGGAAAATTCGCCGCGCTCGCGCCGGGAACCCGCCCTATCCAAGATTTCTTTTTCGATGATAGAACGGCGCAGTCGGTACGCCAGCATCTCGAAAACGATCTTTCCTCCCGAGAACTCCGTCCAATTGAGGAGATCGAGTGGGTGCGGAACGCCAAACGGCTGTGCGGCGATGCGCTCACCCGTATTCTTATCGACCCCCAAGCGATCCCAACTGAATTCATTGAAATGCGGGAGCTCCGCGGATGTCGGAGCGGCGAGGGCTATACATCGATCGTCGCTGAAGCGGCGCTTCGCCGTCTCGATAATTCCTTCGTGGTGCCCGCGGGAGATAAAACTCCGGGACTCAGAAGCTCTGAGCCAGTAAGCCTCTTCTACTCGCTCACGCCGACTGAATCTCCCTCCGGTGAGCGTCGGATTTTGTATCATCTTAGCCATCTCGCCCTCCCCCCGTGTGGTGGGGTCGAGGGGGTCGTCGAATCGATGGTGAGAGCGCCGAGCCGTTCGATCCTGACCGAGCCTCTCATGGCGATTCTTGGTGCCGATCTCGGTCTGGACGGTGACGAGTCCGATCTTTTAACCCTCTCCACCGTCATTCCTCTCGAGTTCCCCGAGGAGGATCAAAAGCTCGAACTCACCGAGCGAAACGCCGCTGATGAGCGCGATCCTGTCGTAGTGTTGTGTCAACACTCACTCGGCGCTCACGTGGTAGCGATAAACCGAGCGGGTTCAGGGCTCATCGATATATCAGCGGATATCATCCCCCTCCATTTTTTTCCACCTGACAGATCGGAGGTTTAAAGCCTCTATAACAAATAGGGTATCGCCATCTTCGGGGTTAAAACGCTCGACGAGCTCGCCCGAGTGGGTCGTGCGCCTGCGCCCCGTGCCACCCCTCCGGCATCAGAACTCACTGCGGAGGATGCCCGTTTGGGATCTTCTCGACCCCGCTGGCTAAACCCGCTAGACTTCAGCTCAGGGGCGCGTGTCGTACCGTGCGCCTCCCATACCACCACGAAACTATTCGAGTGAAGATGATAGCACGAGCGTTTTTACCCGCAGCCGCCCTTTTCACCGTCCTATTTGCGATCGAGGCGGCGGAAGCAGCTCCCCGGCCGTGTCGCTTCGGCTTCAAAGGTCTCTACGTCGATTGGTCGAAGAGCAGTAGTACGTCAGGTCGGGGTGAGTTTTCCCCGCTCGCAGGCCAAGCGAGCGTCCTGCCCAACTTCTCGTGGGAGGCAGCCGGCAAACCGCTCTCCATCAGGATCGGCAAGGACGAGCCGTTTAGCGGCGGAAACTCGATGAAGGGTTTCTACGGGCAGGCGGACGATGCAAACAACCTCAACATCCGTATCGAGCCAAACGACGCCCGAGCGGGGCAACCGATCCCTCATAACGTAACGGTCACCCTCACCTTCGATGCCGGAACCCCCGCCTCCGGCTGGGCATTTTCCGTGATCGACCTCGATGTTGATCAGGTGCGTTTCCGTGCGAAGGACACGAACGGCGAGGAGGTTCCAGCAGGGACGATTGCGGCATGGTTTCAGGAGCGTTTCGACGCGAATCCGAGCGTCGATGGTGTTAATATTCCTTATTGGGACTCGCGTGAGCCCGCGGTGGTAGGTTCGGAGACTGGCTCAACCCGATGGCGAACGACGATTAAAGGCTACCTCAAAGATACCGAATCAGCGTCGGCGTGGTTTCAACCGAATCGCTCGTTGAGTGAGCTCACCTTTGAATATCAATCGCTGCAAGAGGACGCTGCCCCGTCATTTCACATCTTACTCGCGGCGTGCGCCTCGGATCGGGTAACACCGACTCCGACTCCCGCGCCGGTGGGCGATAGTGACGGGGATGGAATCTCCGACGTCGAGGAGGGAACCGAGGATCCCGACAACGATTTCAATCCGAATTACACCGATGAAGATAGCGACGGTGATACGATCCCCGATGCTGTCGAAGGCGACGACGACACCGACGATGATGGTGTTCCCGACTACTTAGATGGCGACTCGGACGGGGACGACGTTCCTGACCGAATCGAGCGTGATTCCGACGGGAACGGCTCCACGCCTACTGACTCAGACGATAACCGCAACGGTATCGATGACGGTGAGGAGAACGAGACTATCGCACCGCTCACCGACCGGGATAACGACGGGACCCCTGATTTTAGAGACTCCGACTCGGACAACGAGGGGAAAGATGACGGAGATGAGGCGTACGACCTCGATGGAGACGGGGATCGCGATGTAACTCCATCAGGTGATGACTCCAACGGCGATGGAATCGATGACGCTTTTGAGGACTTCGATAGCCCGACCGACCTCAACCGTGAATTCGCTGGGATCGAGGACGATCCGCCGTGCCAAGGGCTCGATCTCCGAGCGAAACGGGCCGCGATCCGGCGACGGCTTAATGCGCTCGCCGCGCGAGTTCCCCAGTTTTCGGGTCGCACAAGCGCATGCGGCAGCTCCGCTGCCGCCTCCCTGCCTGTTCAGGGCCGCAAGATTCGGCGATCGTTTGCGCGAATGCTCGATGGAGCGTTTGCAGACTCTGAGCTCCTTTGCCCCACAGCTGTTTGCCGAAGGGAAAAGACAAGCCTGACAAAGAGGCAGCTGACCGATCTATCGGCTGACCTCGGAGAGGCAGCGAAGAGAGCCAAACTTGCTGCCATCGCAGCGTGCGGCGAGGGTCCCGCCGATCCCAACGCGCCAAGGCGCCCCGGAACCCCGACCTACGTGGCGCAACTCGTGAAAGAGGTCAAAAAACTTCCGAATGCCCTCAGTCGGTGCGACTAGGTATTCCCGAAGGTAGGGGCGGATAACCGTTATGCGGACTGGAATGGAGGTTCTGAACCACCGTGCAGCTTTTTGGCTCGTGCCCTTTCAAATGCTGCGGCGCGGTCATTTCCTCTATATTGCCTACCTTCTTTCCGTGGGGGCGATTCTTGGGTTCACCCTCCCCCATCTTCACCAGCTGCTCCTCAACCAGGGGGCGAAACTGCTCGCCGATAAGATGGCGAGCGCCGAAGAGATCGAGAATCTGCGTCGCATCATCGAACTGCTCATCCTCGCTATCGCTTCACCCGTAGTCCTCGCCGCTCTCGCGGCCCCGGTTGCCGAAATGATGAATAACAGCGGCATTTCTCTAAAGTCTCTTCTTGAGAGAACACCCCGAGGCGTGGTTTTCGCGGGTGCCGCGCTCATCGCGATCTTCTTTCGAAGTTTTCGACTCCTGATCCCTCTCTTTCTCCTGTCTTTCTGCTATCTCCTTGCGGAAAACAGCTTCGCCCTTGGCGAGCGGGAATTTTACGGTGCGGTCGGCGTGACGGCGCTGGTGTTACTGATCTTCCTCTGGCGCTCGGTGAAGCTCCTCGCTGCGCCGGTCGCAGGCGTCTGCTGGGAGATCGGCGGCAAGAGGGTGCTCTCCGAGAGCGCCCGAATCCTAACGGGATGGGAGCTGAGCCTCTGGCTCCTCGTCCTCGGATGTACAGTTTTCATCACCCTCACAGAACTTGTCCCCCTCTTTTTCGAGATATCGTCCCCACAGCAGCTTCGCTGCGGTGCTAGCGGATTGGTCATCTGGTACGGGGTCACTGCCTTAGCCGGGCTGGTATGCTCCAGCTCTCGCTCCCCTGCTGCCTCGAAATAGTGGTTCGACCATTAAATTCTTTCACCGGCAAGGTAATAGAATTTATGCTCACCACTAGTCGTGAGTTAGTTTTTCACTCCGCGGGAGTGAAAAAACTTATTTGTCGAAGGACTAGAATGACTATTCTGAGGCCTGAAGCAAAAAGTCACCTCAACCGGAGAAACCTCCATAACTCTGAAAGAAGCGCGAAGGTGTATTCGCTCACTTCCGTTCCTTTACAGCTTCATCTGGGTAGTGGAGTCCCAACGTAAGGCTTTCCCTTCTGTTTTTGCACGCCATCCGCGATTAAGCCGATTTGGGCCGCGCCAGCGCAGCGCTGTCGAGATCGGTTTAATCCGGCACCGTGCCTGATTCTTAACCGAAGCTTCCAGACCCAGCCCTCAAAAATAGGGCATTTCCAAGGAGAGTGTCATGCACCCCATGACCAGATTGTCGTTCGTGTCGTTGGTTCTCGGTTCGTCCGTTCTCACCGGCTGCGGCGTTTCGCGGGCGTTCACCGAGGCGAAGGAGGCGATTTCTTACGCCTTCTCGACCCAGACGCCCACGGAGCAGCTCGACAAGTACGAGATGGAGGTGAACCGTGCGTACCCCGCAACGGCCGCTTCCACTGCGGACGACCAGACGAAGAAGCGCATCGCTGCAGACAACTCGATCAAGCGCACCTCCGCTTTGATCGTGAAGTGCGATGAGCTTCTGAAGAAGATGCCGCAGAACATCGAGAAGAACGACGACGCCGTGATTCAGGAGCATGAGAACATCGAGACCCGTCGTGCCGCGTACCTCACATCCCTCCAGGATGTCTGTGCGAAGGCAAAGGCGGAGAACCTCGCTGTCTCGATCCCGACCGGCGCACAGTTCCTCCCGCGTGACCACGCTGGCTACGCGAATCTCCGCGACACCGCCTCGACCGCATCGAAGCAGTGACGTGAAGATGTAGGTGGTGGGCCCTGGAATAGACTTCGCAAGAATCCTGCTGAGGATTTAACGAATGTTCAATTTCAGGGCTCCACTTCCCTACCTTCCCTTTCCTTCCATTAACATCCTAAAAACACCCCGGAATTACTTCCGACATTCCGCTCCCGCTCCGCCCTTATTTGGTGTAGTCTCCCTCCCGTGGTTCCGCAGCACTTCGTACAAAAGAACTCAGATCAACCTGAATCTCCCTCACTCACGGATGCGTTCATCGCCTGGACTCGGGCCGCGCTCCTGGCGCTCCCCCTCGCAGGATGCGCCTCATCCTCTTTCGACGCTCCTGAGAGGAAAGTTCCGGTCGTAGCCCGAGACTCCGATGCTTTCGCTCGTCGCTTTACCCCGCGAGCCGGATTCTCTCTTTGCGGGGTTGATTATCGAGATGGGGAGGTCGTACCTCTCTTTAGCCCCGCGCGGGACACCGCCGAGCCCTTAAATCGGCGGGAGACCGAACTTTTAAAGCGCCTCACCTCACCCGAAGCGGCTCATCGTTATGTAGCTCTCTGCGAATTAGAGGAGAACTATCTTCACCGGCTTGAGCCGGTTGTGGTTGCGCTATTTCTCAAGGAGCATGAGGGGGGGCTTATTCAACGCGCCAGCCGCGTTCTTCGGGAGCATGGTGGGGAGCGATCCCGTGAGATCTTGTGCCGAGAGCTTCAGGTACTCTGCGGAGACGACCTTAAGCGTTGTACCGAGTTTCTCCGAGAATTTCCGACTGAGGCTGTCGCCCGCGCGATGTATCAGGCGATCCGTTCGAGCGGTTTCGGGGAGAAAGAGGGGCGTGACGAAGGGATGGTCCTCGGCAAAACTTTAGTAACGCTGTCTCCCCTCGGGGACTCTCTTATCCGCGAGCTTCTCGCCGACCGGGAATCAACGATGCAGATGGCCGCAGCGGTATCGCTGGCATCGCTCGGCGATAAGGCGGCGCTCCCTACACTGCTGCGGTACAGCCTCGGTGATGATTTTAACCTCCGCCGCGAGGCGATCGCTGCGCTCGGGGAATATCCGAATCATCCGGAGGTCCTGCCGCCGCTCGAGCGCGCCCTCAAAGAGACCGACTTCTCCTACTCTGCGCTCGCAGCGTTGAAACAGATCGGACATCCCGCTCTCGAAGTACTTACCCCGTATGCCGATCCCGATTATTTCAAAGCAGCGGGGGTTGAGCGACAGGGAAGTAATCCGTACCTTCCCGGCATCTCCTACGGTGAAATTGTATCAGCCGTAACTCGATGCCACGGATTACGCCCCTCCGCCGCGTCGCCTCAGAACGGAGAGCTCCTTGATCGCATCGCCGCACGCGGGGCAAGAAAACTGATCGAAGATCTCGACTCGGAGCAGCTACGTCCGGGGGCACACGAAGGATTCCTCGCACTTGGGGATCGGGTCCATCCCTACCTGCCGGTGCTCCTTACGAAGCGCTCAGGACGACAGCTTCTCACGGCGTACCCCGTTTCAACTTTGGCATTCGAATTCGCGCCGGTCCTCGCGAACGATATAGTATCGCCCCTCACGATGGATGCCTGTGCGGTCATCGCTCAGGGGATTCGGCGCCCATCCTCAGCCGCGGCACGAACCTCTGCTCTCGAGGGGATTCTTACGATGTATCCCGAGGCTCCGTGGCTCCGCCATCTCGTGGGCTCCGTATGGCGAGAGGACTGCGACGCGGTGTGGACGAGAGCTGCGATTTCGGCGGCTGCGCCGAGTGCTTCAATCTGCGAGATTCATGACGAGATCGCAGCGGCGGCCGCTCTCGGAATCGATATCCCGCTGCGATGGACTCGCGAGAATCTTGCCGAGATCGTTAAGAACAGGACTGCGGCGGATTTCGACGGCCGCCCGATCGCCGCGGTTGTATACGCCGAGGCTGACTACAACGGGGCATTCGGTGAACACAACGGAGCGATCGAAACCCTTATAAAAAACGGATACTGCGTAATGTATTACGACGAGAGTACCGATATCGGGGTAATTCGCGCTTTGAAGGCCGCAGTAACGCGACGAGACTCAGCAAAACTGCAGCCCGCCGAGATTATCGTCCTCGGCGCTCACTCAAGCCGCACCGATATGGTCTTCGGACGGAGTACTGATGAGCACGCAAAGCTTTCGCTCGACGACAAGGAACTGGCTGCCCAAGAGCTGGTGAGCCACACGCTCAGGGATCAAGGGCAAATCGTGCTGATCGCGTGCAGCGCCGGCGAGGGTCGAGAGAGGGGAGAAAATATCGCGAATATGGTGCGAGAGCTCTTCCCTCACGCGAAGGAAAGGGGGATCTGGTCGACCGAGGTCCCCGATAATATCGGTGGGATCACGCTTGATCCTCAAACGCGGGAGCTCACAGATATCCGTTTCCTCCGTGGCCGGATCTACCGCCCGTAGCGGATAGAGAGATCCCTAGACCAACTGCTCACCCGATAATCGTCGCTCCTTATCGTAGTCGATTGATGGGCGCAACGGAGGCACGGGAAAAACTCCCTACCTCACAGCATCTCCCCAAATCATAGGAAAAAACCGATAGGTGAATTCCTTCACCTACCGGCTATAGGACGAATTCCCCCGAGAGCCTCTCTGTTTGACGTTTTGGGGAACGGGGTAAAGAGCGGCGGCCCTTACGTCGTCAGATTGCCCCCTCCGACGCACGGGAAAAGTTTAAGCTTTTGGGTGAGGCTTCTACAATTCGCGCCCGGGTCACCGCCCTTCGGTGGGCGATTGTCGTGGTGTTCTGCCGACGTGCCTGACCTAGACCGAGCGACGTACACATAAAAACCTTCTGGGTTTTAGGTTTCGAAATCACGTCAAGCCATTCCATCGGCCGCATCAACGTGTTTCTATGCCTGTTATTGCGTACCAGTTTTGTGGCGTTGCATCAAAACTAAAAAAATCCCGGATAGTCTCAAATAGCTGAAGTAAATGAACAATATCCGCGGCCCCTCCCACAGAGGGAGCAGTCGGGATGCCGAAAGTGTATTTTCCGGAAAAATCTAACGGGATATCGAACCGACAGACGCTGCCGCCCAGAGAGGGTTAACCGAACATCTCCTTTACCTTGTCAAAGAACCCTTTCGACTCGGCAGCGAGATCGTCGGCCTCAACTTCACGGAGCTCTTTGAGAATCTTCTTATGCTTTTCAGATATTTTTTTCGGAACCTTGATGACTACCCGGACGTGCTGATCACCGCGGCTATTGGAGCCGACGACCTGCACACCCCGGTTCTTAAGGCGAAAGATCTTACCGGACGTGGTGCCTGCCGGAATCTTCATCTTAACCTTGCCCTCAAGTGTAGGAACCTCGATTTCATCGCCAAGCGCAGCCGTCGTATAGGAGATCGGAACCTCGCAGATGAGCTCACTCTCCTGACGCTCGAATATGGGATGGGGCTTCACTGAGATCTGCACATAGAGATCTCCGTTCGGGCCGCCCAATGAGCCCGCCTCTCCCTCCCCGCGCAGCTTGAGTCGTTGACCATTATCGATTCCCGCTGGAATCTTAACGCTTAAGGTGCTCTCAGCCGCCCGTGCACCGGAGCCGCCGCAATCTTTGCAACGCGACTTAATTATCTCGCCAGCCCCGTTACACACATGACAGGTGCGGGCGATCGTAAAAAATCCTTGCTGTAACCGCACCTGACCGGCACCACCGCACTGCGAGCATCGCTCGGGCGATGACCCAGGCGCCGCACCGCTCCCCTCGCACCCCGTACACGGAGTGCGCCGCGGGATTTTGACCTGCTTCTCCGCGCCGAATATCGCCTCCTCAAATGTAATCTCAAGATCGTACCGGAGGTCATTTCCAGCTCTCCCCCTGCCCCGACGAGCACCACCACCCGCTGCCGCTCCGCCGAAGAAGGAACTGAAGAGGTCTCCGAAGATATCCTCGAATCCAGAGAAATCACCACCAAAGCCCTGAAAGCCCCCCCCGAAACCGCCAGCACCCTGTTCAAATGCAGCGTGTCCGAACTGATCGTACTTTGACCGGTTGTCGGCATCGCTGAGGATCGAGTATGCCTCTGTCGCTTCCTTAAATTTCTCTTCAGCCTCTTTGTTGCCGGGATTTCTATCGGGGTGAAATTGGAGCGCTTTTTTCCGATACGCCTTCTTAATCTCCTCTCCACTCGCGCTACGCTCAACGCCTAAGACCTCGTAGCAATCCCGTTTATTCGTCATACGTCTATCGCCGGTTACTCTCGAGGTCTCTCTACGCCTCAATACTCATCTGCTGAAAAAGCGGCAGCCCCGCACCATGCGTGGCTGCCGCTTCTCGATATCGGCACTGCGGAACACCTAGCGTCCCGAGTTCACCTCTTCGAAGTCCGCATCGACGACGTCGTCGGCTTTCTCGGCTTTTGCTTCGGCACCGTTCGCCTGCTCCGCTCCCCCGGCAGCGGCACCGCCCGCGCTTCCAGCTGTTGCCTTTTTGTACATCTCCTCTGAAAGCTTATGGGTAGCTTTCATCAAAGTTTCATACGCCGCGTTGAGCTCAGCGCTCTCCTTGCTCTCAAGAGCTTTCTTGGCTTCTTGGATCGCCGCATCAACTTTACCTTTCTCCTCTGCACCAAGACTCTCTCCGAGATCGCCGAGCGACTTCTCAGCGGAGTAAATGAGGCTATCAAGCTTATTGCGCGCCTCGATAGATTCACGTTTCTTCTTATCCTCTTCCGCGTGAATCTCCGCGTCTTTGACCATCTTCTTGATCTCATCCTCACTCAGACCGGAGCTCGCCGTAATCTGAATCGACTGCTCTTTCTTGGTGCCGAGGTCCTTCGCCGACACATGCACGATGCCGTTCCCATCGATATCGAACGTCACCTCGACCTGGGGGACACCACGAGGCGCAGGAGGGATACCAACGAGCTCGAAACGACCGAGCGTCTTATTATCCGACGCCATCTCCCGCTCACCCTGAAGAACGTGGATCGACACCGCCGGCTGGTTATCGGCGGCCGTCGAGAATACCTGGGACTTCCGGGTCGGAATCGTCGTGTTCTTCTCAATAAGCTTCGTCATCACCCCGCCGTAGGTCTCGATACCGAGGCTCAGCGGAGTTACGTCAAGCAGGAGGACGTCTTTGACGTCACCTTGAAGCACGCCGCCCTGGATCGCGGCACCTACAGCAACCGCCTCGTCCGGGTTGACGCTCTTCGAGGGCTCCTTACCGAAGATCTCCTTCACCTTCGACTGAACCGCCGGCATCCGGGTCATACCACCGACCAAGATAACCTCATCGATCTGGTCGGGCTTCAACCCCGCGTCCTTCAATGCGGTCTTGCACGGCTCGATGAGACGGTCGATTAGGTCAGAGCACAGCGACTCGTACTTCGCCCGACTGATCTTGATATTGAGGTGTTTCGGTCCAGACGCATCTGCGGTGATAAACGGCAGGTTAACGTCGGTTTCCATCGCAGTGGAGAGCTCATGCTTCGCCTTCTCCGCAGCCTCCTTCAAACGCTGAAGCGCGAGGGTGTCTTTCCGAAGGTCGATGCCTTGGTCTTTCTTGAACTCCTCGGCCAAGAACTCTACGAGCTTGTGATCGAAATCTTCACCGCCGAGGTACGTATCACCGTTGGTGGATTTTACCTCGAAAACTCCATCACCGAGCTCAAGAATCGATACGTCAAACGTACCACCACCGAGGTCAAAGACCGCTATAGTCTTATCCCCCGTCTTATCCGCGCCGTATGCAAGCGCGGCGGCGGTCGGCTCGTTGATGATTCGCTGAACGTTGAGGCCGGCGATCTTTCCCGCATCCTTGGTGGCTTGCCGCTGCGCATCGTTGAAGTAAGCGGGAACGGTGATGACGGCTTCGGTCACCTTTTCACCGAGATAGTCTTCTGCGGTCTGCTTCATCTTGGTGAGGATCATCGCCGAGACCTCTTGGGCGCTCTTTGCATCGCCCTTGAGCTTCACCCACGCATCCCCGTTCGGAGCTTTCGTCACTTCGTACGGCAGGACGACCTTTGCTTTGCTGACCTCAGGGGAGTCGAATTTTCGTCCGATGAGGCGCTTTACCGCAAAGATGGTGTTCTTTGGATTCGTCACCGCTTGGCGCTTGGCAACTTGCCCAACCAGGCGCTCACCTGAGTCGTTGACAGCCACTACCGAAGGGGTTGTTCGAGTTCCCTCGCTATTCGCGATTACGGTGGGTGAACCACCCTCCATAACGGCCACGCACGAGTTGGTTGTGCCGAGGTCGATTCCAATGATCTTGCCCATGATACTCCAGTCCCTTCTAGTTGGTTTAAAATCTACAGGCGGCTCACCTAGCGTCGTGAGGGTTTTCCCCTTCGGGCTCTCTGAAAATCGCCCTCCGCCCACCATTGAAAATAACGACGATTTCGGGAGAATCAAGCCCTTGGACAGGCGAATTATCGAACTCTGCGAAAAAACCGCCAGAATATCAGAGGTCGCCCAACTATCTGATATTACTAAGGCTAAAGACCGTTAGCTCTCGGCTGACGGTTCCCCCGCTGGGGTCTCAGCCTCAGGCTCGGCGGCAACAACAACCTCACCCGGCCTTAGAAGCTTATCTTTGTAGAAATACGGTTTCTTGAGTTCACCCACCACCGTTCCCGACTTTGTGTTGGGAACAACCAGCCGGCTAATCGCTTTGTGCTTTATCGGGTCGAAATCGCTGCCCATCGCAGGATCTGCTCGAACCTCCCAGCGGCCGAGGGTATCAACGAACATTTTGTGAATGAGCTTGATCCCCTCGCTCAACTTCTTGGGGTCGCTCTCAGAATGGGTAAGCGCAAGCTCAAGCGTATCGAGAACTTCAAGGAAGTCTCCAATGATGCGCTCTCCCTGGTATTTTATGAGCTCGCTGCGCTCTTTAAGCGCCCGCTTCTTGTAGTTCTCGAAATCGGCGAGTGTCCGGATATATTTATCCTTGTGTTCGGCCACCTCGGCTCTCAAGGCATCAAGCTGACCATCGCCCTCTGTCCCTTCGACAGCCGGGGTGGGCAGCCCCTCCTCAGCGGAAGGATCACCACCATCGAGCTTCGAAAAATCAGCGTCCCGATCCCCGTCTCCCATCGGGGGCTCTTGCGGGGAAGACTGCGCCCCCTCGGACGGTGCGTCCCCGGTCGAAATCTTTATCTTTTTGCCGCCGAGAATCATGATAATCGAGCTCTCACGTTTATTGGTTCAAATCTCACTGAGGGAGCACCATCGGGCGCACCCTGCCCAAGGCTCTTACAGCCCAAGGTTCCGTTGTAGCGCTTCCTCCCCAGTTTTGGGTATGGTGGTTCGCAAACGCCTATGAGCTATAAACATTTAGGGGCGATTTTGCAACGGAACCTCCCTGCGAGAGGTGAAATCGAGCGGATCGGGTGAGTTTCGAGGGAATTATCATCAAGATGCACCCGAGCGGGGAAGCTGACCTCGTTCTGCGGGTTCTCCGCGCTGAGGGCGATAAGCTCTCCCTGCTCGCGAAAAATGCCCGGCGAAGTAAGCGACGCTTCGGCTCAAGCTTTGACCTCTTTGACCGAGGACGATTCGAGACGGGTCGCGGCCGGGGCACGCTCCTCCTCGTTCAATCCTTCATACCCGGGGTTGCCTGGCGAACGATGCGAGCGGACCTTGATCGCTACATCTCGGCATCGGTCCTCTGCGAGACCGCTGACTATCTTGTCCCTGAGGGCGTAGAGCCCGACAGCTCGGCAAGCTACACGACGGTCATCGATGGGCTTCAAGCGATCGAGGAGGCGGCTGATTCGAGAGAGGCGCTCCGCGCCGTGTATCTCGCCGTGGCCAACCTCCTCTCGATCGCCGGCTTCCTCGACCAAACACTCGCGCAAACTCCGAGCGCCAATTTTTTAAGGCGCCTGCTCGACAACGTCGAGGAGATTACCGAGCGAAAACTGCAAAGCCGTGAGTCGCTTGAGCAAATTATCAAAGGTCTAAAATCCAGTCAGGAGAGAGCGGATGAATGTTGAAAAAGACATAGAGACGATCGCTCTGCCGATATCGCTCGATGAGATCGCGCAGAAAACTCTCAACCACCTCCGGTGGCTCGTCAGCTTCGACACACAGAGCGATGAACGCAGCACCTCAATTCCAAGCACAACAGGTCAATCGATCCTCATCGAGGAGCTCGCAAAATTCTTCGCGTCGCTCGGAGTCGAAACCACGATCGACTCGAATCAGAATCTGCTCGTGACTATCCCCACCTCTATGAGGAGTGAGAGCGCTCCCCCGATCGCTTTGATGGCACATGTCGATACCTCGATCGGAACCGAGGCTATCGCTCAGGTTTGTGAAGTACCCCACTGGGACGGAACATCCCTCGCGTTTCCAGCAAACCCAGCTCTCGTTGTCGACGCGGTGCGTTATCCGCATATCGAGGGGCTCATCGGGCAGACGATAATTCATGGCCCGGGAAGAGCTCCATTCGGCCTCGACAATAAAGCGGGATTAAGTGAGCTGATGACCCTTGCGGAGCTCTTAGTAACTTATCCGGAGATTCCCCGTGGTGAGGTAGTTCTCGGCTTTCGTCCCGATGAGGAGATCGGCCGCCACGAGGCGGTCGTCTCATTGGCTGAAAAACTCGCGGAGCGAAAGATAAGATTCGGATGGACGATCGATGGATCAACTCCGTTCGAGATCAACACCTCGAACTTCAATGCGGCTCGGGCGGATGTTGTTTTAAAGACCGAGCCCTTACAGCTTCCGCCGTGTCCATACGCCCAAGAGCTTACGATCGAAATAGTCGGGGTTGATACGCACGGCGCGACCGCTCACGAGGAAGGCTATCTGAATGCCGCGATCGTCTTTGCCCGAGTCTTTGAGCGGCTTGACTTAACACAAGGTATCCTACCGGTGGAGTTCGATCGAACTAAGGGAAAAGAGACGACAGGGCACCTCAAAGTCGTCGTCTTTGGGGACGATGCGGCGGTAGTGGCCGAGGGCATAAAGCGGCTTTTGACCGCGCTAGAGCTTGAGATTCGCGATCACCGGTGGAAAGGGGCTGGATTCTCTGTGCTCGAAACCCGCTCGGTCGATCTCGTCGATCCCGCGCAGTCCCCGCGATACGACGACGGCGCATGCGCCGTAGCGGTGCACCTCAGCGCGCTCCTGCAGATGAGCTCGGTATCTCCCCTTCTTTCTGAGGAGTCGTCAGGAAATCAAGGGTATACAAATCCGCATTGGGTAAGCCGAACCTCTGAGGGGATGATTGTCCGATATCGGCTCCGGGATTTCGTACCGCAATTCTTAACGCGGCGAGGGGAGGATCTCCGACGAATCTGCGAGCGGTTTGGCGGTGACTTAACAATTTCGCAGCAGTACATCGATATGGGACCAAGGCTGAAGGAAGCGCCGGAGCTTACCGAGCTACCCCTTAAAGCTTTTGAACTTTTAAAAGAGTTCACTCAATTCAAGGCGTTTGAGTGTCCAATTCGGGGGGGCACCGGTGTCGACGGGTTTTCGGAGAGAGGGGTGCTCATCGGAAATATCGGGGCAGGTTACTATTTCCTTGAAAGTGCGAAGGAGCTTACATCCCGAGAGCTTCTTGGGCTCCATACGGCATGGCTTGTCAATCTCGTTCAAACGATAGCGGCAGCGGGCGCTCGGTGCTCGAGTGGGATTAACCCGCCTATCCACAGTGCAGATACCTAACGAATCACGCGCAGTTCCCAAACGCAGCGATTCGATGGAGGGGCAGAACTCTCAATCGAAAGACCGACTCCGATCGCACTTGTGGATAGTGTAAAAGAGGAACGTCAACTTCGATCGATTTGTTCGCCATATAATTCAAAAGTCTGGAGAAACCCGAGCGGCATTCCTCTCCGGATAAGATTCTCGCGCGCTCTACCCGGTTGCTTATGAAGCGTGTTCGAATGACCCTGGTATGTGGTCTCTCTACGACAAGTCGGCAGCGGAGCGACCTAGCCTCGGAGTGGCTGCACCTACGCGAAAGAATCCCCGGCAAATCCTAAGGAATTGGTGTTTGAGAATCTCCTATAAATGTCGGTAGTAACGTGCTGTGAATCGTCTCGGTGGCGAAGCGGCCTACTGTAGATAGGCGGCACCGACGCAGACGATACACGTTTTCGTTCGAGGCCACGGGGTCAGATTGAGACGCCGATTATCATTCTACCGGATGCCGGCATACGGCGATGGCAGGCAGTTTTATCCTTGATAGACCGAGGGAAGAGCCCGGAGCATTCGCTCATTCTGCGTTCAAGCAACGGACTAAACTCGACTTTACAGCGAGCCCCTTCACTTACGCCGAGGATGAGCGATACAGCGAAGCCGACGCCGATCGTCGCAGGAGCAAGAGCACCGACCACCACCGGCACCTCGAATCCTTGCAGCCCAAAGACATGAGCCTTGCGTCAACTGACTCATCGACCAATCGAGTTCAGGAGCCCGCTCTCATAGTGGGATAATTCGCGGTCGTGCCGAAGAGC
>JBJOHD010000006.1:0-11144 GCA_046047875.1 Pseudomonadota bacterium | reverse complement strand
TATCATCGGCTTCACCGTATTGTGCTTCATCCTGATCGAATCGATCGTCTTGGGGATTCTCGGATTGGGCTTCTCCCCGCTCAAAGTCGGGGCGTGCATCAGCTACAGCACCGCTCCCCTTGTGGGTGCGCTGTGGCTCACCTACCTCTTTAATTTCCTCAGCCACGGTCGATTAACGATCTTGACCCTTCTTATCACCGGGAACATCTCCCCCAACGATCCGACTATGGCGTCGATGCCCTACGTTTTTATCATCTCCCAGCTTCTCATGATCATCGTTCTCTTTTACTCGCTGAGGAGCATGGGACAACTCGGGTTAATCGATGGACTCCTCATCGGCGCGCTCTCCCTCCTCCCGCTCTACGGCTCGTTCGTCTTGGCGATTTTCCTCGCCAACACCCTTAACCCCGGAACTGTTCAGCTCCTTCTGAAGATTATAAACTCCCCCGCCCTTCTCACGCAGTACGGCGCGCTCTAGTGGTTCGACCATTAAATTCTTTCACCTGCAAGGTAATAGAATTTATGCTCACCACTAGTCCTGAGTTAGTTTTTCACTCCGCGGGGGTGAAAAAACTTATTTGTCGAAGGACTAGCTCGCCCCGCAAGAGTGCAGGTGGTTACACCACGCGATGCACTCAAAAACCGCGCCTCGCCCCGATAACGAAGTAAAAACCCCGGGTTGCACCGTTTTGGGGTCCTCCCATAGTCCCCCCGATATTGACGAATCCGCGGTGGTAGGCTAAGTCATTGATGTCTGTGGAATGTTGTCCCCATCGTCTAGCCGGCCTAGGACGTCAGCCTTTCACGTTGAAAACACGGGTTCGAATCCCGTTGGGGACGCCATAACGTGACTTTCGGAGCGGTCGCGCGAGAGACTTTGACTGTGTTGTCTCGCCGTTCGCTTTGTCGACGGTGTCGGGGCTCACGCCACCGACATAAATCTCCGCTCCACCACGATTTTCCGGAGCGCATCGTACCGTGGACGTCCACCTGCCCCTCGTGATTTTGCTGCATGGTCTAGGGCGAACTCGCTTCTCGATGACCTATCTCGGTTGGTACCTGAGCCGTCGGGGATTCTCGGTGGTCAATCTCGGTTACCGCTCTCGCTCCTATTCGATCGACGAGCACGCGGCTCAAATTCGGCGTGCTCTAGAGGCAAAACGTCTCGGAGCGCGGCCGGTTCATTTCGTTACACACTCGCTTGGCGGGATCGTGCTCCGTCGCCTCATCGAGCAGAGCCCTGCGGCCTTCAGTTGGGGCCGCGCCGTGATGCTTGGACCGCCCAACCAAGGGGCCGAGTTCGCTCGCGCTCTCCAGGCTCGACTCCCGTTTATAGAGACGATCCTCGGGCCGAGCTACATCGAAGTTGGATCGATACAACGATCCCCCGGCACCGACCGGATTCAGGTCGGCATTATCGCCGGTACACGTTCCTCGGAGCGGGGCTACTCCCCCTTTGTTTCTGGCCCTAACGATGGTATCGTGACCGTTCGTGAGACGGAGTTACCGGGAGCGGCGGATTTCCTCGTCGTTCGGGGGCTTCACTCGTTTCTGATGTACCAACCCGCAATCCTTCGACAGGTGGCTCATTTTTTGGAGCAAGGAAAGTTCGAAAGGGATTAGGTAAATGCGCGGCGCAAGCGACACCATACGAGGCACCGTGGGGACTGCGAAGGCGCGTCTCTCCGCGGCGCTGAGCGCTCTCAAAGGTCTCGATAAGGTCGAGTCCCTTATCGAGGAGAAGCTCGTCTCTGAGGCCCCGCTCCTCCATGAGATCCCACAGTATCTCCTTACCCTCGGGGGCAAACGGATGCGTCCCGTTTTGTCGCTCATGATGGCGCGCGCGCTCGGTCAGACCACACCCTCCACCGCACTCATCGACGTCGCAGCGGGTATCGAGCTTATTCACATGGCGACCCTTCTCCACGACGATATCATCGATCGCTCCCCGCTCAGGCGTCACCAAGCTTCCCCCTTCGTCAAATACGGTCTCGAGAGCACCCTCCTCTCAGGTGACTTTCTTCTCGTTCGAGCGTTTAGTTTGTGTGCCCGTCTCGACCAGTTCGTCATCGATGCGACCGAACGGGCGTGTATCGAACTCACCGAGGGGGAGATACTTGAGGTTCCCCTCGATAAAGGGGCCCACTCGATCGAATCGAGCATCACCATCGCCCGAAAAAAAACCGCTTCTCTGTTTTGGCTGGCAACACGCACGGCAGCCCACCTCTCAGGTGCAAGTGCTGAGGTCGTTGAGCACTGCTCTCTCTTCGGGGAGAAGCTCGGGATCGCGTTCCAGATCCTCGACGATATTCTCGATGTTGTCGCATCGGAGGATCTTCTCGGGAAAAAGTCGGGGATCGATATCCGCGAAAAGAAGCCCTCGCTCGTGAATGTGATGTGGCTGCGATCCGGGGCAGCGAGCGCGCAGATCCTTCGACAGTCCGGTCCGATCGCCGAGGATATCGTTGAACGCGCAGTTGGGGAGCTGCGCCGCTCCCCTGTGGTGCAAGAGGCTCGCGAAATGGCGCTCCGCTACACCGCGGAGGCGCTCGCCGCGCTCGAATTCATCGAGAAAAACACCCCGAACGCGGACCCGACGACCCTCGGGCATCTGCGCACCTTGATCGACTATACCGTCGAGCGAATGGAATAATCCGCGACCTAACCCCCTGAATTCATTTTCCCCGTTGCCTGGACTCTGCGACGTTTCCTTATGCGACATTCGTAGGAGGTCCTTACATAACCCTCTATACGATGTGCGCGGCGAGGGAGTTATTCCGAGCCACGCGACAGTCGATTCGCCGCGAGGGAAGAGTTCAACTTCGGCCTTCGCCCGTTCTGTTCTGAGGATTTCAGCATACCGGTATCGGGCCGGTTGTGCGTCCAGGTTTTTCGGAGGCAACTATGTTTGACTTGGAGCACAACGTGAGCAATTCCGACAAACTCCCGCAGATAGACATGTCGTATTCCCCCGGGCGTGGGTACGATTCGATCAATGAGTTAATGCGCGCGATAATCTTACGAACCGTGGAGGACTACAACTCGATGGGAGAACTCCGCGACGAAGCTATCGCTTATATGACCGACGACGAAGAGGAGTACATCTTTTCGTTTAAGGCGATCTGCTACCATCTCGGGTTCGACCCAGATAAAACCCGTCATTCGATCATGCATGCAAAGCACCGGATCAGTACCCGGCGCCGCGCGGCATAAGTGGATTAACAGAAAAAAAAGGCTCCATTACGGAGCCTTTTTTTTTCCTTCCACGGGCTTTCATGCCGCCGAGTTTATGGGGCGCTGCAACGATGATCGGCCACGATCGACATCATCCGATCGACCCCCTGCAGCTTACGCATCTTTAACCGTTTCTCCTCTATCTCCTCAGCCGAAGTGAGGAACGGACGATTCTCAAAACTCGATAATATCTCTTCAAGCTTACAGTGCTCCTCGTACAACTTCCTCAATTCAAAGTTCCCCGTAAGAACCCGCTCAATCAATTCACGGTCAGCTCTTTCCATAGCGTTTTCCTCCTTTGATTAAGGTTATTGTTGATGAAAAAAAGATTGAACGGACGAAGATTCGACGAGGCGAACCGAGGAACCACACGCACACCGGTCGAGCAACCGAGGCCGGCGGTATTGATCGGGGCAGAGCGATAGGGTTGAGGGTCGTTGAACCACACTCACCGAGGAGAAAGCCCAAAGTTCTATCTCCGATCTTACGGGCGGGGGTCTTGGAAAGTCAAAACGATTCGAAGCCGGCTCACGAGGGGGCTGAAATCACCGGGATTTTTCTTAGGGGGATCGCTCACCCACCGAAGATCGAATCACCATTCTAACCGAGAAAAAGCCAGAGGACTGAATTCACACGCAAAAAAATCCGAGCCCGCGCCCCGCGTTTTGACGGTCGCGGCGGTGCGAGTGAAAACGGAGATCGGTGACGGTGTTGATGGCGGATACGGCGATTTTCGCCGTGGGCACCGCGTGCGTGATCTGCGCCGCGGCGGTTCGAGCGACATCTAAAGATACGGAACTTTCAGAGCATCTTACAGCTGCAAACCCCTCCCCGATCGCAGCGATCACCTCCGCTCCCACCTCATACCGATCGGGCCCAGCGCACGGACCGATAACACACTCAATCGGCCCCACTTCCCCTAAATCTCGGAGAACTCGCGGGATGACTCCGTTGGCAAGCCCTCGCCACCCCGCATGTATCGCGGCCCGTGCCCCGGGGGCGCAGACGAGGATCGGTGCACAATCGGCCCCCTTGACCCCGAAGATACCTCTATAGCCGCTCGCCTCACGCCACACAAATGCATCGCCTGATGGCAGGGCGCTGCCCGCCCCACATCCGGGAAGCCCCATTTCAACGCCGATAATATCGGTGCCGTGTACCTGATGAAGAAGATTGAGCTCCCCCCCACCGAACTCCCGGGCGAGCTCCCCACACCAGCGGGCCCGCCCCGCTTCACCGAAATCAGCGGGTGCGAGGGTAAACCCGTGCTCGATCCCCCGCTCAAGCCACGGACGATACACCACCATCTGAAACTCACCGCGGGTTCGCACCTCGAAACTCATCCCCGCTCCTTTCGAAAGCTCTCGACAAGTTGTAGAAAGTCGTGCGGAAGCGCCCCCTCGAAGGTCAAGCGCTCCCCCCGGGTAGGATGTTCGAATTCGAGCCGATAGGCGTGGAGCGCTTGGCGCCCGAACTTCTCGCCGCTGCGCTGAAGAGCCAGGGGGAGCCCGGAGAAATCACCGTAGGTGCGGTCGCCGATCACCGGACATCCGATCGAATTAAAATGAACCCGTATCTGGTGGGTACGGCCCGTCTCGAGCCGCGCCTCCACCAACGTCCCGTACGAAAATCGCTCCCGCACCTGCCAGTGGGTCACCGCACGACGCCCCTCCGGAACTATCGCCATCTCGGTGCGTCTCGTCGGATGACGACCGATCGGAGCATCGATCGTCCCAGTATCAGCGGTATTGACCGCTCGAAGTCCCCGAGGAGTGGAAAATACTAACGCGAGGTATCCCCGACCCACGGAGCGGGCGGCGAATTGGCGGCTTAGATGGTGGAGCGCCGCGGCGGTCTTCGCCACCACCACCACCCCCGTAGTGTCGCGGTCTAACCGGTGCACTACCCCTGGCCGAAGCGCCCCAGCGCCCCCTTCACACCTGAATAACTCGGGGGCAGCCTGCACCCCCACCCCCCGTTGAAAGTGGGCAACCAGGGCGTTTACAAGGGTTTGATCTCGGTTTCCAGCACCGGGATGCATCGTAAGATTCGCCGGCTTGTCGATAACGACGACCGCCTCATCCTCGTACAATATCTGGAGCGGGGTCTCGAACGGAGGGAGATGGCTCGGTGCCTGTTCGGTTAAAGCTACGACAACGACCGCTCCTGGACGGAGCGGTGTTCCCGCCTTACGTATCGCCGCCCCATCAACACACACCACCCCGCTCTCGATGAGGATCTTCACCTGCGAGCGAGAGGTGCCGCGAAGCTCCGGAACGGCGCCTAATTTGTCGGTCAGAAAGCGATCGAGGCGGAGCGGGTCATCAACGTCCACCGTGAAATCGAGGGTTCGGTGGCTCATGACGAGGAATCCGAAACGGGGCTCCCGAGTACCTTTTGCGCGACCCCTACATCGTGCCGGATCTGATCGGTGAGCTCCACAACCGAGGGGAACTTCATCTCGGGGCGAAGCCGCGATACGAACTCGACCCCCACCGCTTCGCCGTAGAACTCCTCGCCGGAGTATCCGATGAGGTGGGACTCTATCGTGGGACGCACACCACCGAACGTCGGCCGGACGCCGATGTTGGTCACCGCTGGATATCGCCTCCCCTGAAGAGTTACCCACGTGGCGTATACCCCGAACGCTGGAACCGCGTATTTACCGAGCGCCACGTTGGCGGTTCGAAATCCGATAAGGCGCCCCCGCTGATCACCCCGTTCAACGAAACCGCTCACTCGGTAGAGCCGACCGAGAAGCTCGGCCGCCCCCGCCACGTCCCCCTCCGCCACGACGGCGCGGATCCGCTTCGAGCTAATCCGCTCACTCCCCGAGTCAACGAACGGGAGAACGGTGACCTGCCGTCCCCGAGCCGCCAGATGTCGCTCAATAAACTCCGGGGTGCCCTCACGCTCGAATCCCACGTGAGCATCGGGCCCGATAACGAGGTGCTCGATGTCGAGCAGATCGATAAGATAACGATCGATAAAATCTCCGGCGCGAATCTTCGAGAATGCGCGGGTAAAATGGATTAAGAAAAAGAGATCGACCCCGTAGCCCCCGAGGATATCGACCCGCTGCCGTAACGTCGTTAAAAGCGGCACCTGGGGCATTTTGCCGAGCACCGCACCGGGGTGGGGATAAAACGAGATGACAACGCTCGAACCGGCACCCCGCACTGAATTTATCCTCTCAAGCAGCGCTTGGTGCCCCCGATGAACCCCGTCGAGATTGCCGAGCGTAGCAACGACCGGGGAACGAAGCGCGGGGAGAATCGAGGCATCGCGCACTACGAGGGTGCGGGTTTGTCTGTTCATCGGCTCCTCAGTTGAACCGACATAATAACGGCCAAGCGGAAAACCGCCTCAACCGCCCCGCGCCCCAGTATCGACACCATTAGAGATCCTTTAAGCGCTCCCGAGCCCGTGCGGCCTCAGCCGATTTCGGGAAGTCGGCGATAAGCTTCTTAAACGCGAGCCCCGCCGCTTTTTTGTCACCGAGACGAATAAAGACCGTTCCCTGTCGGAGAAGCGCCAGCCGGGTTCGCTGATGCTTCGGAAAACGGGCCACGATATCGAGGTAGGACGCCGCCGCCTTCTTCAGATCTCCGGTCGCTTCTCCGCTGAGTCCGATCCAGAAGAGGATGTTGGGAGCCCAGGCGTTGGTCGGCCCAAGATCGAGCGCCTCCTGCAGGGGGCCCACCGCCGCGGGGAAAGCACCCGCGCGGATCTTGGCGAGCCCCTCGCCGAAGCGCTGTCCGATATCCACCGGAATATCGGGGATCATCGCCTCGTCCTCCTCGAGCGCCGCGACCGGGACGATTGGAGGGGGCGGCACCCTCTGACTGAGGCGGCTGAGATCGCTTTGAATATTCGAGAGGCTCCCAAGCTTCTCGCTCTGTGAGTGCTCGATCTCATCCAGGCGACCGCTTAACTGACGGAGCTCGGTGCGCATCGCGGCGATCTCGGTCACCTGCTCCGCTTGGAGGCTCCTTAGATCACCGAGATTCCGGTCGAGCCGGGCCAACTCGACCTCGAGATTCTTGCTCTGCGGCACGCACCCGGCTGCCACCCCCACAAGAACCACGCTCCATACCGTTCGCCGCACGTTTTTCACCTCGCCGCTCCTTATCGAAAGCCCCGAATTTCCGACCCCTGATACGCACATCGTTCGGCAGAGGGTTCCCCCTCCAGCCGAACGATGCTACCCGAACTATATCGAGTTTACCGAACTACTGCACGTTGAAGTGAGCGCGGCGATTCTTCGCATACGCCTCTTCGGTGTGGCTCGGATCGAGCGGAAGCTCCTCTCCGTAGCTGACCGTGCTCATCCGGCTCGCATCGACACCGAGCGAGCGGAGGTAGTCGTGAGCAGCACGGGCGCGGTTAGCACCGAGAACCATATTGTACTCGTTCGTGCCCCGCTCATCGCAGTGCCCCTCGATCTGCACCTTGTGGCTGGTGTTCGCATTCAACCACTCAGCGTTCTTTGCGAGAACCTCTTTCGACGAAGCATCGAGGTCGTACCGGTCAAAGGCGAAATTGACGTCTTTAAGAATCCCATCCGCAGCGGCAACCGGGATATTCCCGTCATCGGGGCCACCGACTTTACGGGCCCGACACGAACAACCCGCCACCACAAAGGCGAGCGCCACCACCACTAACGTCCGAACGATGCGCATATATGTCTCCTTAAAGACGATAAAAACAAAAACGTAAAATCAGATCAGACCGGTTACGGGGCCTAAGCGGCGAAGCGACCCTTCCACCACACTATCCCCGCGAGAGCGCCACACGAATGACGCTCAATCGATCCGTCATCACCGGCGCTTTTCCCCACAAAAGCCTCAAAGCCCCGAGATGTTGCGTGATAAGTTCACGCAAATACGGGGAATTCTTACTTTACAACCGATTGGTTTGCAAGATGGTATAACAGCCAACCGTTGAAATTCACGGCCGCCCTCCCATGAGAGCCTTTAAAACGGTGTATGGGGCGCTATTGGGGAAGCGGTCCCCAGGTCGGCTCGGTATCCCCCCCCCGGCTCCGGGTGAGCTCGCGAAGGTTGCTCCCATCGCTCCGCATCAGCGAGAGCCCGAAAGAGCCCCGGTGGCCGTAGGTTGAGGCGAAAACTATGTACCGACCATCCGGCGACCAATCGGGATCTTCGTTATCTCCGCCGCTTGTAAGCTGCATCGGTGCCGAGCCATCGACCCCTGCGGTGAACAGCTGAAATCCCGCGTCGGCGCGGCAAACGAACGCCAACCGGTCCCCTTTCGGCGACCACGCCGGCGAGGTGCAGTAGTTCGAATTTACAAAACTCACCCGCTTCACGTCACCGCCGCTCCGATCCATCGTGTATATCTGCGGCCCCCCTGCCCGGTTCGAGCAGAAGACGATCCGGTCACCTGAGGGGGAGAAGCGGGGCGAGACATTAATCGTACCCCGCGCGGGCAGCACGGTGCGTAACACCGCCCCGTCGAGCCCCAGTTCGACCAGGTCGCTGTTTCCCCCAACCGTCCGGGAGGCGAGAAGCCCACCCCCCTCGGGAAGAAACTGAGCTCCGAGTTCGAGCGCGGCCCCCCGCGTCACCTGAGTTATCCCCCGACTGAAGGTATCCACAACGAACAGGTCTGGAATCCGGTTGCGGTACGAGGTGAAGACGAGCTTGCGCCCACTCGGGTCCCACGATGAGGAGACAGCCAGCGCCCGCTCATCGGTGAGCTGACGCACGTTGCTTCCGTCCATGTCCATCACAAAGAGGTCTTTAAACCGCCCCACTCGCGAGGTAAACGCGATCTGAGAGCCGAATACACCTGCTTCGCCGGTGAAAAATCGCATAATCTCGTTCGCGAACTTATGGGCCATCCGCGGAACCTGGGCGAGTTCCCCCTCGTACTCCTTCCCCAGCACCACGGTACGACGCTGAACGTCGTGGAGATAAAGCTGGACCCGCACCCCGGCAGCGGTGGGAGAAACGATCCCCCGCACGAGTCCCTCAGCGCCGACGACGCTCCAATCGGAATAGGCGAGCGAGGTCTGGTCGCCGCACTTCCCCGGGGTTTCGATAAACGTATTCGGGTCGAGCACCTGAAAGTATCCCGAGAGGTCGAGATCCCGCGCCATCACGGTCGGAACCTGCTGAGCCACCGAGGGGTCGCCCCCTTGCACACACAATCGGGGGAGCGCCACCGGGAAGAGCCTACCCGAGCCTCGCACATAGATATCGGTTTGCGCTTTACCGAGCGTTGGAAACGCCCCGAGAGCAGCGACTCCAACGAGAAGGGCGCCAACACACGAACCAACTCCGACCAAAACTCGGGTCAATAGATCGAACACACCACGGCGTTGCATCATAAAAAATCACGACAAGATGGTTGAAAACGAGCGGGCACGAACGCCCCTGGTTGGTTCATAACACAGCTCACCACCGAGCAAAATGAGGTAAGACGGCGGGGGCACCCCCCGAACCAGCCCGAACCGGAGGTCACTCCCGCGGATCGAACGAGAGCCTGACCGACCTAAAATCGTTGTAGACCGAGGCGGGGGGCGGGGGTAGCGGGCTCGCTTTATAGACAGCCCGAAGGACCGAATCATCGAACTCCCGATTCCCCGAGCTCTCAGCGACCGCCACGTTTGAAATCACCCCATCAACCCCGATATCAAAAGTTACCCAGGTAACAAGAGATGCCTGGGTGTTGTACCACTTCCGCCCCCGCTTCACGCTGTCCCGGAGAACTTGCCGATAGGTGAAAAACTCCGGCGGACGGAGCACCCCTCCGCCCATCCCGTTCCCACCGAGCTTCGCTGCACCAAAACCTTGCCCCGTCGACTCCGTCGACTCGCCAAGGTAACGCTGCATCGCCTTTTGGTAATCCTTGTTGATGTCAGCGCTTGTGGGCTCCTTCGCCTTTGGTTTCTCCGCGGTCTTTTTCACCTCAGTCGACTTCTTCTTTTCAGGCTCGGCTTTCTTCGGAGGCTCCTTCTTCGGCTCCGGTTTCTTGACCGGCTCCTTGACCTCCACGACCTCGGCGTCGGTGTCGTTTTTTTTCTCGCGGGTCTCCTTCTCCCTTGAAGCCACATTCTTTGGGGGCGCGACGTTTGAGTCGTCTTTCTTCGCTACCTGAGATATTCCGCCGATGGTCTTCCCCCCTTCGATGGTTACCGAGTACACGATCTGCTCTCCGATCGGTCGACCGGGCCCCCCGAAATTCAAAAAAAGAAGGAGGAGCAAAAGAACGTGAAGACCGGTTGATATCGCCAGGCCGACGGCAAACGGGTCGTGCTTTTCAGCGACTTGCCGCCCGCGGAGCGCCAGGGTGTCGCTCAGCGCTCGACGCACCGCGGCGCGATCGCCCCCCTTACTCATCGAACCCTCCACGAGCCGATACCGCTCACTACGCCCCTCAGGATCCGCACCCCCTGAGCTCCCAAACTTAAGAGGCGTGACCACTCAACCCTCAAACAATCTCACCCAAAGAGAGACCCAGCGAACTCCCCTTACCGCCCACCCCCTGGTGGCGCCGACATCAAGCCGATCTGATGGATTCCCCCCTCGTGAAGCCGCCCCATCACCGCCATGACTCGGGAGTACTCGATACCGCCATCCCCCTTTATGTAGACCTTACGGTCTTCGGGCTTCCTCGACTCCATGATCGCCCCGATCTTCTTCGGAAGATCTTCGAGGGAGATCGGATTCCCCGCACCGATGTAGATAACCCCCGCCTTATCAACCGAGATCACGATCTGCTCGTTCGAACCGGAGAGGGGCGCGGTCTTCGCCTTCGGAAGATTGACCTCAACCCCTTGCTGCATCATCGGGGCGGTAACCATGAAAATAATGAGCAAAACGAGCATCACATCCACTAACGGTGTGACGTTGATGCTCGCTACGGGACCGCCGCTATCGGGG
>JBJOHD010000005.1:0-11127 GCA_046047875.1 Pseudomonadota bacterium | reverse complement strand
TCATGCTGGTTACTCCGTCGAAGCGAAATCCATCGAAACGGAACTCCTCAAGCCAGTATCGGCAATTCGATAACAGAAAACGGAGCGTCTCATCTTTGGCGTAGTCGAAGAGACGGGTGTTCCACGCGGGGTGCTCGGCCCGGGCACCGCCGTGACAGTACAGTGTGTACGAGCCGTCGATACGTCCGATCCCCTCGATCTCATTTTTAACCGCGTGGGAATGGACGAGATCCATGATAACCGCTAAGCCCATCCCGTGCGCGGTATCCACAAGGGCCTTAAGCTCCTCCGGGGTGCCAAACCGAGAGGACGGCGCGAAGAAATTACTTACCTGATAGCCAAACGAGCCGTAGTACGGATGCTCCTGGATCGCCATCAGCTGGATAGTGTTGTACCCTGCTGCCTTAATCCGCGGCAGTACCTGTGCACTGAACTCAGGATAGGTGTGAAGCCGGGGCTCTTCCCCTGCCATCCCCACGTGCGCCTCATAGATAAGCGGCGCCTGAGGCGATACAGTGACGCCCGGATGACTCCACCGATACGGCTGCGGCGGCTCCCACACCTGTGCCGAAAAAATAAGGGTCTGGGGGTCTTGCACCACCCGTCGGGTGTAGACCGGCAGCCGCTCCCCCGAAATTATCGCGTCACCCTCACGCCACGAAACGATAAGCTTGTACAACATCCCGTGTGAGAGAAGCTCCCCCGGAAGCTCGATCTCCCACACCCCTCCCCCGATCGCCTGGAGTTCGAAACGCTCCTCCACTTTCCAGGCGGAGAACTCGCCGACGAGGACAATCCGGCACGCGTGGGGTGCGAGCTCTCGGAATACCCAGCGCCCCCCCGCCCGATGCAGCCCAAAATAGAGGTGGGCGTCGGCGAACGAATACAAACCACCCCCTTTTTCTTCCAACCGAGCCTTAAGATCCTCAGTCCTTTGACGACGTTGCCGGATGTCCTCTCGATAGGGCTCGAGCCACGGGTCGAGATCAACGAGGCAGCGCGGGGTGTTCGACGGAAAATCCATAGCCGCATCGTAGGACAAATCGTCATCACCGCGCAAAACGGAAAGTGAGGGTCTTTTTTTAGGGGAGTCTGAATCCCTCACCGGACTTCCCGCCAAGAAAATCAGATACGAGCTCAACAATTTTCCTTCGCTCACATCCGGCTTCATGGTAATCTCCCTCTCATGCACCACATGTATCGTAATAGTTCCCCTGCAGCGACCACCGGCGCTACGCGTCGATGGAACGGTGGCACGGGGTATCAAGCGGTTCTCATCCCCTGCAGATGGGGATTTGCTGGTGGTGCTATAAACCGCGGAAAATCGCGGTTTTCGTAACCTGTCGGGCCTTCCACACGGACCCGACACGGTGATGTCGGGACGGGTGGTTCGGTGAGGCTTCATTCAGATCCCTCATTTTTTCTACCTCCCTCTCGATAGCGCCGGGTGCGGTATCGTTCCCTCGAAGCTTTTTGGGGAACACCACGTGTGGCAGCGCTCTCGGCGCTTACGCCCCGCGGGGCTCACGGTGCCGAACGTTGATTGAGATTTTTACGAGCGCGAAAAACGGAGGGAGAGAGCCATGCAACAGATTAAGCCGGGACGTTGATGTCCCCGCCCGGTGCGGGCGGTTTAACGCACCATAGACGACGACAGATGTGATTCCGGAGCGCCTACAGCGCTCGACGGGCGAGGTGTACCCAGTGAGCTGATGCTCAAGGGGCCCCCTTCAGCTCGAACGGGGGAGGTGTATCCACCGAATGAACCACGGAGGACTTTATGAAAAATAATAATCTTGCAACGGTGCTCGAAATGACAGCTCCGGAGGTCGCACCCCAGCCGGTGGTGGAAACCCGTATCGGACAGCTCACTGAGCACGGGCGCCGTATCGCCCGAGCGAATCGAACGATCGCCACACTTCTGCTGAGGCACCGTCCGGGGATGTCGGCTGCGCGGCTGTTTTTTGTCGGCATCGTGGTCGCAACTCCGTTTGTAATGAATTGGAGCGTTGGTCAGGTCATTGAGGCGCTCGCCCAGCGACAGACGATCGACGTATGGGGGCTTCCCACGCTCGGTCTCGCACTTGGACTCATCGTCTCAGGCGCGTTGCCGCTCGTAATGACGGTCTTCGACCGGCTCATCGAGAACTGGGCGTTTACCCACGTCCAGCAAGCGCAAGTGCTAAAAGTCCCGGAGCTCGACCCGGTTACCTACAGCGATCCGAGTCTTAAGGATAAGATCCAAAACGTCCAGGAGCGGGCAGTGTGGCGAATTATGGCGCTCGCAAAGACGCAGGTAATGCTCACCCGCGCTATTGCGCTGGCGCTCATCACCACAACGCTCCTCTGGCGCTTCGACGGAGCGCTGTGCGTGATCCTCGTTACGGCGATGATCCCGAGTATGGCGGCTGAGTCGGTTCATGCGTACCGGCAGTTTAAGATCGACGAGAGCCAAGGTGATTGGTGGCGCCGATTTTGGGAGGAGCGGGGGCATATCTTGAATTCCAAGACCCTCGCGTATCTCCAGGTCTTCGGCGCAGCTCGGTGGTTCGCTGGGCGGTTTGCGGACGGCATCGCCCGAGCGATCAGCGCATACGATATCCTCGAACGGCGGAGCGTCATCAAGCGAATCGTCGCGATGGTGTGCGGCATGAGCGCGGTGATATTTGGTGCGTTGACACTCGTCAGGAACGTCACCGCTGGGCACCTCCCGATCGCGGATTTCGTATTTTATCTCGGTACGCTCTCTCTTCTCGGGGCGAGCCTCGCCGAGATCGCGAGCGCGCTCGGGCTGCAGCTCGGCCAGTCGCTGTACGTCGAGAGTTTCGAGGATGTGCTCGCGATCGAGTCGCGGACCCATTACCCTGAGGTTGGTGTCTCTCCACAGGTCAGCGCTGACGGGGTTACCCTCGAACTGCGCGACGTCCGATTCGGCTATCCGCAGGGGGCGGGACAGAGAAACCGCGAGATTATTCGCGGTTTCTCCCTCGCCATCCCCGCGGGTGAGAAGTGGGCAGTTGTCGGTGTCAACGGCGCAGGCAAGAGCACCTTGAAGGCGCTCATCGTGCGGCTCTTCGACCCCGATCACGGCGAAGTGCGTCTGGGTGGTGTGCCGGTGAGCGCGCTCGATGAGCCGACCCTGCGCGCGGTGGTGGGGTGTCTCCCTCAAGACATCCAGCACTACAACCTCACGGTTGAGGAGTTTATCGCTCTCGGCCGGTCGGGGCAGCCGATCGACCAGGTTCGGGTCGCATGGGCGGCGAAGCGGAGCGGCGCAGCGGTGTTCGTGGAGCGATATCCTCGGGGATATCGGCAGCGTCTCGGCAGAGACTACCGGGACACCGAGGAGCCCTCGGGTGGACAGCTTCAGAAGCTCGCCCTCGCCTCGCTCCTTTACATGCGCGCACCGCTCATGGTGCTCGATGAGCCCACCGCGGCGATCGATCCGGAGGCCGCGCGGGATTTCTGGGACACCCTCTTCCACGAGAGTCCTGGGCAGACCGTGGTTTTCTCGACGCACTACTTAGGTGCGGTACGTCGAGCGGATAGGATCGTTGTGATCGACGCCGGTCAGGTGCTGGCGAAGGGGCGACACACTGACCTGATGGAGGGGTGCGAGGTATATCGCCGCCTCTTTGAGAGCCAAGCCCGCGATTATCGTGGGTGAGGTACCGGTGGGGAGCCCATCTCCCCACCCGGTTTTTTGGGAAGAGGCGAGGAACACTCAGCAGTGTGACCGCTGTTAAATGACTGAGGAGGTGCATATACATGGAACTAGGACGCTCCCGCATCGTCGTTAGTATCGACGCCCAAACGGCGCTGATTCCGAGGCAAACGACACCAAATGTCCTGCGGATTCTCGCAGTGCTGGAGGAGATAGTTCCGCTCATGCGGGCTCGGCACGAGGTCGTCTTTGTGTTCGGCGGGGACCTTGAGCTCGGTGCCAACCTCTTAGGGCTGCATTCCCCGCTCTCCCTTGCGGAGAGCCAAGCTGCTGCCGCCCTCGGGTACTACCGCATCCTTGATATCCTCGGGCGACTTCTGGGGGAATTCGGGCGTGCGGTCGCACCGGTACTCGTTACCGGCACCGATCTCTCAGATCGCGAGCGGGGGCTTAATCTCAGGATCGCGCTCGATGAACTCACCGCTCGCGGGGTAGCACCCCTCGTCGGCAGAAACTTCGCCGCATCCCTGGCGGGCTTGTCCCCACGCTCACCGCTGACGAGCTGCTCCCACTATCTCGCGGCTCTCGTCGCGGCGAAAGCCGGCGCAGATATCCTCCTCATCGTGAGCGAGGAGGTGGTCTCGCCACCCGGGCAAACACCGGTGTCGCTCGCTGCGCTCAGAGGAAGCGTGACTGCCGGGCCTAATCCATCCGGTCCGGCTCGGCTCTCCTCCCCGCTGGCCGCCGCAGCAAGCGCCGCGATCTGCGGAGTACACACGATCATCGTCGCTCCAGATGAGCGGCTCTCCGATTATGCAGCGCTCCGTGGGGAGCGGGGCTTCCATATCCTCGCGTTCGACCGAGATTTGAGCGGGAGCGAACGCTCAACCTCCCGCGCAACTCGGGGTGTCATCACGGTTGGACCGCTCACACGACGACGCCTCCTCTCCGAGCGGGGAGACCTCCTGATCGGGTCGATCCGCAGCATCACCGGCAGTTTCGAGCGGGGGGCTTCGGTCATTATCGCCGACGAGAGGGGAAACGAGTTCGGCCGGGGACTAACCCGGCGATCCTCCGACCGTCTGAGGCTCTCCGCTGAGCGGCTCAACGGCCCTCAGCGCGCCTCCCGTGCCGATCTTGAAACTCCGGTCGTCGTGAGCGCAGCTGAGATGGTGATCTTCGATGAGGCGGCGTAACAACGCGGCGGCGAAACGACTCACCGTTTCCATTTTAACGCCCCCCCGTTCTCTCGCTACGGGAGCGAAGTGCCCGGAGTGCGATAAGCGCAGCCTCAAGGGTATCCTCTCCCCGCTCGAACGCCTGCCGCACCCGAACGGCGACCGCCCCTTCGTAGTTGATAAGAAAACTGCGCTCGGGGAGGTCCTTGACCATCTCCCGTATCGCCCGGATATCAGGGCAGGTTGCTCCCGCGATGATCCGTTCGGAGAGGTCTATTCCGCCAGCCGATAGAATTTTTCGGTATATCGCTTCAGTGGGAAGCTCCTCACGCCGGAGAATCTGCTGAATCGTCCCCCGATTAACTCCAGCGGCTCGCGCTAACGCGCGCTCTCCCCCCAAGAAATCGGCGACTGCTTCGACAACGGCAAATGGATGCGGGACAGGGTCCAGGCGAGCCAGGATCGCCGCCCCAACCTCAGAGCGTAATGCCGGGGAAAAGAGTCCATCCTCGAGCGCCTCTAACTCGCGGCGGCGGCGCACACTCGGAGGCACCTTATCGGAGCGCAGCCAAGACCGCAGCGTCGAGACGGGCAGCCCCCCCATCATCGACCCGTTCGCCTGCAGCGCCCGGGATACCTCGATCGGAGAATGCCGGTCTTTCTCTCCCAACCGTCTCGCCGTCTCCATGACCTCATCGTAGCTCTCCGCAGAGACGAAGAATCGGGGGGAGGGAAGTTCGCTCGCAGCCTTCAATCGAGTTCGAAGATCCGCTCGCATCACAACATCGAGCTCAAGTAATTTTAACAGATCCACCGTTGCGTCGAGGAATAAGGTCGTCGAGCCGTTTGAGCGCACCCGGGGGATAACCCCCTCGCGTTTCAGCAGGATTGCAACCTCCTCAACGAGGGTCCGATTTTCCCCGCGCGAAATAGAGAACCGCCCGCTCACATCAACGCAGCCACTTCCGAAGTCGAGGAATCCGCGGAGGAATCCCCGCCGCTCCTCCGATGTTTGAAGATGCCCCCACGGAAGGACGGTATTATCCCGCGATATCCCGGTGAGATACTCAGCGAACTCGCGCGCACGGGAAGTGAGGGCATGATAACTCCCTTCGGCGGTCTGCAGGATTCGGGGAGCAACGACGATCCCACAAACCCGCTCGATCTTCTCGGCGAGCCCGTGAATCAGGTCGCTCGAGGAGCTCTGAAAATTGACCTGAGCCGATTCGCTCGATGGGCGGCGACCCGCTGCATAAGCACCCAAAATATAGGCAAAATCGCTCGATGGACCGCTTGGAATCTCCATCCGCTTTATAAAACAGGAGTTCCGAATGGGATCATCGCGATACATCGACAACGGGAGCTGCTCTCGTTGAATCCACTTTCCCACCCGATCGTCCTCAAGTATCCGGCCAATCGCGGTGCCGTAGTGCCCGAGCGCCCGTAAAATATGACCCCGCACAAACAACGCGAAATCAGCCCGCACCTCGCCGAGATCGTATCGCTCGGGATCGCCGAGCCGCGCCGCCGACTCGATACGCAGCAGGGTTTCGTACCCTCGCTGGAATTCAGGGCGCGCCGCGATAATCGGCAGGGTATCTCGTACGAACGGAGCAAGCTCCTCGCCAGCAGCTTTACGCACAAGAGCGGAAAGCTCCCGGGATGGTCGATAACGCGGGGAAGACCGATCGATCACACCACCGCGCGCCGGGAATGCCGCATCACGCAGCATCGCGTCGGCGCTTTCAGAGCGGCTCTCATATGATTTCTGCGGGAACATAGACATCTCTCCCCTCGTGGAAAACTACCCGACCGTTTACGATGAATCATCGACTATCATCCTCCCGTTTCGCCGCAGCAGGTGCTGTAGACGATCCCGAACCGCTTGCTGTGGGTCCGCGCCCTGTTGGAATGCCTCTCGGGCGAGGAGACAGATCGAGCTCTGATAACTACCGAAGACCCGCCGCTCCCCCTCAGAACGCAGCCAGGTCTCGACGATGTGCCGATCCGGCGGGGTGGAAGCACGCTCGATCTCCCCCTCAAGACGAATCGCGGCTGTGCTCAGGACCAACCGGTACTCAGCCCGGCTGGGCAGCCGTTTACCCTCAGCTATCTCACCGACCAATTGCTCAGGAACCCCGCACCGCCGGGAGAGTTCTGCTGCGCCCCCATGAAAATCGCTTAACGCCTTGGTCACCGAGTAGGGGTGGAGCGATCCTGCCCGCTTGATTATCGCCCCGCCGATCTCACGCAGCCTCTCCCCTGAGAAGAGCCGCGCCTCGAGGGCATCAAGCTCTCGGAGCCGCGAAACGCTCGCCGGTACGTGACCACCCCGCACCCACTGACGGATCGTGTCGAGCGTAAGCTCCCCAGCAGGGCCGCCCTCGCGCTGGAGCATGCGACGTACGTGGTCACACGATACCGTTCCCCGCCGACCGAGTCGATCAGCCATCGCCATAACCGCGGCGTATTGCTCCGGCCGACCGGTCTGGAATTCGCACGGTGTATCAAGGGTCTGTACGAGCGGCTCGCGAATCCGTGCAGCGTTCACGAGCTCTCGATCGCGGAGCGTGGTTAGTCCGTGAAAGCTCTCGATATGGAGGGACGGAATAGCACCACCACTGACCCGCGCGAGAATCCCCTCTCGTTTGAGAACAATCGCCACCTCCGCAAGGAGCCCCGGATTGTTGCGCCGGCCGATGATGAGGCGATGGTGCCCGATATCGAGGGTACCCCCTGAAAAATCGAGGAATCCTCGGATAAATTCAGCCCGCTCTCCGCTCGTCTGGAGATGCCGCCACGGCACGTGGGCGTTGCCGCTGGTGACCTCGCGGAGATACCCCACAAACTCGTGAGCCCGGGAGGTCGCACTCACCCGTTCGAGACCGTTACGAACGGTTGCCAGTCGACCGAGAAGCAATCCACACGAGCGCTCAGCTGCGGCGGTCACCCGCTCGATGAGTTTCTCCTCCCCACTCGTAAAGCCGATCGATTCAGCGCGGGTCCCGAGCCGTCGCGTCCCGGCGTGTGCTCCCAAGACATAAGCAAACTCAGCGGACTCGCCGCTCGGGATCGTCACCCGCTTAATCGAATGAGCTCCCCGCAGGGGGTCGTTCTCGAAGAGCACCTCCGGTACCTGCTTGAGCTTCAACCACGGGATAACCCGCTCGGTGCCGAGCTGCGACCCGATTGCGGCGGGTTCCATGCCGGAGAGCTTCAGGATATGCGCCGAGGCGAACAGAGCGAAGTCGCTCTCCACCCGGGAAACGGTCTCTGAGGGGAGACCACCCGCCGCAGCGATACGCCGAAACATCTGATATCCGCGCAGGAACGGCTCGTCGCTCCGAAGCTGCGCCCGCACCCCCGGCTCGAGTGCCCCGATATCCGGGGCAACACGCTCAACAACCCCTTCGAGGCTCTGCAGCTGGGGGTTTGTGGACTTCGGCTTGTGGAACAACGTACGAACTCCGGAGAAACCAGACTTAGCTCGAGTTTTCCCTGAATAAACCGGGAACGAGCTCAAATCGGGCTCCCAAGCTTACTCGACTCCGCCCTCCTATTAAATACGAAAGGCTTTAGAGCACCCGTAAAACACCCCACGATGGTTAAGGATAGAGTCTTAACGAGGAGTTAGCCGATGGGCTCCCCCTCCCCGCCTTTTCCCCGCCAGTCACTCTGCTGAGCGGCGGCACCACCCCAGAAGACAACCTAACTGCTTGAATATGCGGTCTTTTGCTCGTTACAAAAGTTTTACAAAATGATGACGCTGCTGTGACAACTCCAGAGCCCGGTTGTGCGAAAACGTAGGTGTGTTTGGCGATAAAACACCGAGCGGCTCGCTCGAACATTACGTCGCTTTGGAAAGGATCGAAGTTATGAAATGCGAAAACAACCTCTCAGAGAAGAACGACGGCGGCGCTCCTCAGCTCGCTTGGATTTCACCTGCTCTTGAGGAGCTTCTGCAAAGCGACGAGTTCTCAGCGCTGCGACAGACCATGGCGATCTACGCCGCGGTCTTGGATGAGCGCTCGGTCTAAGCCGAGCGGCGGTTTCGAGTACACGGGAATGTGCTAAGCTCCACCGAGTGACGGCGATCCCCCTCGATATCGATAAAGTAATCCTCCACGGGGTGGATATCCCTCTCGTGGAGCCGTTTCGGACGAACCACGGTGTAGTCTCAAGCCGAGCCGTGGTCATCGTGGAAGTCGTTGGCGGTGGCATCTCCGGCTTCGGAGAATCATCAACGCTTCCCCTCCCCGGCTACTCAGCAGAAACCCAGGCGAGCGTCGTTGCGGCGCTGCGCGTTCGTTTCGTTCCCCAACTTTTCGCCCATTCCCCCGAAACCCCCGCAGCGCTCGCCTCCCTCATTCGAGGGACTTTATCTGACCCCTTGGCGCGGGGCGGGCTTGAGATGGCGTGTTGGGACTGGTGGGCGCGGGCGCTGAGCGTGCCGCTCTACCGACTCCTCGGTGGAGAAAGAACCGAGATCCCGGTAGGGGTTGCCGTCCCCCTCTTCGACGATCGGGGGAGACTCTTCGAATCGATCGCGGGATACCTCGATGCCGGCTATCAAAGAATTAAGGTGAAACTCACCCCGGGGGCGGAGGGTTTAATCAGGGAGATCGTACGACACTTCGGCCCTATCCCGTTGATGGTGGACGCGAACGGAGCGTACACCCGCGGAAATGCATCCCAACTCGAAGCGATCGACGATCTCGGCCTGCTGATGATCGAACAACCCCTTCCGGCGGGGGATCTGGTCGGCCACGCCGCACTCCAACTCGATCTCACCACCCCGCTCTGTCTTGATGAGAGCATCACCGATCTGACCCAAGCGGCTGAGGCGCTCGATCTTCGCGCCTGCCGGATCCTCAACGTCAAAGCGGGACGGGTCGGTGGAACGACAGAGGCGATCGATATCCATGACCTCGCCGCAGCGAAGGGAGTGGGTGTGTGGTGCGGGGGGCTCCTCGAAACTGGAATCGGTCGGGCGCACAATATCGCCCTCGCGACGTTACCGAATTTCCGTTACCCCGGGGATATCAGCGCCAGCGCTCGGTACTTCGACCACGATATCATTTCACCCCCCGTCACCCTTGCGCCTGGGGGAAAGATCACCGTACCGGAGAACCCCGGTATCGGATTTGCGATCGACCCCGACCGGCTCGCCGAATACACCACCGCCCGGATCGAGATACCTCGCTAACTCTTACTACCGCGATTTTTTTTTGGGATACAAGAGCGGAAAGCGCGAACTCGTGAAGTTCAGAAACATTTCAAAAAACTCAGGTAAAAGAGAGAAGAAGCACCCCGGTCGCCGTTTTTTTACGACGACGACCGGGGGCCCCAAGGGAAGAAGGTCACTCCGTGTCAGTGCGAACGCCGCGCCGAGTAGGGGCGGTGGAAGCTCTGACCGTCGACCGTGCGCTTCACACCACCACGCGGACGGGCGGGCATGAAGGCCTGCTGCTCGAGCGAGGCAACCACGGCGAGGGGGTCACGGATGTCGGTGATCGGCACGATGACGGTACGAGCGCATCCAGAAGGACGACCCGTTTCCTCATCACACCGCACGAGCCGGAGCGAGGCCTTCTGATCATTCCGACCGAAGATCATCAGCGAAGCCTGAAAGAACCGCCCGACACGACCCCGCGCAGTGTGCTCTCCGTCGAGGACCTGGAAGAGCATCTCAGCGATCTGCTGCCCTTCCTTCGAGAGAGACCGAAACGACCGATACCAATTGTTCCTCATGGGAACTCCTGTCTTTCGCTGCACCACATCTTTGATGTGCAGCTCGCCAGAAAACCAGGTCAACCTTTATGAACTCTACACGAGCTCGGCGCCTGAGAGTCGTCTCACCGGGAGAGGACTATCGGGCGCGAGCGCGCGAAACTTATCGACCAATTTTACCCGACCAGAGGATGGAGAAAGATCGCTGCAACGATCCACGAACGGGAGCGTTGCCGCATTAAGACGACAACGGTAGCACCGTGCTCCGTCCTTATCAAAGGGGGAATCGAAAAAATCGGAGGCTGCTTACAGGCGAGCGGGCAACTCCCCACAAATATCTCGGGGGACCCCCCTTTAGCTTCGCCGGATCTCCGAGTCGGAGCGCTCGGTCAAAGCGAGAGCCCGTCGCGCGCTCTCAAACATAAAGGTGTACGCGGCGGAGCTCATCGGTAACGGGGTATTTTCATTGGGGCGCCACCGCTGAAGCTCCGTATCGAACCAGTATGCCTCAGGGATAACCCCATGCGGCACCGTCACGACCGTCCCGTCCCGCTT
>JBJOHD010000004.1:0-6753 GCA_046047875.1 Pseudomonadota bacterium | reverse complement strand
CCGACTTCGCTTCTCCTCCGGAGAATATCACGATGCGCTTGCCGCCGAAGCAACAGTCCACCACGTGGCGGGTGCGCTCAGACAGCGAGCCGATCTTTATGCCGGTCTTATCGTATACCTTCTTTGCGGCGTCCTGTTCGACGAAAGCGGTCGGGGGCTTAACCTTGACTATATGCGCCCCGAGCTGACACGCGATGTGCGCGCCGTAGGAGATCACATCTATTCCGGTCTCACCATCTTTTGAGATCGCTTCTCCGCGGGGATACGACCACACCACCATCGGCAGGCCGTAGCTCCGCGCCTCTTCCCCGATTTCGCGCACCTCTTGGTACATCTCGGTGCGAAATTCCGAACCGGGATAGATCGTAAATCCGATCGCAACGGCACCGAGCTGCATCGCATCTTTAACGGAGCAGGTAATCGCGGGAACCGGTTTTTTGGTCGGAAAGAGAGTATCGCTGTTGTTGACCTTCACGATCACCGGGATCTGCCCGATGAAGTCGCCGTGAGCAGCTGCGAGTTGACCGAACGGAGCAGCATAGGCGCTACAACCGGACTCGATCGCCAGGTCGAAATGGTAGCCGGGATCGAACGCCGCCGGGTTTCCGCCGAAACTCCGCACCGGGCCGTGCTCGAAGCCTTGGTCGACCGGGAGGATGACCATTTTACCCGTCCCTGCGAGGGTGCCGTGAGACATCATCCGCGCCAAATTCGTAAGAACTCCGAGATTATCGGACCTGTACCACGACAAAATCTCTTTAACTCGAGGAGTTACGCGGGGGGACATAGAACGATTCTCCATAATGTTTTTGCTCAGACCAGCCGACCTCTCTTGAGAGCCGTAGTCGTCAGGAACGGGCCAATGAGTATGTTCAATCGTTTCGGGCTTGTAAAGGAAAAGATCGGACACCTGGTCTCGGTTAAGGTAGGGGGCTGGGGGGTGCTTTCGCTGCTCCTCGCCGTTATATACGGCCCAGGGAACCTTCGGGCGGAGGATCCGATTCTCGAGGGAGAACCCAAGGCTCGTCTGTCTGCGGAGCCCGGTGGTGGTTCACTTACCCTTGCCCCGATAGACCTCGCCGGCGGAGCGAAGCTGACCCTTATCTCACCGAAGACCTGGGAGCCGATCGCTCACCGCATCTCCCGCGATATCAAGGATGCACACCAATACTTTACCCACATATTTGGGGAGATCCCCCCATTTGAGACCTCGGTGCGTCTCCTCGAGCAGAAGGCGTTTTATGCGCTCACCGGTGCGCCGAGTTGGACCAATGCGATGTTCTATCGGGGACAGATCGTCATACCGCTCTCGACCACGGAGCCGATCGATTATGAAAATATCTACCGCTCGGTTCGCCACGAATACTCCCACGCGGTAAACGGGGCGCTAACGAAGAATCGGTGTGTGGGGTGGGTCGATGAGGGGCTCGCTCAACTCGAGGAAGGGCCGGAGAATCCCCTGCTGCTCCAAGCGCTTCAAGATTGGACGAGAAACAATCGACCGGTGCCGTTTCGGCTCTTACAAGGTGGCTTCACGAAGCTCGAGACCGCGATGGTGCCGGCGGCTTATGCTCAATCGTTAGTTGCAGCGAACTCCCTCGTGCGCGGGTTCGGATACGGCAAACTTCGCCGCTACTTCGATGCGCTCCGGACCGGGGTCGATAAGGGGGATGCCTTTCGGGAGAGCTTCGGTATCTCCGAGGCTGTCTTCGAACACCGCCTCGGCAGGACGATCCAGGAGCTCACCCACGCCCGCTCCCACCGGTAATCCACCGGACCCGATAAGGGGCAATTATCACAAGGCATCGCCGAGTGGTTTGGCGTAACCGGTCATCTCAAGGTAGCCGATCGCTTTTCGGTCGGGACTCCGCACCGCACCCTCATAGTAGGCGATCCCGTTCGGTCCCTTTGGCGCCACCTCCTGGTCAGCGAGCAGGCTCTTCACCTCGGTTGCTACGTTATGGTTCGGTACCTCGACCCGAAAAGCGATCGGGTACTCCCCTCCGGTGTGGGGGCTGATCCACCGCTCTCCGGTGGGCTCGAACCGTAGGTCGGCCTTTCCAAGTGGAGTTGTTTTCCCCCCTTTGCGGAGTGTACCGGAGAGGAACGGGGGTGTTCCGTCGTTCGTCCTGATACGAAACGCCATCAGATCGACCCCTTCGTCGGTCATCAGGCTAAGCCAATCCCATCCGACCTGATGGGATTGCAGCGCATTGGTCATGTATTCGTGATCCATCCATGCGAGCCCACGAACATCGAGCGGCGTCCCGTTGCGGACGATCTGCCCCCTTAGCTCGATACGGGGCAACGAGTAGTACATCGATGCGCAGGTCGCGCATTCCCCCTTGCGGCTAAATCCCCCCTCTCCGTGAAGCAGGCTCGGCGGCTCCGCTCCGATGAAGCGGAATTGGAGCTCCGGAGCGACTGCAGTGAGGCTAAAGCGGAGGTGATGCTCGCTCCCGATCGCCTCGGCGCTCCAGTCGAGATGGTGCACCGCGAGCCGCTTGAGCGCCGCATCGGCGAATCCGAGCCGCGCCGGCGCGAGCCGACTATCAGCGATAAATCTCTTCCCGGGAAGATCGGTAAAGCCGGCGTGAGCCAGGTAGATCTGTGTCGGCTCTTCCCCCCCCTCGCGGGTCGCCCGTCGAAAAAAAGTGAGTTGGAAGCCGTATCGATCATCGCTTGTAAAGAGGTCCCCACCTACGGGAACGAGGTGTCCGGTGTAGTACCACCACTCGGTCTCGTAATCGGGATGGGCCCCGTGATCGGTGGGGAGCGCTACGGTGGTACCCGGACGGGCTGGGGTGAACTGCGGGGGTTCGTCCGCAATCGCCTGAAGCCCGCCGAGAAACACGAGATAAAAGGAGCCAATAGCGATACTAAGTTTACTCATCATCTCTCTCCCGCTCCTCTCTTGCCCCCTCGGGCCGAAACGCGACGATCCAAGCCGCCACAAATACACTCCCCAGCACCACTCCTATCGGCCCGAGATAGCCCGGAACAGTCGGGACGAAATCGAGCGACCATCCAAACGATAGCGGGTTTACGAGGTAGATCAAAATCAGTGCGAGGCCGGTGCCTCCAGCAAGCCCGAGAAGCACTCCGGGGACAAATAGAAGGAGCCCTTCAAGGAGGACCGCCGTGCGCTCCGCACCCTGGGACATTCCGAGGGTGGTGAGCGTTCGGATCTCGTGCTGGCGTTCGGAGTGGAGCTGGAGGACGGTGAGGATAAAACCGAGAAAACAGATCACCATCACTATACCCCGCATCAGGGTAGTTATCTGGAAGGTCTGATCGAATATCGAGAAGATCGTTTCGCGGAGCTCCCGATTGCGTTGGAGCTTAACCTCCCGCCCAAGAGGACTCCCCTCGATGGCGTGAGCTACACCATCGATCCGCTCCGGGGAGGAAACGAGGATCGCCGCCGAGGTAAGGGGCATCTCGCCGAAAATGCTCCGAAACCGATCAAAATCGAAGAGCACTACCCCGTGCTCGGAGCTGTAGTCTTTGAAGATTCCGCGAACCTCGGCGTTGACGCCGCCCACCCTAACCGGATCCCCCACCCCAGCGCCGAGTTTCCTACTCGCGGCCTCGCTGATAATAACTCCGGAGCGAGCACGGAGGTCCTGAGCGTTAAGTTCGCCCGAGATCAGGCGAAATACGCGCGCCCTGTCCGCTGTGTTGAAATCTTGCCCTCCGACCGTGAGGGGTGCTCCCCCTGAGTCGTCCTCAAACGAGGCGAATCGAATAACCGCAGTAACATCTGGAAGAGCGGAGACGAATTCCTCGAATTCTGTGGGGAGCCGGGCCGGACCACGGCCTGAACTGACCTCGAGTGAGCGGGCGAAGAGATCAGCTCGAATCGTATATCCAATCCACTCACCAAGGGTGGTCCGAAAGCTCGAAACCATAAGACCAAGCCCGATAAGGAGTGACAGCCCTACGCCGATCGTTGCGACTGCGACTCCGACGACCCTGACTCCCGCCGTAACATTCGATGTCGCGAGCAGTCCCCCGATTCCGCACCAGCTCGGAAGCGCGGTACGGGAGAGGCGGCTAACGGCGACGAGGAGTGGCCACGCAAGCACAAGGAGCGCGGCGATAAGACCCAACGCGCTGAGGTGAGCGAAGATCGGGCGGCCGTATGTCACCGCGAAAAGGATACCGCTCCCGGCGAGGCTCAGCGCTACCCCGGCTCCAACCCCGAAGGTACGAAGTTTTAGCGGGGCTCCGCTCCCTCCCGATCGAGCGACAAGTCCAGCGGGAATCCTCGATGCCCGGATAGCGGGCACGATCGCCCCCAGAGCACAGACCCCCACTCCGGCAAGGATCACCAACGGAAGAACCCCCACTATCGAGCGACCCCACAACTCTGTGGGGAGCTCGCCACCGGTATAGAGCACCGAGACGGACTTGAGGAAGAGTTGGGCGCACCACTCAGTGACAGGCCGTCCCAGGGTAAGCCCTAGCACGGCGCCGAGCAGGCCGAGGAACACCGCCTCCCCGAGGATTACCCCGCCGAGCATCCGTCGACTAAAACCGATGGTGCGCAGCGCGCCGAGCTGTCGTTGCAGCGAGAGCACGCTCAGCTGGGCAGCTCCGAAAACGACGCATCCCGAGACGAGAAGGGTCATCCCGACAAGCACTCCGATGTTAAGACGAAAAGCCTGAAAAAGTCGCTCGGCCTGGTCGCTCCTTTGACGTGGATCGGCGACGAAGAAGCGGCGAGAGGCGCTTCCCTCGAGAGCAACGGCGAGCGCTCGAAGATCCTCGATCGCTCCTCCCTGACGGGGCGCGACCCGAACGGCGGTAAAGACGGGGTCCTCCGGTAGGTCTACCGACTGAGGGGTGACGACGAGGACGTTTCCCACGACGAGACTAACGAGGTCCGGCGGGAGAAGGGCGGCGGAAAGTAGGAAGGTGCGACCCGTCAGTGTCAGTTCGAGATATTCACCGGGAATCACGCCGAGCTTCTCAAAAAGATCGGCGGTTCCGAATATTTTGTTCGATGGTTTGGTGTCGCCATCGAACGTGCGCCCCAGCTCGAACGGTTCTACGGCGATTACCGTTACCGGGCTGCCGCCGACCTTCCCCCGCCCCTCCCAGAACGGGAGCACAGCGAATCGCTCCCGCACCGCCCCATACAGGGGGGCTAACTCGCTCAGACGAAAGCCGCCCCCCCGGCTGCGGATTTCGATCGAATCGCTCCCTCCGAGAGCCGCTATCGAGCTTCGAAATGAGCGCACGGCCGCGTCACTGGCATAAAGAACAGCGATAAATACCGAAATTCCGAGCGCTACCGCCGAAACGAGGAGCGCTGCGCGCCCCCGCTCGCGCCAGAGTCGCCGGGCGCTGTGAATCGCGATCAAGCGGGCGATGCCGAGCTTCGAGCGCATCAACCCTCTATTCGCCCGTCGCGGAGGGTCACGACCCGATCGCAGACCTCGATCGCTCGGGAGCTGTGGGTGGCCATAATTACGGTACACCCCTCAGCTGCAAGACCCCGTAGGATCGCGAGCACACCCTCACCGTTGGCCGAATCGAGGTTCCCGGTGGGCTCGTCGGCGATGAGAACCGCGGGGCGGTGGATAATCGCTCGGGCAATAGCAGTACGCTGCATCTCTCCTCCGGAGAGCTCGTGGGGGAGGTGCCTACCCCGACCGCCGAGACCAAGCCGTTCAAGTATCGAGTCGGACTCGCGGAGAGCCTCGGAATAAGCCCTCCCCTGCAAAAGAAGGCTCACCGCCACGTTCTCCCGCGCGGTGAGTGCTGCGATGAGATTGAAAGCTTGGAAGACGTATCCGATCACCTCACGACGGTGGGCCAAGATGCTCCTCTCGTCGGAAAAGTCCACCGGACCACGCCCGAGGTCTACCACACCGGCGTCCGGTGAATCGCTTAATCCGATGATATTAAGGAGCGAGCTCTTCCCGCTACCGGAGGGTCCGGTAATCGCCACAAACTCCCCCCGATCAAAAGACACCGACACGTTGGAAAGCGCCCTCACGGCCACCGCGCCGCGAGAATATATCTTTGAGATGTTGGTAACTGAAATCATCAAGTGGTGCGAAGCTCAGTCCTTCAGCAGCTCGCGAGCGATGACGACCCGCTGGATCTGACTGGTGCCCTCGTATATCTGCATGAGTTTGGCGTCACGCATCAGCTTCTCAACCGGGTAATCCTTCGTGTAGCCGTAGCCGCCGAAGATCTGTACCGCGTCGGTGGTGACCCGCATCGCCATATCGGCCGCGACACGCTTTCCCATGCTCGACAGGAGTGTGGCGTCGAGTTTGGCATCGAGCAACGCTGCCGAGCGAAGGACGAGAAGTCGGGCGCCTTCGATTTCGGTCGCCATGTCAGCAAGGATGAACTGGACTCCCTGAAATTTTGAGATAGGTTGCCCGAACTGCTTTCGCTCCTTGGCGTACCGTACGGCGTGCTCGAAAGCGGCGCGGGCGATTCCCACTGCGAGAATCGCCGTCATCGGTCGGGTCATGTCGAGGGTACGCATCGCGATCGAAAACCCCTCACCCGGCGCGCCGATCATGTTAGTTTTCGGTACGCGCACGTTCTCGAAAGTCACCGCCACCGTGTTCGAGCACCGTTGCCCCATCTTTCGCTCATGTGCTCCCCGTTTTATCCCGGGGGTGTCGCCGGGGACTACGAGGCAGCATATTCCCTTGTGTTTCTTTGCTCTATCGATCGTGGCAAACACGGTAAACTGCTTCGCCACACCGCCGTTCGTAATCCACT
>JBJOHD010000003.1:0-12893 GCA_046047875.1 Pseudomonadota bacterium | reverse complement strand
TCGAGGCGGTCTCAGCCCAGCGATCCGCCTTATCCGGAACGAAGAAGCGGAGCGCTAACTCCTCACAACTGAAGCCGTGATACTGAACTTCATGTACACTGTGGAGCGCTTTCCGCACCTCTTCCCGAAGCTCCGCATTTTCCCGCAGCTCCTCTATCGCAGCACGGCGCTGGAGAATCTGTTCGATCGAAGCGGGTGGAATGAGGATATCCCGGAGAAGCGCGGCGCTCCCAAGCCGCGTGGTTGTCTTATCGATCTGTTGATGGAGCTCGATGAGCTTCCCATACGAACCAGCATCTTTAGAGAGAACGGTCGAGGGGGCACTCGTGAGTATATTTTGGTGATTCTCTGATATATCCAGGATCAAGTGCGGAGAAAAGAGCGCATGGAGCGGGGGTGAACAGCTCGGAGCTGGTACTCCTTGCGGAGCCCGGAGCCCGGCGAACGGGTCGCCGAACTGCGGCTGAGGTTCCCGTCGTTCGATTCCGAGGACGGCTCCCTTTTGCGGCTCTGCGTCTTGATGGGGTGATGCACCCGTGGGTCCGCTCATGGTTTTTTTGAAATTTATCTCCTCGCGGGAGTAATCTGTTCGCGTGAGCACCGGCAACGAATGAATCGTGATTGCTATCGGCTCTCACCCCGACCTCAGGGCTCGCCCCCCCCCGAGCAGACTTTGATTCTACCCAAACATTCGGCACTAAGATAACCGGTGAATAACTTTAAATTCCGCTTTTTTCGACCACTTGGGCCAAGCAATAACCGCCGAACGATGAGCGATTTGTGTCATGGCTCCGATCAAATGCGACCGAGTAGACGGCTCTCTCCCACGAAGTATCCGTCGCCGCCGTGCGGGCTCCACCCACATCCGACTCAGGCCGATGCTCGGTGAGCGGTAGGCGCTGGGCATAAAGCGGGGTACAACGTATCATTCCTGAACCAGAAATACTTTGTTTCATGAGCTCCAAAGCCTACACCCGCTCCTATCGATTCCTTATCATCCTCGGGGTTATCCTCGGCGCATTCCTTCTCTTTCAGATCCAACCGATAGTCGCAAAAGTGCTCCTTCCCCGTTTCGGAGGAGCGTCGTCGGTTTGGATCACCTGCACGGTATTTTTTCAGTGCGCTCTCTTTCTCGGATATCTCGCGATAGAAAAGCTCCTCCGTAATCGCTCCTCGTTACAGCAGATGGGAGTTTATACCGCCCTCCTCCTCATAAGCTCCCTGTTCCTCCCGTTGCGCCACTTTCACGGTGAGAGTCTTCTCGTTGAAACCGAACCGACGATATCGATACTTCTCTCGCTCGCTGGCTCGATCGGTCTACCGTTTATAACCCTCGCGATGACGAGTACCCTTCTTCAAGACAGGTTCTTTGCGGTGTTTGAACGGGAGCCCCACCGACTTTACGCCGCCTCAAATCTCGCCTCTTTCGGAGCGCTTTTAACCTATCCGTTTGTGATCGAGCCGTACCTCGACCTCGATGCTCAACGAGCGGTATGGGACCTCCTTCTGGGGGTGCTTGCGCTGACGAGTCTCGCTCTTTTTCTCCTCGATCGGGTGGTTCCCTCCCCAAAAGGGGCCCTTTCATCCTTGCTCGTCCGACCTGAGATTCGCGGGTCGCACGATGAATTTTTCTGGCTCGCCGGCTCCGCAGCCGGGGTCCTCCTCCTGCTCACGACTACTCACCACCTTTGCGCCGACATCGCTCCCGTGCCCCTTCTCTGGGTGATTCCCCTCGCACTTTATCTTGCAACGTACAGCGCGGCGTTTGGACTCGGCCGCCCCCCGAACTCGCCGACGCTGCTGGTGGTCTATGTCACCGCTCTTACGGTTTTCTTCAGCCCGTTTCTCACCACCTCGCCTCTCTCCCCAGGGGTTGGACTCCTTATCGCAATGACCGCTGGGTGCCTCGTTTGCCACATCGAGCTGGTCCGAAGCCGCCCTGCTCCCGAGAAACTCCCCCGCTTTTACCGCTGTCTCGCCCTCGGCGGGGCTCTCGGCGGGCTCTTTGCTGGAGTTGCAGCGCCCGTCGTTTTCAACCAAACGTTCGAGCTGGCTCTCGCTCTTATAACTCCGCCGCTCATCCATCGGTGGAGTAAGGATCGAAACAGCCCGAATCGTTCGATGCGGTACGCACCCGTTGCGATATTCAGCGCAGCACTCCTCGCACTTATCGTGTACGACCACATCGAACAAAGGTCAGGTTCAACCACCACATCGTTCACCAGGAATTTTTACGGCGTGTTAAAGGTAGTCGAGCGGAACACTGAGCGCCCCCCGTACCGGGAGTTCTCACACGGTTCTACGGTTCACGGGATACAGCGCCTCGATCCACCCCACCTCCTGAGCCCCGGTACATACTACGGACCTTCAAGCGGAATCGGCCGAGCGATCAAAAGTTTCAATGACCGGCCGATCGTCGTTGGAGCGATCGGGCTTGGCGTCGGAACGGTTGCAGTATACGCCAAGCCTGGAGACCACTATTATTTCTTCGAGTTAAACCCCGCTGTCATTCCGATCGCCCGGGAGAAATTCTCGTTTTTGTCCCAGAGTCAAGGAACGATAGAGCTCTCTCTGGGGGATGGTCGGCTCGCGATTGAGCGGTGGTCCGGGCAGCCCTTTGATATCCTCTTTCTCGACGCATTTAGTGGAGATTCGATCCCCACGCACCTCCTCACAGAAGAAGCTCTCGCATCGTTCGAGAAAAAACTGAGTCCCGAAGGTGTTCTCATCGTTCATATCTCGAACCGATACGTCGACCTTCAACCAGTTCTCGGCACCGTGGCCGATAAGCTCGGCCTTCACGCGGCGCTGTTCGAAGATCCCGGCTCACCCACCGACCTCCAGTGGCCGAGCCAGCATGTACTCCTCACCCGCTCCGCTAAAATCCTTACCCATCCGGAGCTGCGCTCCGCTGGAACGTCGATTCGAACACGCACCCCCCTCTGGACCGACAATTACAGCAGCGTCTGGAGGGTGTTCAAGTCTCCGTTGTAGTTGGGGCAAATGGTTCATTACTGTACTCATTTGATTACCCAGCTCATCCAGCGTAAATTACTGAAGTCAAGATTTCCGGGTAGAAGGTTGTCGCGCCGTGCGGGGGTTCGTTCTGTATTGCCGCCGTGAAGGGCATAGTACAGAGCGAACCTTCGCAAGGATTCTGCCACACGATGTGACAGAGGCGATGGTGGTTTTAGCAAGGAGGCCGCTCATGTTGGCTTTGAGTCGCAAGGAAGGCGAGACGATCCTCGTCGGCGAGTTCGAGATCGTTGTTCTTCAGGTCGGTGTGGATGTCGTTCAGCTTCGTGTTTCGCTCGTGCGAGATGCGGAGAACGTCGTCATCGAGTTTTGGTCGGCAGAGGGTGAGGAGTTCCGTATCGGCAAGTCGATTGTCGGCAGGATCGCCTCCGTTCGCAACCAGTCGATCGGCATCGCGATTGAGGCGCCGCTCGATGTTTCCATCCTGCGGGGTGAGATCGTCGGCAAGATGCCCACCCCCCCCATCCGTAATGGAGGGAGTCGGGCTGAGCGTCGCGATCGTTTTCCTGGGATTCACTGATCGTGCCCAGGTGACGACCCACTGAATCGGACACCGGGGTTCTCGTAGAAATACGTTGAACCCCGGTGTCCGTTACTTGGGAAACTTTGCCCTCCGCGCTCGCTCTTTTTTTTCGCAGCTCTACGGTTTTTGAAACTGGAAATCTTGATATCTTTTTCCCCGATTCAGTATTTCCTCACCGTCGAATCAACATCGTCGCTCCACCGTAAGATTCCACCGGCAAGATTGATAAGATTCTTATACTGAAATCGCTGCTCGAGCTCTGCACACGCCCGTCCGCTCCGTCCCCCACTCCGGCAATAGATCACAACCGGTTTATCTTGGGGAATCTCACCGGCGCGGTTTATAACCTCAGCGAGCGGTATCGACGTTCCCCCTATCGACGCAATATCACGCTCAAACGACTCCCGGACATCGATAAGTACTATATCCTCTTGTGCATCAAGCTTCGCTTTAAGCTCTTTGGGGGTTATTTCTCTCATCGGTTGCTCCTCTTTTTGACCGCAAAAATAACGATACTCCACCGCACTCTTAAGCTTTACATCTTTAAGCGCCGCTTCGTCCCTGTCAAAGCCGACGATACGCGACTCCCCGGTGAGGGCATCGAAGATCCAGAGCCGCCCCGATAATACCTCACCGACGCCGGACAGATATTTAACCGCCTCGTTCGCCATCACCATGCCCACGATGCCGGGCACTGTGGCCAAGACACCGCTCTCCCCACACCCCGGCACCTTTTCGGCGGGAGGGGGCTCAGGGAAAAGACAACGATAGGTGGGACCCCGTTCGCCGTCTTTATCGGGCGCATTAAAGAGGGTCACCTGACCCGAAAACTTAAACACCGCCCCGGAGACCCACGGCTTTTTAAGCTCCACACAGATATCGTTGACAAGATACCGGGTCTCAAAGTTATCGGTCCCGTCGATCACAAGATCGTACGGCTCAACGACCCGCCGAGCGTTCTCTGGGGTGAGAGATTCACTATAGAGCTCGACCGAACACTCGGGAAAGCGCGCCAGCACCTCCTCTCGGGCGCGCACACCCTTGACGGCACCGATATCATCGGTACCAAAAAGCACCTGTCGGTGAAGGTTATGGAGCGCCACCGTATCACCATCGATAATCCCGATCCGTCCGACCCCGGCTCCAGCGAGGTATAAAAGCACCGGTGAGCCGAGCCCCCCTGCACCAACCACAAGCACCCGTGAGTCAAGGAGACGGCGCTGCGCCGTTTCACCGAATTCGGGCAGCATTATCTGGCGGCTAAAGCGGCTCCGGTCGAGTGGGATCATCGATTCATCTCTCCCTGCTGGAGGGTCGGACTCTGTCCGACCGCGCTCGCACCACTACCATCGCCACGGCCCGACTGAGTCGGGCCCTCCACAACGGCGGAACGACGACTCTCTGGGGGGAGCGAATTCTGTGCGCCTTCAAGCACCGGATCCCAATCTTTCCACACCGGCTCGTACCCTTGAGCGGCTATCATCGCCGCTACCTCGGCGGGGGTTCGCTCATCGCTAATCTCAAATTGAGCGAGCGCCTCGCGGGGTTTTGCATATCCGCCCGGCTCGGTCTTTGACCCCGCGCTCATCGAGGTCACTCCGAGCTTCACCGCGTGATCACGAAACTTCGGCCTCTCACGGGTAGAGAGAGAAAGCTCGACGTTTTCATCGAAAAGCCTGAAGGCGCAGATAAGCTGCACGAGATCTCGGTCGGTCATCACCACGTTCGGCTCAAGATATCCCTCGGCGGGCCGAAGCCTTGGAAAGGAGATCGAGTATTTGGTGCGCCAATACGTCTTCCGCAGATACTCAAGGTGGAGTGCCACGAACGCGGTATCGGTGCGCCACTCTTCGAGCCCCAAGAGCGCCCCGAGCCCGATCTTATATATCCCCGCTCGCCCCAGCCTTTCGGGGGTATCGAGTCGATACGAGAAGTTCGATTTCTTGCCTTTCGGGTGATAGCTCTTATACCGATCCCGGTTATAGGTCTCTTGATACACCAAGACCGTTTGGACCCCCGCATCCATGAGGCGCCGATACTCCGCCTCTTCGAGCGGCTGTACCTCGAGGGAGATGTGGCTAAAATGGGGCCGAATAAGCCGCACCGCGCGCTCAAAATAATCGCTCCCAACCGTCTTTTGCGCCTCCCCCGACACCAGCAGTATATGATCGTACCCGTGCGACTTAATCACCTCGATCTCAGCCAAGATCTCATCATCGGTGAGAGTTTTCCGCTCGATTTTATTGTGAAACGAAAAGCCGCAATACGTGCAGATGTTCTGACACTCGTTTGAAAGATAAATCGGCGCATAGAGCTGAATCGTCTTCCCAAAACGGCGCTGGGTGATTCGCTGACTCTCCTCCGCCATGCGCGGGAGGTACTCCCGCGCAGCGGGAGAAACAAGCGCTAAAAAGTCGTCGAAGCTCCGCCGCCCTTCTGTAAAAAGAGCCCGCTCAACGTCGCGGCGGGCAGCGCCGTCGATCCGCGCCGTGACGTCGTTCCACAGGTGCCTCTCAAGAACGCTCTCGAAACTCATCGGCTTAATCCAAAAAGGCGGTTAGAGGGCTTGAGGCTACCGCCCGCTGCTCAGGGAGAGCGAGGCTCGCCTCTAAGGCGCGCCGCCCTGCCGTGATAGCCTCAGAGAACGCCCGCGCCATCTCGATAGGATCTCCCGCTACCGCTATCGCAGTATTCACCAGCACTGCACCCGCTCCAAGCTCTAACGCCGCGGCCGCGTGCGACGGTGCACCGAGACCCGCATCGATTACGACCGGCACGTTGCTCTGCGCGATAATAATCTCGAGCATCGCCTTCGTTTGGAGCCCTTGATTACTCCCGATCGGCGCCCCTAACGGCATCACCGCCGCAGCTCCGACCTCCTCAAGCCGCTTACACAGCACCGGGTCGGCGTTCACGTACGGAAGGACGATAAAGCCATCTTTTGCGAGCTCCTCGCACGCCGCCAACGTCTCGATCGGATCGGGGAGGAGATACTGCGGGTCGGGATGGATCTCGAGCTTTAGCCAATTCGTCTCAAGCGCCTCTCGCGCCAGGTTCGCGGCAAGCAACGCTTCCTTCGCGGTCCGCACTCCCGAGGTATTCGGCAGGAGATTCACCCCTGGAATATCGAGATGCTCGATCAGTGAGTCGTTTTCTCCCCGGACGTTTACACGCTTGAGCGCCACCGTCACCAGCTCGCTCCCCGACGCGATTACCGCCTCGCGCATCACTTGGGGCGAACTAAACTTCCCGGTGCCGAGAAAAAGCCTCGAGCTAAATCGCTTCCCCGCTATCTCTAACGCACTCTTCATAGCTTCACTCCCTACCACTGATCGACGAAACTTCGCGCTGCCGCCATCTTGTCGTGCGCTCCGTGTAAGGCGCTGCTCACCGCAACCCCGTATGCTCCCGCCTCTTTAATCGCTGGAACGTCCGCCGCGGTGATTCCGCCGACGACGATGACCGGTGTTGATGCACCCGCTTTTTTAAGCTCAGCGCATACCCGTATAACTCCCCCCTCACCCAAAACCGGGCTTAAATTCGCCTTCGTGTCGGTGTATCGATACGGACCTAAGCCGATGTAATCGATCCCGAGCCTCGCAAGCCCGATCGCTCGCTCTGTTGTATTCGCCGTTCCGCCGATAATTTTGCTTGGTCCGACGATCTCGCGGGCTTTCTCCGGGGTCGTATCACTTTCACCGAGATGCACCCCGTCCGCATCGACCGCCGCCGCGACCTCAGGGGAATCGTTCACAATAAACACAGCCCCGTAATTTCGGCACACCCCCTTTATCTCGTGCGCCAGGGCGCACCACTCCTCGAACGCCCGTCCCTTGACCCGGAGCTGCACCCACCGGATACCACCCCAACACGCTTTCTCAACGCAGCTTACGTGGTAGTCGCTCGGTCTATCGGGGGTAATGAAGTGCACCCGCTCGATCGTCTTCATCGGCGCCTACTCCTTTTCACCGTGAAAAAAAGTCGAACTCATCGATAGCCCCGTCTCGGTATGAAATCCGAGTCGGGTCGCACCACTCCGCAAAAGTCGCTGGGTATACACCCGTCCATGCTCGCACGCAGATGGCAGCTCCTCCCCTCGAGCGAGCGCCGCCGTGATAGCAGCCGCCAACACACACCCCGAGCCGTGCTTTCCCGATGCGCCGAGCGCTTCGGGAAGCCGTGGGGTGCGATACTCGTAGCACTCCCCCTCAAGACAAAGGGTGTCCACCACCACCTCGCCGGGCGCGTGACCGCCTTTTAAGAGGACCGGTACCACCTTACTCAACTCCTCCGCTCCCTCGCGCGGAGGTTTTCCGGGGACGAGTGCGGCTATCTCCTCAAAATTCGGGGTGATGAGCGCACACCGGGAAGCGATCTTCCGAAATGCTCCCAGCTCCCACTCCCCATGGAAGACGTACCCAGCACTCGCCGCGAGGATCGGATCCCACACGATCTTCACATCGGGCCTATGCTCGAGAAGAAGTTCGATCACCGCTGCCGCAGTTTTTAAATTTTCGACGATCCCGATCTTCGCGTAGCCGACACGAAACCGGGTGAAAAGGGGCTTTAATTGCCGCGCGATCTCATCAACTGAAAGCCAGGTGAGCCCTTGAAACTCGACATCGTTTTGGTACGTAAGCGCGCTACACACCCCGAACCCATACACCCCGCACTGCTCAAACGTCTTAATATCCGCGAGCATCCCCGCCCCTCCGCTCGGGTCAAAACCCGCGACAGTAAGCGCGATCGGCCGCTCCAATGTCTTATCGATAATCATCCCGTCACCTCACGTTGAAGCCCACGAAACGCCGCTACCGGATCGGAGCTCTCCCACACCGCGCCGATAACACCGCACCCCGAAAAGCCAAGGTCCTGCGCGCCCCGAATCGTCTCGCGGCTGATCCCACCAAGCGCATACACCGCGTTCACCCCGCCGCACGCCGCTTCGCGGAGCTCGCCGTCGGTAAAGCCACCCCGGGGGAGCCCCTTCGAGATGCTGCCAAACACCGGGGAGAAGAACGTAAAATCGAAATTCGCCCCGAGCGCCGTAAGCTCGTCCGCGGAATGTACCGAGGTGCTCAGCCGCTTTCCCTCAGCGGTGCGTCTTCCTACCCACTGTGCAAAGATCGATTTATTGAGCCGCGCCTCGGTGGGTAGGTGCGCCCCCCCAAGCCCAAATTCATCGATAAGCTCGAAGTGACTCCCGATAACCACCCGCCCGAGGAAGCTCGGCTCGATCGCGCCGATATAACTGACGAGCTCCCCCCTCGACACTCCCCCTTTTCGCAGATAAAACCGGGTAAGCCCCGCCCGAAAGAGCTCGTTAACGATCGCTCCCTCCCCCGAGAGATCCTCCGGGGGAGAGATAACGACTATCTCAAACGGGGCCCCCACGTTTAGACCTTCGCCTCCGAATATATCTCCCCGCCCTGCGCGCGGAATTCAGCCGCTTTTTTCTTCATCCCCTCCTCGGCCGAGACCTCGACCGTCACCCCTTCCTTCGCCGCGAAGTCCCGCACATCTTGGGTGATCTTCATCGAGCAGAACTTTGGGCCGCACATCGAGCAGAAATGGGCCTCTTTTGCGTTCTCAGACGGCAACGTCTCGTCGTGGTACTCCCGCGCCGTATCGGGGTCGAGCGAGAGGTTAAACTGATCGTTCCAACGAAACTCGAACCGTGCTTGACTCAGCGCATTATCACGGAGCTGCGCGGCGGGATGCCCCTTCGCGAGATCCGCCGCATGAGCCGCTATCTTGTACGCGATAACCCCCGCCTTCACATCGTCCCGATTGGGGAGCCCCAAGTGCTCTTTCGGGGTCACGTAGCAAAGCATCGCGCACCCGTACCACCCGATCATCGCGGCTCCGATAGCCGAAGTAATATGGTCGTAGCCGGGCGCGATATCGGTCGTAAGAGGTCCCAACGTATAGAACGGCGCCTCCTTGCAGATATCGAGCTGCTTATCCATGTTCTCTTTGATCATCTGCATCGGCACATGACCGGGCCCCTCGATCATCACCTGGATATCGTGGCGCCACGCGATCTTGGTGAGCTCACCAAGGGTCTCGAGCTCAGCAAATTGCGCCCGATCGTTCGCATCGGCGATCGATCCGGGACGCAGCCCATCGCCAAGCGAAAAGGCGACGTCGTAGGCCTTCATGATCTCACAGATCTCCTCGAAATGAGTGTAGAGAAAGTTCTCTTTGTGATGAGCCAAACACCACTTCGCAAGGATCGAGCCCCCCCGCGACACGATCCCGGTCATACGCTGAGCCGTGAGCGGCACGTACCGCAGGAGCACCCCCGCGTGAATCGTAAAGTAATCGACCCCCTGCTCCGCCTGCTCAATGAGCGTATCGCGATAGAGCTCCCATGTGAGCTCCTCAGCTTTGCCGCCGACCTTTTCAAGCGCCTGATAGATCGGCACCGTACCGATCGGCACCGGCGAGTTGCGGATAATCCACTCACGGGTCTCGTGGATATTTTTCCCGGTCGAGAGATCCATAATCGTGTCGGCACCCCACCGGCACGCCCACACCGCCTTTTCCACCTCCTCCTCGATAGTTGAGGTGACAGCAGAGTTGCCGATATTGGCGTTGATCTTCACCAAAAAGTTCCGCCCGATAGCCATCGGCTCGCTCTCGGGGTGGTTGATGTTATTAGGAATAATCGCGCGGCCCGACGCGACCTCATCGCGGACGAATTCGGGGGTGATTACCCGTGTCGGAAGCCGCGCCCCAAACGCCTCGCCGGGATGCCCCTTCGCAAGCGATCCGTACTGCTCACGCAGCTCCTCGACCCGTTGATTTTCCCGGATCGCCACGTACTCCATCTCCGGCGTCACGATTCCTTTTTTGGCGTAGTGCATCTGCGACACGTTCGCCCCCGCCTTCGCTTTCAGCGGTCGACTCGTTCGGGGAAACCGAAACAACGTGGTATCGTTCGTCTCAGCGCGCTCTTTAGCGTAGCGGGAGCTCACATCAGCAAGCTCCGCGACATCTCCCCGACCCCGAATCCACGGGGCACGGAGCTTCGGCAAGCCTCGCCGCACATCGATCGCCGCGTTCGGATCGGTATACGGGCCGCTCGTGTCGTACACCGCGATCTTGGACGGACGCGCCGCCAGCGACGCCGCAAATCCGCTCGGCCGATTATGCTCAAGCTCGATCTCCCGCATCGCCACCGCGATATCGTGGAGCTTGCCTGGAACATACACCTTTTGTGAGCGGGGAAACGGCTCACGGGTGATCTGGTCGTTCGTCACAGCGTTTTCTTTCTTCATAACGTTCCTTTGGAAAAACTTTTTTTAGAAAAACGAATTACCCGCCCTGCGTGGCGGTGATAAGGAGAACTCGGTCGTTGGGATGGATCTCGAAGTGCTCGAGCTTATCGCGCGAGACGACCCGGTCGTTGACCGCAACCGCGACCCCCCGCTCGATCGTCACACCGATAGCTTTAAGCGCCGCACCGAGGGTGCGCGCCTCGCCCACTGTATGGGCTTCACCGTTTACCGAGATATTCATCGAAACCCCGATTATTTCGGGGGGGTGCGAGCGATCGCTCGCGCGTGAGCTGCAAAGGATCGCGAACGATTTACTCTGCGTCGCCTCTTTCCTGCGGCGGCATTACCCGCATCAGGTTCAAAGGGTATAATCTCAGCCGGCTATCCCCGTTTTTTCGAGCGCCGACACCCCCAAGGTCCTCGGTACCCTACCACAGGGCAGGGGCCATTTTCTAGAAGACCTTTCATAAATGGCCGCTAGCCGCGCCACGGACAGCCCGGCCGGCATGCGATCACCGCAGCGACGCGGGGTTGGACTCAACGGGGCCCCCGTCGAGCTTGGAGCGATTTATAATTGGGGAGCCGCTCAGTTATGAGACAATTTCTAGAGATCGTTCCGAAAATTCCAGCGCACCGCATCAGTGGTAACGCACGGGTGCCGTAATACTCGCTTTACGTTTAGAAATCGGTCTCTGCCGCCCTACGACGTAGCGCCGGGGAGCGTCGGCGGCTCGAGGTAACCTCCTCTCCAAGCTCGGGAAGCCCCGGGGCCCTCATCGCGCTTCCGTGCGGGCGGGATCGAGGGTCTGGAGACTACAATCGGCCGCACGAGGCCATCGTTGCGAGTATCATCGGAACGCAGGGTCAGGTTGAGGTATACCTGTCTAAAAAAGGGGGGAATTGACACAACGCCTCTTCAGAGGCATCGCATCGGAAGCCTCATAGTCATCAAGGATGATGGCCGCATAGCCGGTATCTTTACCGAACGCGATTGTATACTGAAGGTCGTATCAAACGTGGCTTCGCTCGACAAAGCTGTCGTGGCGGACTTTATGACACCCGACCCGACGCGGGAGCTGCCCGACGCAACCTTGGCGTACGCGCTCAACCTGATGTCCAACGGAGGATTTCGACACGCTCCGATTGTGGATCAAGATGACGTGTCGATAAGAATTATATCCGTGAAAGACGTGGTCGATTACCTCGTCGAACGCATCCTCTCTGGGGTACTCCGAGACTGTCAGATCGACTAGCTGGTAGGTTCACCGCGTCACCGAGACAGGCGGCTAGTAGATAACAACTGGCCTCGTAGCTCTTAGTTTTTTAACAAGACCACGAACAAATCGCCTACCCTTAACCTTATTGAGCATGACGGGGTTGTTCTCGCTCGCCATCCTCGCCCCGTCACTGTTAATGCAGTACACATGGAAGGTGACCCTCTCGATTTTGCCAGACGACGTGGTCGACAAACCAGGGAAGCGAACGGTTACCCGCCCCTTGTTCTTTTCTGGATCTACCCGCACACTCGCCACCCTTTTGACAGCAGTACGAGCGCCGTTAATACGAGTTTGCGCGTAGATGTCGATGCGAAAGGCGTCTTCGCCGTCATGCCAGCCAAGATCACCCTGGACAACTGATAGAGAAGCGGTCGGAGCACCGGTCTCAGGATCTCGTGTCGGTTTAAGACTTACTTCGGTAGAGAAAGCCCATGCTTCCTGCGCCAGGAAGCCACAGCGAAAAGAGTAATCGAACGTCGTGCACCGATTAACACTTGCTAAGCCTCCCTAAACTAGCCGGCGAAGCTCGTTTGTGTGAGCGCCGACACCCCCAAAGTCTCGGTACCCTACCACAGGGCGGAGGCAAAATTCCATGATTCGATGAGCGAGGTTCCTCTAGTCCACCCAGAGATGCCGATAGATTACGGCGCCGAGCCTCGAAACGGCGGGAATGTCTCTTCACCGCTGCAGCTATTCGCGGTTCCCACTAAGCAGTTCTGTTAAATCGATCACCATAGTATTCGGAGACCCACATAAAGCGAGTAGTACTTCGTA
>JBJOHD010000002.1:0-6255 GCA_046047875.1 Pseudomonadota bacterium | reverse complement strand
CCGAAGCTTTTCAACACCCCAGAGATCCGCATTCTCGATTACGGATGCGGCCCGGGCACCGCCTCGCTCGCTGCATCTTTCCTCCTAACGGCGCCCTCACTCGCTGCGGTTGATAACGCCCCAGCGATGCGGAGTGTCGCAGCGCGGCTTCTGGGGGCGCGGGCGACTAGTTGCCCGATCACCTGGTCGGTGAGCGACTCTTTCGCCGGTAAATTCGATCTGATCTTCGCCGCAAACGTACTCAACGAGCTTTCCCCTCAAGCGGCGCTAACCCTCCTCGAGCGTTTACTCGATGCCCTTTCACCTGACGGAGCACTTATTACCCTCGAGCCGGCGCTGCTCAATACGACCCGCAATCACATGGCTCTCCGTGATGCGGTGCTCGCAGGGCACCTCGACCTCAACCCACTTTTTCCGTGCACCCATCGTGCGCGATGTCCGATGCTCCCCGGCGAGCCCACGGAATGGTGCCATACCGATCTCATGTGGGAGGAGCCCCGGCTTATCCGCCAAATCGATGAACTCACCGGATTTAACAAACATCGTCCGAAGTTTTCAGCTTTTATATTTACCCGGGCTTCCTCGATCCCGCCGGGGATCCGCATCGTACGCGCGGTTGAGAAGTCGAAGCGGGGAGCCTCAGCTATCGGCTGCAGCGGCGACTTCTTCGGTGAGCTTACCCTGCTCAAACGGTTTCGCACCGAAGGAAATCGCCTCTTTCAAAAGCTCGGTTCCTACGATCGAATCACGATCGAACCTCCGCTCACAAATGGTGATATCCCGGCGAGCGCCACCGTGCGTCTCTTGGAATCGACCGGGGATCGGTCGCTTGAAGATGGAGATACGAATTAACGGGGAAGCTTGTGATCTTCGAGAAGCGCCGTTCGATACCGTTCCGCACACCGCTCCCACGAGTACTCCGCCACCCTCGCTTGGGCCATCACAGCGAACGTCCTCACCCGATTCCGATCGTCGAGCAGCTGTCGTATGCGCTGCGCAGTCCCCGGGAGGTCGTCATACTCGAACAACAAGCCGTTCTCACCATCGACGATGAGCTCGCGGTGGGCCGGGATATTCGACGCAGCACACGGCAATCCGGCGGCGAGCGCCTCAAGAAGTCCGTTGGGACGTCCCTCGAAATCAGCCGCAGAGAGATACGCCGCAGCTCCGGCGAGAAAGAGAGGGATCTCATTCGGTGGAACGAGCCCTTCGAAGCGAACTCGGTCGAAAACTCCTAATTTTCGCGCCGATTCGATGAGCTCAGAGCGATATCCTCCCGCCTCGATCCGTCCGCATACCACAAGGTCGTAATCGATGAGACATCCGGTCGAGAGTATCTCGAATAGGATCTCGATCCGCTTTCGGGGGATCACCGATCCAACAAAAAGGAGGTAGCGCCCTTTGCGTAAGCCGCGCGCAACAAGAAATTGCGCTAACTCATCTATCGACGGTGGGGAAAAGGTTACGCCGTTACCGATCACCTGAATCGCTCCCGCAAGCGTCGGGATACTCTCCGATACCGCGTTCTTGAGCGATTCACTCACCGCGACAACCGTCCGCGCATCGGCGAGCACCCGCCGAAAAAGCCGCGGGGCCGCGCTCAGGAGCTTCGTATCCCCGCCCCGAAGCACGACGATGTAGGGAATCTTAAAAAATCGATAGAGCGCCCAACCGACACACCCTGCAGCGAGCCAATTAGCGAGAACGATATCCCCCGCTCGAACAAAGCGACGGGCCGCCCGAAACATCCCGATAAGAAGCCCCGGAATCTGCCCGAGAAGCGCCGGCGTCTGCGCGATATTCGGGGCTATTCCGAGCCCGAAGGCCACCCTTCCCCGCGAAAATAGACCGTAACGATACCGAAAGATCTCTATCGTCCCCCTCACCTCGTGGTGTGGCTCAACGTGATCGAGCGGGACGATCACCCCGATCCCTTGAAACCGAGGGGCTAATGCTTCGACGAGCCGGGCAACAAACACTCCGGCATCATCTTCAGGCGATCGGGGATACGATGTGGTCAGAACACACAAACGCATACCGTACCCCTATATCCCCGTTAGTCCCGCACTCGAGAGGACCCCCTCCCATCGAGCGAGCACCTGCTGTGGAGAAAACCGTACCGCCGCCTCACGCGCCTCACGCCCCAGCTTTTCGCGGAGCACCCCGTCCGCCATCAGGGGAGGGAGCGCCTCGGCGATCCGGCTGGAAAATATCACCCCGTTCACCCCCGGGACGATTATATCGCGTATCGCACTTGGACAATCCCGCGCCGCTACAGCTCGGCCAGCCGCCATCGCCTCACATAATCCGTTCGGAAACCCCTCGTAGTGCGAGGATAATACAAAGATATCGATCCCACGAAGGCGGGCGGGAAGGTCGCTCACCTCCCCCGGAAGATACACGCGCTCGCCCATCCCCCGCTCGGAGATCTCCCGTTCTAGGTTCCCCCGTTCGGGGCCCGCGCCGAATATAACGAGATCCCACTCCGGGAAATCGGGCGCGATGAGGGCAAATTCAGCGATAAGCTCCCCAAATCCCTTCTTTGGAACGAGCCTTCCCGCACTGCAGACGAGCTTTCGCTCCCGTGCGGGGCAGCCCGACTCCGGCGCGGGGAAGACCGGATTCGGCACCGTGGCTGCCCGCTCCCGCACCGCGGGGGAGAGAAGCCCCACGAACGAATCGCTTTGGACGACGACACGACGACTCAACCGTAATGCGAGGGGGCGGAGGAGGCGCAGGAAGAACGACGGGCGGTGACGGGTCGGGTGATCCCGTACCGCCGAAACCACCGCTATACCACTTCCCAGAAGCGCGAGTGGCACGGCGACATTCGCACCGGCTACGAAGGTAATCGCTCCCACTACGGCGCGCTCACGGAGCAGTCTTCGTAGTCGTGCCACCGCTCTAAGCCTTCGGCTGAGCCCCCCTGAGGAGAGCTGCACCGTATGCTGTTCAACCCGTTCATCCAGAGGAAAGAAAGGGGGCACGGCAGCTCCATCAAGGGTCACGAGCAGCACACGGCGTCCCCGCTCCACCCAGCTATTCGCCAGCCAGGCGACGATACGCTCCGCGCCCCCGCAGCGAAACGAGGGGATTATGAGAGCGACTGCAGCGAACGGTTTCACGGACATCGAACTTACTCTAAGATGTCGGCACCCCCCGTTCAAGGACGGAGTATGAACGAACCCAAGCGGCGCCCCCCCCGCCTCGTCTGTATCATCGACGCTCTCACACTCGGTGGAGCGCAGCGCTCGCTCGTGGCGATAGCGAATCGTGCGGCCGATCGGGGTGCCCACGTCGTCATCGTAACTCTTCGGCCTACAGAGACGATCCCCACTCCGCTTAAACTGAACCAAAGGGTCGTGGTCCGGATGCTCGATACCCATCCGGGGGATAGCCCGATTCCACTGAAACCCTGCGCTGTCATCGGTGTGATACGCCGGCTTCGGCGGGTTATCGCCGAGCTCGAGCCGAGCTGTCTTCTGAGCTTCCTTGATGAAACTAATCTCCTTACCCTTCTCGCTGTCGGCTCGGAGCGGCGATCCTATCGCGTTATAGTCAGCGAGCGCTCGTATCCAGGGGCCAGTTTTAAAAAGCGATACGATCCGCTTCACCTTCTTCCCCTCCTCGGTCACGCGGTGCGACGGTATCTTTATCCCCGGGCCGACGTCGTAGTGACACTCACTGAGCGGGGCGCAGACTTCCTCCGCTCCGAGGGATTGAGCAATATTGAGGTGATCCCAAATCCCGTTCCACCTCCCCCCCACAACGAGGAGGTCAAAGCGCTTGAGCCGAGGATCATCGCTATCGGGCGCCTGGCACGCGAGAAACGGTTCGACCTTCTCATCGAGGCCTTCGCGATGATTGCTCCCTCTTTCCCGGACTGGACCCTCTCGATCTATGGGGAGGGTCCGCTCCGGGAGCGGCTTGAGTGGGAGATCTCCCGGCGCCATCTCGCCGGACAGGTGGAACTTCGGGGAGGGCTCGACTCCCCCTATGCTGCGCTTTCCTCACGGCCGGTATTCGCGCTCACCTCCGATGTCGAGGGGTTCCCGGTCGCTCTCTCGGAGGCGATGGCGAGTGGATGTGCGGTCGTTGCTACCGATTGCCCTACCGGTCCACGAGAGCTTATCGCTCATGGAGAAAACGGCCTTCTCGTTCGACCACGGGACGCTGCCGCGCTCGCCGGAGCATTCCAAGCGATATTCTCCTCCGAGATACTCCGCCGAAAGCTCGGAGAGGGGGCGCGATTGATCACGGCACGCTACCCCCCCGACATGATCTTTGGCAGGTGGTGGGACGAGATCTCAGCCCCTCCACGGGCGCGCCCCTGAAATCGCCGCTGGCTGGCACCCCCCGTTTGGCCCGTTATATTTTTAATGTCTCTATGCTATAGTCCCCCCGATAACATTTCACACGCAGGATACACCGATGGCGCATCGCTCTCCCGTTCGAAAAGCTGTAATCCCCGCTGCGGGGCTCGGCACCCGTTTCCTTCCCGCAACCAAATCGGTGCCGAAGGAGCTCCTCCCAATCGTTGACGTTCCGACCATTCAGTATATCGTCCAAGAGGTGGTGGATGCCGGGATCGAGACGGTGGTGCTGATCACCGGGAAAGGCAAGTCAAAGATCGTCGACCACTTCGATGTTTACCCGGAGCTCGAGGAGAAACTTGAGAAAGAGGGAAAGGCAGATCTCGTAGCGCGACTCCGCGAAACAACCAATATGGTGCACATGGTTTCGGTGCGTCAGGGGGTTCCCCGCGGGCTCGGGCACGCAGTGCTCTGCGCCAAGGATGTCATCGGAGATGAGCCGTTCGTGGTTCTTCTCGGTGACGACCTGGTTGATGCCGCGGTGCCGTGCACCCGGCAGATGATAGATGTCTACAACCAACATGGAAAATCGGTGGTGGCGCTGATGGAGGTCGCCGACAGCGACGTACCGAAGTTCGGTATCTGCGGCGGGAAAAAGATCTCCGATCGTATCACCGACATCAACGTCATGGTTGAAAAACCGAAGCTCAGTGAAGCTCCGTCGAAGACCGCGATCGTCGGCCGCTACATCCTCACCCCCCGAATTTTCGACATCCTTGAGCAGACCGACCCCGGCAAGGGTGGCGAGATCCAGCTCACCGATGCTATGGCTCGATTGATGCGGGAAGAGGGATTCCTCGGGTACGAATTCGAGGGGCAGCGCTACGACGCCGGCGATAAATTCGGATTTTTACAGGCGAATATCGCCTATGCGCTGAAACGTCCCGATATCGCTCCGAAGCTCAAGGAATACATGCGCTCGGTGTGCGGGTGACAAACGACGAGACGACCCCGCTGTATAAGTACGTACCCCTTTGGGTGCGGGAATACGGCCAGAGCGGGGTTCCCGACCAACAAGCGGTCCAGATCTTCATCGACTGCGAGACCCGTGAAGTGATCACCGGTCTACAGAACGAGCTCCTGGCGATATCGCATGGGCGCTACAAGGAGGAGGTGTTCGATCTCATTGTCGGGATTAAACGACGGATACAGCACTCCTCCTACGACAACTGGGCCAAAGTGATGCTGCAGTGGATCGCGGGTGCTCGGTTTTAAGTCGGAATCCCCAGGAACGGGACAATTTCACCACGCTCGATAAAGACCCGCAGCACCCCAGCCTCTGCGATAAAGACGTGTTCGAAGGAGCCGGTCCCTACGATCGGCGGCCTCCAGCCTTCTCCCGGTACTTCCGGTGATGAGCTGAGATGACCTCGAGTACCTCTTCAGGGGTATCAACTATCGTGACCCCGTCGAAATCCTTCGCGCTCATGAGCCCCCGCTCTAAGGGGAAGGCCCGCATCCAGTCGATAATCCCGGTCCAATAGGTCTTATCCATCAAGACGATCGGGCGAGGCTCGATATGACGCACCTGCAGCAGCTGCCAGGTAAAATAGAGCTCAAGCAGGGTTCCGATCCCGCCCGGGGTTATGATCACCGCGTTCGATAACCGCATGAAATCGTCGAGACGAGAAGAGAAGCGGTGATGATGCCGCTTCACATCGAGATGCATATTCGGTTCCGGCTCGAAATCAAGCTCAATTGAGATACCGAACGAGAGACTCTTCGTCTGCTTCTCCTCCTGCCCGAGCTTCGCCCCCTTGTTGGCCGCCTCCATGAGACCGGGGCCTCCCCCGGTGAGGATGTCGATGTTCTCCCACGCAAGATACCGGGCGAGGGTGAACACCTGCTCGTACGCGGGGGACTCCGGTTTAATACGGGCGCT
>JBJOHD010000001.1:0-21366 GCA_046047875.1 Pseudomonadota bacterium | reverse complement strand
GTCATACTCCCTATCCCTTTGACGTGGGGGAGAAGCTATTATCGAAGCTATGCCGACCCCGATAAACGACCGTGCACCCGAGGATCCGCGCCGGTTTTTTCAGCTGCCGGAACGACCTCTCAGCGAAGCGGAGTTTCCTCCATCGGAAATGGGGCGGGATGCGCTGCGAATTGTCCGCGAGATCGCGTCCTTGCGAGACTCGATATCTTTCGCCGAGCTCAAACGCCGAGCTGAGTATCTCGCCGGAGAGCCGCTCTCTCGTGACGCTCCTGGGCTCTGGACCTATGACTTTCTGGTGCGGGTCGACCCCCAGCCGATTGAGACTCCGTGTGGGCAGGCGTTCGGCGTATACCGCTTCGGAGTGAATCGGCTCAAAGAGGCCCCACAGATAGTTACTTGTACATCTTTCGAGCGCGGGGCTGTTCAATTTGAGAGCGGGGCGGTGCTCGATGAGCGGGCGATCAATCTGAACATACAGGGGACCTTGCTCCACCACCTACCGTTACGAGTTGAGCCGGGTGGGTCGCTTACATTTACCCGCGGTTTTCTTGGATATACCTATCTCGAGATAGCTGATGCCGAAGAGAGAATGCCCGCACATCTCTTCGAGGTTTCGCGGCTCCGGATCGGAACCGGAAGCTCCCTCGAGCTCTCGTGGTTGGAGCGGCTCATCCGACCACTTTCAATTATCATAGAGAATCGCGGCTGCCTTGATGCGCGGGGTTGGGGGGAGTTGCACTGGGTCCGGGGAATCGTTGAGTCGGGCGGTGGGGAGGTGATGAAGGTCGCTTTCGATGTGCAGGGGAGAGGGATCGGCGATTCCGCGGTAACGATTCGAAACGAGGGGAACGTAGCGTTCCACATCCGGCAGTCGTTAGCTTGGAAGATCTAAGGCCCCTCGGAGAGGAGGACCGACCCCTCGATCACCGGAATGGCAGATCGACGGCGCCGTGTGTTGTTGTATCAACCACCGACCACCTCACCTCTCGGGGTGGGGCAGCGTATTGACGCTCGATGATACCAGCGTGGGCGTTTGAGGCATCGTCGGAGCGGGCGGCAACTCTTTGCAGGGCGACCGCTTTTGATACCGAGCACCACAATCCGGTGAACGGGGCGTGCAATTCATCGGCGAGTCGTTCGCTCGCTTGGCGCTGCCACTCCTCGTGGTGAACCCCATCGAGGATAATCACACCGCCCCGGGGAGCAGCGCTCCGCGCCCGTTCGATAAGCCCGCGATATACCTCCCCGGAAATGTCAGCGGTATACGCGCTCTCAGGCGCGATATCGAGGGGACGAAGACCGACTATGTGTTTTCGCACAACATCGGTACGGACGACGATCCCATCAAGCCTCTTCGCGAGCGATCGGGCGAGGGTCGACTTGCCGCTGCCTGAAAGCCCGCCCACTCCGATGATCCTGAGTGGACCCGGGGTTACTATATCGCCCGCGGCATCGAGATAGCGATCGACCACCGTGGTATCTTCGGCATCGATGCCTGAGAGAATATGTACCTTTGCTCTCACCAGCGCCCGGTGTGCGGCATAGACAGGGAGAAGGGGAACCCCAGCGAAATCATCGCTCTCTTCGAGATAGAGATTCGCCACCCGGTTCGAAAACTCGGGGAGGTGGTGCGCGCGCAGATCCATCGTAAGAAACGCCACATCCGACCAGACATCTCCACTGCCGAGCTCCTCGCTAAATTCGATCCCGTCGAAGGGAATCGCTTCTCCCTGAAAGAAAGCGATATTTCCAAGATGGAGATCTCCATGAATCGCACGGACAGAGGTCGTCTTTCGCTTCTCGATTAGATTCCGGTGGGCAGCGAGAAGAGCGCTGAGACGAATTTTGACGTCACAGAAGGCGCGAACGCGGTGATCCGCAGGAATCTCCGCGATGTTGCGGAGGATCGAACGGTGCACCGTCTCAAATGAACCCCACGTGGGGCGAAGCTCGGCTTCGCGGTGGAATCGAGCGAGGCGGCGAATAAACGGCGAAAAGTCCTCATCGCGGAGGAGAGCGTGAGCCGCGCGGTGACTCCACAGGTCTACATCGCGAAATCGCCGCATCTTGACAGCGTATTCAACTATCTCTCCCTCTCCGGTGAAGTTGAATCCGTTTCCAGCGCGTCCGATCGTAATGAGTCCGTCGTAGAGCTGGGGAGCGTAGCGTCGATTAAGCGCTATCTCGCGCTCACACATCTGCCGACGTGTTGTCACCGTCGAAAAGTCGAGGAACGGGAGGCGAACCTCTTTTTTTATCTTGAGGACAATATCACCCGCCAGAAAGATATCCGAGATATGGGTTTCGATATGAGAGACGGTTGATACACCGGGACCGTAGCTCGCCGGGTCTAGAAGAAACGTTTTCAAATAGAGATCCATACCCCCCCGATCATACGCCGAGAATGCCGAACATTTTGGGTGTTCCCATCGAAGAGCTCCAGGAGCGGGCGGCCCATGCGGGCAGCCCACCTTCGTGCCCGTTCACCTCTCTAAGGCTTAATAAAAGTCTCGCACCGTTTTGGTCGCCCGGGTAAAAGGGGGCTCATACCGGGGATTGTGCAGAGTTCTCGGTGTAAAAGTTTAGTAGGTTTGCTAGACTGGCTGTAGTCGAGACAGAGACGGAAACGGCGAGTGACGCATATCCTCTTTATTCATGGAAATTTCGGTGGCCCCTCTGACTGGGGTGCCGTTACCGCTGCGATCGCGAGAGCCGTTAGCGGGGTCAGCATCGATATTCCGAACCTCTGGACCCTCGGAGTAGATGATCCGATCGGGGAGTTAGCCGCTCGGGTCGGGGATGCGAGGAAGGCGGGGAAACGGGTATTAGTGGTTGGATACTCCCTGGGGGCGCGACTTACTTTGGAGCTTCTCGCCCGTAAAGATACGGTGATCGATGGAGCAGTCCTCGTCTCCGTCAACCCCGGGTTGACCGATTCCGCCACTCGGCGAGATAGAATCACCAGCGATTCTAAATGGGCCGAAAAGGTATCGAACACCGCGGTTCGTTGGGCGCAGATTCTCGAGGAGTGGAATAGCCAAGCGGTGTTTGCCGGCTCGGCGCGGCGCGAGGGGATCGCATTTACATCGCCGAGTGAGGAGCGTTTCGTCAGAGCGGCGATCGCTCGGCGATTACGGGAGTGGTCGCTCGGTGCGCTCTCCCCGCGGTGGTCGACCCTCGAGACTGTTAAATGCCCGGTATTGTGTCTCGCTGGTGAGCACGATACGAAGTTTCGCCTGATACTTGAGTCGATCGAGCAGCTCCGGAACCCGCGAATCGTGTGCGGTGTGGTCTCCGGAGCGGGGCATCGTATCGCGCTCGACTGTCCCGAGGTGTTGGGGGCTCAAGTCACCGTGTTTTTGGAGCAGGTGGGGCTCTGAAACGGGGGGCAAAGATAAAATCGAAGTTTGAGTCGGCATCACTATGATTCGAAAAGCGACAGCGTCAGATATTGCGGGGATACTCGAGCTTGTAAATGCTAATCTCGGCACCCTTCTGCCCCGTTCCCATCAAGATTACCTCGGTCTTCTTCCCCTTACTTGGGTAGCGGTAGGCGGTGATAAGGTTGTTGGGAGCTGTGTGCTTGAGATCTATAGCCCGAAGATCGCGGAGATTCGATCGTTTGTGGTAGCTGAGAACTTTCGTGGGCAGGGCTTTGGGAAGGGACTCATAGACGCAGCGGTTGCTGAGGCGCGTGGGCGGAATATCCATGAAATTATGGTAGTAACCTCGTCCCCACAGTACTTCGAGAAGCTCAACTTCGGCGCGTGTCTCAACGAGAAATACGCACTCTTTTGGAACGGGCAGGACCGAGTTTCTTGATGCGGCGGCACGGAGTGATCATCGTCGGCGGCAGCGGCTACGGTGCGGGGGAGCTTTTGCGCCTCCTCGCAGGGCACCCTGCGATCGAGGTGTGTGGTGTCGTCTCCCGAACCCACGCTGCTCGACCGGTGAGTTCCGTTCATACGCACCTCACGGGGATCTCTGATATCTTTTTTTCAGCTGAACCTGATCTGCAGAGACTTGGCGATTTCGACGGGAAAGCAGTGATCCTTGCTATGCCGAGCGGTCATGCGGCGGAGGCAGTCAGCCGGATTGTAGACTTAGGGCTCACCCCTGATGCCGTCGTGATCGATCTCTCCGGCGATCTGAGGCTCACTGATAGAGCGACTCACGAAAAGTTCTATCCCGGTGTCCCGTTTGCAACCGAAATTCGTCAGACGTTTCGGTACGGGCTACCCGAGCTTTTTCAGGGAGAGGGGGGTCGGGTCGCTAATCCGGGGTGCCTCGCAACGGCGGCGATTATGGCGCTCGCGCCGTTTCGGGGAGGTGTTCTCCAGGGAAGGGTCATCATCGATGCTAAAACCGGTACTTCGGGAGCGGGGCGCGAGCCGCAAGCCTCGATGCATCACCCTTCCCGAGCGGGGGATTTCACCGCGTACAAGGTTCTTGAGCACCGCCACGAGCCGGAGATACTTCAGGCCCTCGGTGAAGAGTTTCAGAGGACCCATCCCGTGGTGTTTGCACCCCATCTCATACCGGTCTCCCGCGGGATCTTTGTGACGGTTTATGCGGAGCTCGCGAGGGAGGCCTCCCTTGGCGAAGTTGAGGCTCGCGTACGGGATACCTATCGGGGTTCAAATTTCGTGCGTCTTCGTTCAACCCCTCCTCGTCTCAGCGATGTCGTTGGCACAAATTTTTGCGATATCGGAATCGCGGTTCGGGGGATAGAGCTCGTCGTGATGTGTGCGATCGATAACCTAGGAAAGGGGATGGCGGGTCAGGCGGTTCAGAATCTAAACCGGGCGTTTGGGCTGCCGGAAGAGACGGGGCTCTTAAGCGGTGCTCTCGGACCGGTATAGGCCCACGGTCAGGCGCCGTAGTGGCGCTATCGAATCTTCAAATCGGTAAGCGCAATATACCCCCGTTCGAGGGCAGGTCCCGCGAGCCCGCTTGGCGGGACGATCTCTACTTTAATCGTGATCTGGGCGTTGCGATTCGTGGGGAGTCCCCCAATGTCAAAGCTTCCCCGACTTGAGCCGTTCTGGACCGTAACCCGAATCTTACTCGACGAGGTCCGCACCTTGAGCTCGAATCGACCCCGTGAGTCGGAGGTTGTCGAGCCGCTACCCCGCACCGAGACCGCTACCCCAGCGATCGGGGCACCCCTCAAGTCGACGACCAAACCGCGGAAAAGGTGCTCCCGCTCCTTCGAGGAATCATTCGGGCTCGGTGATGGCCGAGGACCGGGGGTCGGCGTCGCTATCGGCGAACTATCCTCGATCTCTACACCGACAACGATTCCTGAGAGCAGATCGACCGTTATAGCTATGATGGTCGGCTCGGCGGCGTCGGCCTCAAGTTCGGTGAGCTCGGTGGTTGCTTGAAAATCACCTCGCTCGATGATGAGGGAGGCCCGGCCTGCAGCGACCTGAACATCGAGTGAAAACGAACCGCTCTCATCGGTCGTCGTCGAATCACCGGTCTCGAGCTGAGTGACCGTTGCTCCTGCTAATACCGATCCATCGGTGTCTTTGAGCGTTCCGATAATCGCTGTGCGGAGCTCGTCACCGGTTCCGCGCGTCCCCCCGCCGCATCCCACGAGGGTGACAAGGAGAGCAAAAAGAGCGACGACCACGGTCGCCCGAGCGAACGTTCTGCGAGACAGGGGTAAGGCTAATCGGCTCACTGCTCCTCCGTGCCGGTTTTCGGCGAAAGGATGTTGTTAAAGCTCGAGAAGGACACCCGGGCGGTTTGCCCTTTAAAATTCGGATCGGGATTTACGTCTTGATCGTATTTGGCAAGCTCCTCCCGAGCGCGTAAGTGGAACGCATGGCCTTCTCGCAAGAACCAACTCTGCAGATGAGAGATGCCTTCAGGTCGGATCTTGTCATACTCGGTGCGGAGGTGATGAAGGGGTGGATTCGCCTCGCCGAGGATATTTCGGGAGACCGTCTGCGTTAGATCACCGAGGTCAGCCGCGAGGATATCGGCGCCCTCTTCGACCTTTTCAGCACCCCGAGGGATGAAGTTTTCAACGAGGAGCTTAACCCCACGCGGCGTATGTTCGATAAAATTGAGCCGCTCCATCTCGAAGAGAACAGTTGCGGGACCGATATCGCTGCTCACCGAGGCGACGAGTTTCGGAAACTCCCCGATCTCCGGGGTTGTCGATAAAATCTTTGGTACCCCCGGTTTCGACGAGAAGCGGCGATCCATCCGCCATTGGTTGATGATGCGAAAAATGAAATTTGTTTGCTCACGCTTCGTCGGAGCGCCTTGAAGGAGCCGATCGATTTCCCGCCGCTGAAGCCCGGTGAGTACACTGAGACGACTACGGGTAACCTTGGCCTTCTGCTGAAGAAGCTCCTCCTCCGCTACCGCGAGGAATTCCGCCTTAAAGCAATCAACCACATCCTGCACCTTCAGCGCGTGGCGCGCACAGAACCGCGCCGCTGGTCGGAGGAGCGCTCGTAGTAGGGGACGTGTTGGCGAGTCTGAACTCATAAACGTGATATTTACACTAGTATAGCATTTGTCGACCCAAACACAAATAGCTGAAATAACTATTCTATTGAATGCTTATTGCTACCATACAAAAAAACGTATCACATTTTGTGGAAAAAGCCCAAAACGATAGTATGATGTTTGTAGTGAGCGGGATTTGTTTTGAGGAGTAACGATATGTCAGTTGGAAATGGTTTAGGTCGAGCGTGGGTATTGGGAGTGATGGCGGTTACCTCGTTTGTCGGCACGATAGACTCAGCCTGGGCTGCTCGGGTGGTTTCGGTGACCGGTCGCGTGTGCGCGTACGAGGAGGGGATATTTGGTCCCGCCGGCGCCACGCTGAACGTTTCGCCGATACGACCCCCGGCACCGGGGGAGGTTCGATGCTCTGCCTTGGCACCGGGGCAGGGGAGGTTACGGGTGACCGCTGTCAATCGGAAAGGAAAAATCGTTGCTTCAGCCCGAACGGCTCGATCGGGCCGGTACAGACTCAAATTAAAGGGAGGAAACTATGTTTTTCGCGTGGAGGGGGCTGGTTACGATATCTCTGGCCAGGTCCGAGGGTCTGCTCTGAAGAACGTCGATTTTGTGCTCGGTATAGTGTTTTTAGCTTAAGTCTCAATAACTGATGTTTAGGAGGAATAGAGTATGAAGCAGTTGGTTTTAGGGATCCTCTTTCTGGTTGGTTTTTTGTCCGCCCACGGCGCATCGGCCGACGAGCGGTATGCCGTTAGTGGGCGAATTGAGGCCGAGACTCTGTACTGTCTGTTGTTGAATCCTCCATGCGAGGCGATTCCGTCAGGCCCGATCCCGGTTCACCGTGCACGGGTTGTAATACGCAAGTTGAACGGGTCGTTGGTGGCGACGACGCGCTCTCGGCCGGATGGGACGTTTAGGGTGAAGGTTAGGTCTGGCATTTATCAGTTATCCCTCCCGGAATTCGAGGAGGCGAGGCGATTTAGAGTCGGGGGCAAGGCTAAGGACTTGGGGACGATCTCGGTTATCCCTCGAGCGCATCATTGACGGCGGAGACAAAGTTTATTTTACGTAGAGGGCGAGCAATATGAAGCGGTTTATTGTCGGGGCACTTGTATTACTTGGATGTTTAGTCTCCAGCCAGGTGTTTGCCGAGGAGAGGTATTCGGTGAGGGGTCAAATCAAGACAGAGATGATGGCGTGTCCGGCGGCTTTCGGCGTTCCGTGTGAAGCAAAGGAACCTGAGGCGGTAAAGGGTGCGCGGGTTGTGATCACAAACTCAAGAAGGGCGTTCGTGACAGCGACTCGCTCCCGAGACGATGGTGGTTTTAAGGTCAGACTGAGGCGAGGGACTTATACGGCGTCGCTCCCCGGATTCGATGTTAAAAAACGATTTCGAGTCCTCAAGGAAGCTGCAGATCTCGGAATTATATCGGTAATTCCTCGCTAGTATAGCGACGGGTGAATTATCCCCCGTTTTCAGCTACCCTGAGACCCGCTTGGAGGGTGAAAAGTGGAGCGGAAAACGGGGGATATCTTTGAGAGTCAAGCGCCGCTCAGCGCATTTCTCGGTATCCCAATTACTCCCGGTGGGAACTCGGTGGTGATTGCGGGGTTTGGAGATCTTACCGCTCTCCCCGCTCGACCTGCGAAGACCACGGCGTTTTACGCCCCCGACTTTACCCTTTCCGCAAAATCTCCGTGGTATATCCCCGAGCGGTGTGAGCTTCTCGAGGCTCCTTCGATCGGTGTGCCGATCCCGGTCCCCGGTGAGCTGGGATTCGTTCCGATAGATCGGGCTGCGGTTGAAAACGAGGCCTCGGCGTGGCTTCAACGGATCGAACGGGGCGAACTGACGAAGATAGTGCCGGTATGGTTTGAAAGGAGCGACTGGCTACCCAGCGACCAAGAGCGTTCTCTCCTTTGCATGAACGCCGTGTCTCATGCCGGTGTACAGCTCCCGTATGGACTCAGCGGCCACGAAGACGGAATAGTCGGTGTTACTCCTGAGGTGCTCTTTCGAGTGGGGGTTGATGGGGTAATCACCACGATGGCGCTCGCGGGTACGCAGCGAATCGACGCGGGGGCCTCTGCCAGCGAACTCCTCTTTGACGAGAAGGAGCGGCGGGAGCATCGCCTTGTTATAGAGTTCATCGAGGAGGCGCTTCGTGACCTTGGTGATGTCGTGGTCGGGGAAACAACGGTTCGGGAGCTGCCGAAGCTCCGTCACCTGTACACGCCAATTACCGTTTATCCTCGCGTGGCGCCTGAGTTTGAGGATCTTGTGCGGAGGCTTCATCCTACCCCCGCCCTCGGCGCGGTGCCCCGTGAAACCGGGTTGCGGTGGCTTTTTGAGCGGGAAGCCGCCGTCCCGCGGGGTCGTCACGGCGCTCCGTTCGGGGTGGTGCTTCCGAGCGGGGAGATGGTGTGTGTAGTGGCGATTAGAAATATTCAGTGGGGCCAAAACGGCTCGGTGATCGGAGCGGGGTGTGGTATCGTCGCGGGGTCGTCGCCGGAAGGGGAGTACGCCGAAGCGTGCGGAAAGATCGCCTCGATTCGGGCGCTCTTAGGTCTGTCGTCGTAAGATATCATCAGTCGCTATAAAGATTACGAACGGTGTGAAAAATCGAACCCTTGCCCTCGCGATTCTACGACTCCTCTCGAACCTTGGGGTGGGAGAGCTCGTTGTATGTGCGGGGCGGCGCGACGCTCCCCTCATCGTCCTCTTGGAGCGGCAACGGGGATTTGCGGTACATTCTTTTTTTGAGGAGCGAAGCGCCGCATTTTTTGCGCTCGGCCGGGCGAAGCGTACCGGGCGCGCGGTAGCGATCGTGACCACCTCCGGCACCGCGGTGGCGGAGCTTTTGCCCGCATTTATCGAAGCGCACTATAGCGGGGTGAGACTTATTGCGGTGACCGCTGACCGCCCCCGGCGGCTTAGGGGCACCGGCGCTCCCCAAACGATCGATCAGGTGGGGATCTTCGGCCCGTATGTCTCTCGGTGTGTAGACATCGAGGCGGGGGAGGAGTGGCCGCGAGAGCTTTCCCTTGAGGGGGGCTCGCTCCATCTCAACCTTTCGTTCGATGAGCCGTTAAACGAGGGGGAGTCACCCGGTCTGGATTTTGAGATCGCTTCCCCAGCGCGTTCGGTTGGAGGGTCAAAGAGTGCGGTTCAGGAGGCGCTCGTCGGATTCTTGCAAGGAAGCGCGGCGCCCCTTGTTATCGTAGGTCCGGTAAAGGCAGCGGCCCGTGAAGGGGTCGAGCATTTCGTATCTTCGCTGAAAGCGCCTACCCTTCTGGAGGCGACATCGGGGCTAAGGGGTGCTCCGTCGTGTAGAGACACCGAACTTACCGGGGGAAACGCCGCCGTTCAGAAACTTCTCCAGGCTGGGACGTTCGACCGGGTGATTCGGGTCGGAGGTGTGCCGTCCGCGCGGGTGTGGCGTGATCTCGACGAACGATTTTCAGCTCTCCCCGTTCTCCATATCACCGCTACCCGATTTCCGGGGCTCGGCCGGGGAAAGGTTGTGACCGCGCCGCTCGAAGGTTTGCCGGTGGTCGCCGCTGGGGATTGGAGCGCAAAGTGCTCGGCGATAGTGGCGGGTGACCGCGCCGCTGGTGCGGCGCTTATCGAGTGTATCGAGAGCGAGCCCACCTCGGAGGTGGCGCTTATTCGATCGCTCTCGAGGCGAATTCCGGAGGAGGCTGCGGTGTATCTCGGTAATAGCCTCCCGATCCGAGAATGGGATCTCGGTGCGGTGCGAGACAAGGTGTGGCGTGACATCGAGGCGAATCGGGGTGCGAACGGGATCGATGGTCAGCTCTCGACGTTTTTGGGATGGAGCCTCGAGGCCGCCGAGAGGTGGTGTATCCTTGGGGACCTTACGACGTTGTACGATCTGAGCGCCCCGTCCGCGGCGGCCCAGAGCGGTAAAACCCGGATCGTTGTCGTCAATAACGGCGGCGGCCAGATCTTTCGGCGGATGTTTAGCGAAAAGCTCTTTAGAAACGAGCACTCGGTGTCGTTTGAAGGATGGGCCTCGATGTGGGGATTTAAGTACCTCTGGGTAGATGCGCCTCCGTTCCCCGAAGATCTCCCCGATCGCGTTGTCATCGAGATTCGCCCCGATGAACCCGCGAGTGAGCGGATGTGGGAGCGGTACGATCGCTTACGGGTCGCGAAGCTATAGTGAGGATTTGCCAACGAGCAACCGTTTCGAAGCTGCCCTGTCTCCTCGTCTGACTTTTGGTATTGAACCGAAGCGTTGAGGGGAAAGAATCCAAGCAATTGAGGTACGTAGGTAGTTTCGGAGTCGAGAGCTCGTATGCTGCTTAAAAGCTCAGGTCACGAGGGTAAACACGGGACGCACAACTCGGTAAGGGCGACGGAGTCGGCGACCGTGCTCTGAATGTTCTGAGCTAACCCCATGACCTAATTATGGAGATCGGCAGGGGTTCGGTTGCATCGGATTTATGAGGCATTTAGTCCAGTTGGATGCATAACATCGGCGGTAAGTAGGTTTTAGTCGTCCCGGTCCAAAAGTAAGACTCGAGGATCGAGTCAGCTTGGGGCTTAAAGAGGGTTTAGCTATGGCGGCGAATAGTTGCGTATCTAAGTTTTGGCTTTTGGGAAGCCTAGTTCTCTTGTGGAGCCAGGCTGTCTATTCTGAGGATTCCCCAGAGCTCCTCATCGGGTCTTCTTTGGAAAATTTACTTACGGCTCAAGATCCTTTGGTTTCTTCTGCTCCTCCTCAACAGATTGAGCTTGAGTGTGGTTCGAAACGGGATCGTAGCGTGAGTTTTGGCGGAGCCACTGTGGAATACAAATTTTCAGAAGGGTTTGAAGGGGTCCGAGATTTGACGAACTGTTGCAATATGGGTCTCTCGGATTGCACGTCAACACTTTTAAATCACATTGATATGCGAACCCCGGCTGCCTCGTGTCCCGGATGTGGAAGCTGCAGTCAGTGCGATAGTCTACTTAATGGCTGTAAACCCCGTAAGACGATCGATATGCCCAATGACAATGTGGGTCATGAGTGCACGGCGTTCGGTAGCGAACCGATAAAATCGTGCAGGATAGAATGCTGGTTGGAGCAGCCTATAAAGGTGACGCTCGAGTGCACCAAATGCACCCATCCGCCACCGCCCCCCGCATCGACTGGCTCGATACACGTTCTGAGTGAGCACTAAGAAGGGAAATTCGAACACACGGATGACCGCTTCGTTCCACATTGAGCGCACCGTTCAAGCCGAGTCTTTCGCCGACACATACCACGATGGTACCCTCGAGGAGCATGTGGATCATCTATCGACACACGAAAGGGATGTATTACCTCTCCCTAGGCGGAGGGGCGCATTCGGAGACCCTCGAACCTCTTGAGGTGTACCGGGCGCTCTACGATAACGAGATCTCTTCGATGTGGGTGCGGCCCCACGGGATGTTTCACGGCCCCGCCGATGGTGGGGAAAAGCGGTTTCAGGAGGTGGGACGGGTGCGGGTGGTGCATCCGGAAGATGAGGCGACCATCCTCGCGTTTGGGCACGATGCGTGGGGAAAAGGCCTTTCTGTTGCTCAGTTTGTGGCGAGTTATGCGACGAACCCCAATCATCTCCGGGGAACGCGGTATCTGTTCGAGCTTCCCTCGGGAGAGATCGTGGGGAATCTAAATACGATCCGGTTTCGTCGGTCGCTTGTTGGGATCGCCTCGATGTCGGTGGTGCCCGCTCAGCGGGGGCGGGGGGTGGCGTCGCTCCTCCTTCGGGCGGTGATGGAGCTTTTTCGCGCTGAGGATCGAGCGACACGGTTTATGCTCTATTCCGAGGTAGGCCCAACGCTTTATGAGCGTGTCGGTTTTTGGGTCCTCCCCGCGGAGTTGCAGTTCCATCCCCCTGCGGTAGCGATGGTAACGGGGGAGGACGAACTCTCAGGCGATGAGGTGGAGTTTTTGCGCGAGTACTTTTAGATCGCTTGGTCGTTCGTTTTGCCGTAGTCCGATGTATCGAGTAGTCGGGAGAGCTCGTGGGAAGTTTCTCATCCGGTGCGCCAGAGCTCGCTTTAGAACCCTCGAACGGGTGGGGGCCTTAATCTCTCGAACCGTGAGGAAGTGGGAAGCTGTTCGAAAGGGCTTCAAGGCTCGTTTCAGCGATACACGTGGTCGGCCTCGGTAAACAAAAAGAGCTAACCCATTGAAGTGTTTAGGATCCTCGATTTCGCTATCGCTACCGGGATCGGTGGGTTATCGCGGCTACCCCTAGATGAGTTTTACCCCCCTTTTAAGTTACAATCTCTGCCCTTAGAGAGAGGCGCTTATGTGGGAAACGATTAAGACGTACGAAGACATTAAGTTCGAGCGAACGAGCGACGGGATCGCGAAGATAACGATCAATCGCCCTGAGCGGCGAAACGCCTTTCGTCCGCAGACGATCATCGAGATGCAGGACGCGTTTAATCTCGCGCGCGACAACGACCAGATCGGTGTCGTGGTGTTAACCGGTGAGGGACCGGAGGCTTTTTGCTCAGGGGGAGATCAAAAGATCCGGGGCCATGCGGGCTACATCGATTCTCAAGGAGTTCCGCGGCTCAACGTCCTCGATCTGCAGAAACAGATTCGCGGTCTTCCAAAGCCGGTGGTCGCGATGGTTGCGGGATACGCAATCGGCGGAGGGCACGTGCTTCATGTGGTGTGCGATCTCACCGTTGCCGCCGATAATGCAAAGTTCGGACAAACAGGACCCAAGGTCGGCTCGTTCGACGGTGGACTTGGGAGCTCGTACCTCGCGCGCATCGTCGGGCAAAAGAAGGCGCGGGAGATCTGGTTCTTGTGCCGGCAGTACGACGCGCAGCAAGCGCTCGAGATGGGGCTTGTAAACTGGGTAGTGCCGCTCGCCGATCTAGAAAAAGAGACCCTTAAAGTTTGCCGTGAGATGCTGGAGCTCTCGCCGCTTGCGCTCCGGTGTCTTAAAGCGTCGCTGAACGCTGACTGCGATGGGCAGATGGGGCTTTTAGATCTCGCTGGAAATGCGACCCTCCTTTACTACATGACGGAAGAAGCCAAAGAGGGAAAACAGGCGTTCGTGGAGAAGCGGAAGCCGAACTTTAAGAAGTTTCCGCGGTTGCCGTAACCGATGGCTCTTCGTCCCTGGATAGCGGCGGCGCGGCCCAAAACACTTACCGCGGCGCTTGTGCCGGTGGTGGTGGGGTCGGTGCTTGGGGCGAAGTTATCGCCCAGCGCTGAGTTCGCGTGGTTCGTATCGATCGCAGCGCTTATCAGCGCAACGGCGATTCAGATCGGCACCAATTTTTTTAACGACGTCATCGATTTTGAAAAAGGGGCCGATACTGCAGCGCGGATAGGCCCAACGCGGATAACCCAATCAGGAGGTGCTTCTCCGGCGCTTGTCTATAAGGCGGCGATCGGCGCGTTTCTTATAGCGCTCCTCTTCGGCGCGTATCTCGTCTGGCACGGGGGAACGCCGATCCTGCTCATCGGTCTTCTCTCCCTTCTTTTCGGCTATACCTACACCGGGGGGCCGTATCCGTTAGCCTATCGGGGGCTCGGCGATCTCTTCGTGTTGATCTTCTTTGGGCTCGTTGCGGTGTCCGGTACGGTCTTTCTCCATACAGGGACGTGGCCAGTGTCTGGGCTCGTTGCGGGGGGTCAGATCGGCTCGCTCGCGGTAGTGCTTATCGCTATTAATAATCTGCGTGATCGTGAGACCGATAGCGGTGTCGATAAACGAACGCTTGCGGTGGTGTTGGGAGAGCGGGGGGCGAAGATAGAGATAGCTGGGCTCCTCGTCGTGCCGTTCCTAGCGGGTTTTTATTGGGTGCAAACTCCGTGGAGTTGGGCGGCGGTTTTGCCGCTTATTCTTTTCCCACATGCGCTCCGAGTAGCACGTGAGATCTGGTCGATCCGACCGAGTGCGGAACTAAATCGGTACCTTGGACGGTGTGCGTTTATTCACCTTGGCTTCGGATTACTTTTAACCCTTGGGTTTATCTTAGGTGGTGTGCCCCATGGGAACTGATTTCGGAGTCTTCGAATTCACCCCGTATCGAGGGGAGTTTTCAGTTCTCCTTGATCCTCGATTTGGTGGCGAGCGAGAGCGGACTGTTAAGGAGCTTCTGCGGTCTGTTTCTCCTGAGGGAAGTGGAGTGTGGATCGCATCCTCCGGTACGACACGGAGAGATGGTGGGGAGTGGAGGTTTCTAGCTCTTCCCGAAGAAGCGCTGTGGGCGTCGGCGACTGCGGCGAACCAGCACATTCGCGCCACGAGCGATGATGTGTTTGTCTCGTGTTTGCCTGACTTTCATGTGGGTGGTTTGGGGCTCCAGGTTCGGGCGCATGTCGCCGGAGCGAGGTTTGTAAGAGGCGCGGGAAATGAGCGGCGGTGGGGGGCTCAAGGGTTTGTTGACGATGTTAAACGAAGCGGAGGCACGATCGTCTCACTCGTGCCCACTCAGGTGATCGATCTGGTGCGCGAAGGGCTCGAAGCGCCTGGAAGTGTGCGTGCCGCGATCGTGGGAGGGGGAGCGATATCCACGAATGAGTACTGTGCGGGACGGGCGCTCGGCTGGCCCCTTCTGCCGAGTTTTGGATTTACCGAGTGTGCTTCGCAGGTAGCGACGGCAGAGCTTAAAAGTCTGGAAAACAGGCCCGGTGAGGTTCCTCCCTTGAAGTTGCTCTCGCATATCGAGGCCCGAATCGCAGACGATGTCCTTGAGTTGAGAAGCCCCGCTCTTTTTACCGCGGCAGCACGGATCGTAGGTGATACTGTAACTGTGTCTGAGCGACCGAGCGAATCGTGGTATCGCACCAGTGATCGGGTGGAACTTATTGGTGAGGCGATTCGTCCCCTCGGTCGTGTCGATGAGTTGGTAAAAGTAGGGGGAGAGGGGGTTAATCTTCAAGAGCTTTCCCTTATGGTGCGAGATATTCGGGCGGGATTCTCAGTCGTGGGGGACGTGGCGCTTCAGGCGAACGACGATCCTCGATTGGGGAAAGTGCTGATTCTCTTCACCACCGACTCCACCCTTGGCGAAGCGATAAAAGGAGAGTTTAATGCCCGGGTGCTTCCATGTGCGCAGATCCGCGATGTGCGTGTTGTTGAGATAATCGAGCGTACCTCGCTCGGGAAGATTCGATCTATTAAGGAGGAGGGACGATGATTCGAGCTCTAGTGAGATGTCTTCTGGGTTTAGTCGTAATCGCGATTCCCTATGGCGCTCGGGCGTACGACACCGATGAGAGCGAGCGGGATGTCGAGCGCGATATAGCGCGAGGAGAAGATGCTTTTGTCGAACGCCTTCATCGGGGCGAGGCGAAGTTGGCCGGTGATCTTAAGAAGGCGATGAAAGAGGAGGCGAAGCGTGATCTTAAGCTTCTTCGGGGAGAGGCGGCGCAGGGCGCACCTGAAGTGCCCCGAACCGATGACTCTCTTCAGGAGATAGAGCGTGAGATCGACGCGCTCGCGCCCCCGTCGGTGGAGACGCGGTGATAGGCCTCGGTTCTCTACCGCCCCTCGAGCGGGATGTAGTGGGTGGATAATTGGAGCTCGCCGTTCAACGACGTGCGGGTGAGGCATACTATTCCCTGGAGGCCGTCAGTAAACTCCCGACTTCCGCAGTCGCAGCTAAGGCGGGTCGATGCCCCCCCTACCTTACACCCGTAATCGCTCACGTAGAGCGCCCCGTTCCAAAAATGCTCCCACGACGGGGGCTGGGCTTGATCGCACACCCGTACGAGCACCGAGTTCGGCTGCGGCGAGAGTCCGTCAGGGAGGGGAAGGGTCTTGAGCGCGGTTATCGTGTCCTGAGAGAGGGGGAAGGTGAAGTGCGGCGGGGGACGCCACGCTAAGATGAGCGGCACTCGATGGGCGGCGAGCGCGATGATGATGAGTATCGCTGCGAAGCCGCTCCCGTGACGAACTATCTTCAGGTCCGATTTGCGGAGTGCATCGATGATCGCAGCGATGAAGATCGGGAGAGCGATGAAAAGAGCAAAGAGCCGATGCCCCCGAATATGGGTGATCGAGAAGAGGGGTATGGTGAAAGCAACACCGGCGATGAGAATAACGAGAATGTAGAACGACCGGTTTCGCTCAAGAGCTTCCCGCAGCGTCGTTGCTCCGGGACGAGCGGCTGCGAGGAGGGCAATAAACGCTAAAACGCCGAAGACGAGCCAGATCTCCAGAGCGCCCGCTTCAGCGGGTGTCTCCGAGCTAAAATAGCTCGGAGACCACTTAAAGAGGGTGGGTATCTCGCTGATTCGAGCAAGAATTGTTTCTCTCCAGGCGTGAAAGAGCCCTCCGGCTGGAGTGATAAGACTCTCCGTACGTCCTTCGAAGAGGGTCTGATCGAAGCGCATCGCAGGATGGAGGAGCTTCAAGGTGAGTCCCGCCAGAGCGGCGCTCCCGAGGAAGGAGCCGATCAACCTTAGACGAGAGCCTCGAATGTCCCCAAGGCACAGCCGAAAACCGACAAACACAAGGAGCATCACTGCAAGGGGGCGGGATACCGTATAGGTCTCATACGATAGTGCGAGAAGAAAGGGGAGGAGGACCGCCGCTTTCACGGCGCCGCGTCGTTGCCCCGTCGTGAGGGTACGCTCGAGGGAGGCGATGCACCACAACGCTACAGAGAACCACGCAGCTGAGGTGATAGTGAGCTTCGACTCGTAGAGATACGAGACGAGCTGGGTGCTGAGCCCGACCCCGGTGAGAAGAAGGGCAGTGGCGAGTAGGGAAAATTCGAGCGCTCGGGCGATTCCCCAAAGTCCGATGAGGGTAACCGCAAAAAAAAGTAACCCGAGGGCCCGATGGAGCGCGTAGGTATCGACGAAGCTCCGGAGGAGCTTCGTCGGGACAACATAAAGAAGACTTAACGAGCGTTGGTCGGTCACGTTCGAGGTTGGGCCTTCAAGTCCCTTCAGTGGATCCGGATCGCATAGCGCGCCGAGGTGCGGAGCGAAATTGTAGGCGAGGCCATACTGCTCTTGGAACATGAAGTTCGGATTAACGCTGAAGGGGAGTCGGGAGCCAACAGCGCTGACGATAGCGAGGACGAGACAGAGGAGGAGAATATCGACTTTCTTCATATCGAGCGGCTTCAATCGGTTAAGTAGAGTAAGGTTACCGATCGCAGTATAATTGAGGTAGTAATCGCTTATTTTGGTAGTGGAAACGGACAGTTAGGTGGTGCTCCCCCGCTGTTAAAACCACCCATAACATCGAAAGGGTCGTGAAGTATCGCTCGGAGCGGTTTCTTCGCAAGGCCCTACGCGCTTTCACATTCGCATACGGGTAGTTCACATCGATTTTCAGGTTGTAGGGGTGGTGCACTCACTTTCCGGCTTCTAGGGAAGACGGGAGGCGAGTGTACCACTCGCCACTGTGGCGAACTGGTCACTGACAGATCTCTAGCAAAGGAGCAATGCCATGGCAGTTCGTTTTTTCAACATCGTGTTCGTTCTCGTCCTCTCGGTCTTCATGGGTGCTTGTCAGACGGCCGGCGATCGCACCGTCTACAAGGCTCAGAAGACCGCCTCGTACACCTCTCTCGAACGGGAGCTCGGTGACGAGATCAAGCTTCTCACCGCCGAGTACGACGCCACCAAGGATCCGGTTCTCCGCGACGAAATTCGCGTAGACAGGACCCAGGCGGCGCGTGACATGGATGAGGTGAAGCTGCGTGCCCGCACGGAGCAGAAGGTGTACAAGGAGTCGGAACGGAATGCTGCTCGGGCGGAACGGAATACGTTTAACCGTCGCCAGAACAACACCCGTCAGGTCGTCGTGGATCCGTTTGAATGGTTCCAGGACGATGAAGATTCCAAGTACACCCAGCAGGACGGCACTCTCGGTCGAGACGACGACATCCGCGCTCGCATGGCCGAACGCGCTGATCGTCGTCGTCAAAGGCAGGGGTGACACGATAGGAGGTAAAAGAGAGCAGGTGTAAAAACCTCGTTCTTGGGCTTGCATCGGTCGAGCGCTGTATTTGTACAGTGCTACCGCACTGCTGCAACTATGGTTCTCGATCGATGTGAGCTCCCTCCTTTTCTCTTTTTCCCCGCTATTTTGTTGAACGTCTGAAGCCTCCGCGCAAATGCGAGCTTGGGGCACCTGTGGCGTTTCGGCCCGATTCTATCGGGCCGTGTTGCAGTTACCACCACTGAAAGAAGCCGGATAGAATCCGGCCCTCCAATATCGAATCACCGGCTATGTCCGCTGTCCGTGTTTCGATCAATACGAATAGCTCTGCCCCTGCTGCGCTTGTCCCGCGATAAGGGAGTCGATCGATTCGAGGGCGAAGGTGTTGATGTAAACGACTTCACCGATTCGATCGAGGTGACCGGTGGCGAGAAGGCATGAACTTGAAAGGACGATACGGCGATATTTTTCGAACACATCGGGGCGGATGATGAGGTTTGTAATCCCCGTTTCGTCTTCGAGGGTGATAAAGACCACCCCTTTCGCGGTGCCGGGGCGTTGGCGAATGATGGCGACCCCGGCGATCGAGACGGTGCGGTCACGGGGCGATTTGGTCAGTGATTTTAAGGCGCCCGCTGTGGAGACCTTTCGACGAGTAAGCTCGTGGCGGATAAACCCGATCGGGTGCCCCTTTAACGAGAGTCCGCTTGCGGCGTAGTCGGCGAACATCTCCTGTTGGGTGGTAGTCTTTGGAAGAAACGATCGCGCCGGCTCTTGTACCTGATAGCCTAATGTCGCTCGCTCAACCGGGAGGGGTATCTCAGGGAGCCCTCGAATCGCCCATAACGCCTCGCGCCGGGTAAGCCCGAAAGAACCGAACGCATCCCCTCGAGCGAGCGCTTGTAACGTCGAGCGGTACGGTCGCTCCAGGGAATCGGTGTAGTCGCGTGTAACCGCGAGCCAAAACGTCTCGATATTTTTTATCGTCTCCCCTCTTGTCCCATCGCGGTGGCGCTCGAGCGAACGAAGCAGAAGCTCGGTTTCGTTTCGGGGTACTCCCTTAAAAAGTCGGAGTCCGAGCCGTATGGCAGGGTGTTTCGAGACATCGTCTTCTTCAATTCGGGTATCCCAACCGCTGTAGGCGATATCTGCCCCCCGAACACACACGCCGTGATCCTGAGCATCGCGCACGATTTGCGCTGGAGCGTAAAACCCCATCGGCTGGCTATTAAGAAGCGCCGCCGCGAATTCGGCGGGATAGTGATGTTTTATCCATGCGGAAGCGTAAACGAGATGCGCGAACGACGCGGCGTGGGACTCAGGGAAGCCGTATTCGCTAAACCCCTTAATCTGCTCCATACACGTTTCAGCGAACTCGACGGAGTAGCCGTTTTGGGTCATGCCGGCTACGATCTTCTGCTTAAAGGTAGCGATGACCTCCTTATTTCTCTTCCACGCCGCCATCGCGCGGCGAAGCTTCTCAGCTTCGCCGGGTGAAAAATCAGCGAGTACGATTGCGAGCCGCATCGCTTGCTCTTGAAAAAGGGGTACGCCGAGCGTTTTTCCTAAGATCGCCTTTACCTGCTCGTCGGGGAAATGAATCTTCTCCTTGCCGCTTCGGCGCTTTAAGTACGGATGCACCATGTTGCCGTGGATCGGGCCGGGGCGGACGATAGCAACCTCGATAACAAGATCGTAGAAGCAGCGGGGGCGCAGCCGGGGGAGCATCGACATCTGGGCCCGCGATTCGATCTGGAAGACGCCGACGGTGTCGGCGCGACAGATCATATCGTAGACACCGGTGTCGTTCGGCGGAATCGAGTGGAGTGCGAGGGGCGCAGCACCGGTTTCGCTACGGCGAAGGTTTACAAATTCGAGCGCTTTCCTAATACAGGTGAGCATACCGAGGGCAAGCACATCGATTTTGAGCATCCCGAGCGCATCGATATCATCTTTGTCCCATTCGATGATGGTTCGATCCTCCATGCCGGAGTTTCGAATAGGTACCGTCTCAGAAAGCGGTTCCTGGGAGATGATAAAGCCCCCCACATGCTGGGAGAGGTGGCGAGGGAAACCTAAAAGCTCGTGGCTTAACCGGATCGCGTTTTGAATCGTCGAATCGTTCGGATCTAATCCGAGGGCACGGAGATCTTCCGCTGCGATAATGCAGTCGGTCCAGCGGTGAACGAGTTTCGCGAGCTTATCGACGATTTCGAGCGAGAGTCCTAAAGCTTTGCCGACCTCACGGATGGCGCTCCGATACCGATAGGTAATCACTGCACACGTTAATCCCGCCCGCTCCCGTCCGTATTTCGTGTAGATATACTGGATCACCTCTTCGCGCCGCTCGTGCTCGAAGTCGATATCGATATCGGGGGGCTCGTTGCGTTCTTTACTGACGAAGCGTGCAAAGAGAAGATCGATCGTCGCGGGGTCAACCGAGGTGATGCCTAAACAGAAACACACCACCGAGTTCGCTGCAGCACCCCGCCCTTGGCACAAGATCCCCCGACTCCGGGCGAAGACCACGATATCGTGACAGGTAAGGAAATACTTTTCGTAGGCGAGCTCCCGAATAAGTGCGAGCTCCTCCTTAATCGCCTGCTCGACTTTTGCGGGGATCCCGCTCGGGTAGCGCTCTCTCGCTCCCGCCCACGTTTTTTCGGTGAGGTAGGTGTGGACATCGTGCCCCGCGGGGCAGATCTCGGTCGGATATTCGTAGCGAAGCTCGTCGAGCGAGAACCCTGCGGTCATCTCGGTGAGTTCGAGGGTGCGCTCGAGCGCGGGGCGATCCTCTCTAAAGAGCCGCACCATTTCATCGACCGGTTTTAGATGGCGCTCCCCGTTTTGGGCGAGCAGATATCCCGCGGTACCCACGGTGCATCTTTCACGGATCGCGGTGAGGATATCGTGGAGCGGTTTTCTTTGAGGGGTGTGAAAGGTCGGTAC